>JAIRQA010000018.1 GCA_031256715.1 Coriobacteriales bacterium | reverse complement strand
ACCTACCTTCTAATAGGCATGTAAATATTTTCTCACAGATTACCTTCAAATAACACAATAAGGTAATTACCACACACACACACACACACACACACACACACACACACACAAGTTTTTGTATAATGGGCTATTGGCTTTAAGTTAAACCAATAGCCCAAACATCCCAAAACCCAACAGGGGAGGAAAGACATCATGCCAATAGCCGAGATTATTAGCAAGCGTCGCTCTGTGCGCAACTACAAAGAAGGCGCGATAGTAACAGACGAACAAGTACGCTCACTTTTAGAGGCTGCAATGCTTGCGCCTAGCGCTTGTAACCAGCGTCCATGGGAGTTTTTGGTTGTACGCGACCCAGAAAACCTGAGCGCAATTTGTGAGTTTCATCCTTATACCAGTATGCTAAAGACTGCGAGCCTAGCTATTATTGTTCTCATTGATACCAACGCTCACAACGCTATCTCTGAGCCATTTAATCCACAAGACGCTGGCGCAGCTACTCAAAATATCTTACTGCAAGCTGTTCATGAGGGTTTGGGCACTTGCTGGTGTGGAATTTATCCTGAAGGCAACTTGATGAATTATGTACGGGAACTTTTTGGGCTGCCAGAAAACCTTGCGCCATTTAATGTTATTGCTGTTGGTGTTGCCAATGAGGATGGCGGCTCCCGTGGCTTTTATGAAGAAGAAAAAGTTCATTGGGACAAACTTTAACTCGTTAGGGTTGGCACGAGAATTAATATGTGAATTGGCGCAGGTGAGGTCATGTTTATATCATTTTCAATAACACTTTGGTAACTACCGTTCGCCGGATTTCTTAAAAAAAATAAGAAAAATATACAATAGAAACGCAAAATATGGTACCCTTATAGGTTGGTGAGGATACTCTAAGCGTCTGCAATCTGTGCGATGCTAGATTAGCCATATGGGGCATTTTTTAATAGGCATTTTTTGGTCTATGACGCCGCATGTCATCTTTGTTAATTGCTGGGGCAATTTTTATGTGTAGTTAACGAAGTTCACCGCTAAAGCTAATAAGGCTAAGTAAGCCAAGAGATTCAAATGACAGAAAAGAGGTTTTGCCCATGGACTATCGTAGTATTTCCGGTGATCAGACGCGCAAGCAGGCGTCTGGGAGTAAGATAGCGGCGGCGGCGCTATCACTGGTGCTAGTTTTGTTGCTTGCAGCAGCACTCATGCCATCCTTTATCATGGCACAAGATGGTGCTACTGGCAGTGATGCAGAAAGCAACAACACTAATGACGTTCAGCAGACAGCAGATGCTCAATCAGCAGAAGATGGTGCTGCAGACAGCATGGCACAGTTAAACCAAGACAACGTTGTCGCACAAGACGATGAAGACTTTATCTTTCCTTATGGCACAGAATGGGATGCACCCGCAAATGGTTCGCATTATGTTTCCGGAGAAACGATTCGGTACTGTGTCAGGTTTCTTAATCAGCCAACAACTGGAACACCGTACGTAGAGACTATTGAAGAAAAACTGGCAGGCGCTGTGGCTGTGCGCGTAGAATATGGCGTTTTCCCTACTTTTGATAAAACAAGTGATATCACTTCGGAGTTTGACGGTATAGGCACATCTAGTCTTAAGGCCAAGGCATGGAACGGCGTTCATACTTCTGGCACAGGTCTAGCTCTTGAACAATTCAGTTTTGTTGCCGTGCGCTATCAATATACAGTAACAGATGCCGATGTAATTGCTGGTAGCATTACCCAAGAGACAAAGATCGTTAGTGACAAAGGCTACGGCACTTCTAGTACTGATGTAGCAGTGGCAGACGACAGCAGCGCTAATGACGTTCAGCAGACAGCAGATGCTCAATCAGCAGAAGATGGTGCTGCAGACAGCTTGGCACAGTTAAACCAAGACAACGTTGTCGCACAAGACGATGAAGACTTTATCTTTCCTTATGGCACAATGTGGGATGCTCCCGCTAATGGTTCGCACTATGTTCCCGGAGAAACAACTCGGTACTATGTTGTATTCTTTAATCAGCAATCAACAGGGACATCATTTGTAGAGACCATTGAAGAAAAATTAGCAGGTGCCGCAGCCGTACGTGTAGACTATGGTGTTCTTCCCAATTATGAAATTCCAATTGATATCACCTCAGAGTTTAATGGCATAGGTACATCTAGTATTAAGGCAAAGGCATGGGACGGCGTTCATGCTTCTGGCACAGGTCGCAATCTTGATGCATCTAGTTATATTGGCGTGTGTTACCAATACACAGTTACAGATGCCGATGTAATTGCTGGTAGCGTTACCCAAGAAACAAAGATTGTTAGCGACAAAGGCTATGCCACTTCTAGCACCAATGTAGCAGTGGCTGCCGCAGTAGAATCTGTAGAGACAACTGAAGTTACTTCATCAGTTCCAAGCACAGAAGAGTTTAAGTTCACCATTAACTCTGGTGCCGACGCCAAGTTTATGATTCCTTTTTATTCCCCTGGGCAATTTGTAGGTGGCCCAATACAAATTCAGTGGCTAGATGGCGGCGAGTGGGAAGATGGCACATCTGAAGGTGGTGTCCGCGGAAGTTTTATACAAAGCCCCGCTGGCATCTATCAGCCCAACACAAATTACACAATAACCATCCGTCCAAAAAGCGCAGCAAATGAAGAGTCTTGGCTGGGTGATTTTGGTTTTGGCAATCATAGCGCTATTGCTCATGAAGCTGCCAATAAGGCAAAAGTTATATCTATAGATTCAGCAATAACTCCCAAAATGAAACGCACTTCTGCGCAGATAGATGGTACCGAAGCTGCACCATACGGGGAATGGAATGGTACTTTTATGGGTTGCGAGAACTTGGTGAGCACAGGTTCTGGATTTGTGGGCTGGGATGCAATTACCAAGACAGGATCTATGTTTGCTAGTGCCATGTTTCAGGACTGCACTTCACTTGCCAGTATAGATGGTTTTAATCTACCGCAAAATATTAATGAGGCAGGCTTTCAGTTCGCTGCAATGATGTTCAGGGGTTGTGCAAATCTGACAGCTATGGGCGATGACTTCAACCTGCCACAAAATGTTACCTCTACGGTAAGCGTAACTGGTTTAAGAGGCAACTTCGCTGCCCAAATGTTTAGTGATTGCGAGAAATTGGTTATTGGTGCTAAGTTTAAGTTCCCTCAGCTCGCACAGGTCGACTTTGACGGTATTCACGCCAATGGCTCAGTAGAAAATACTTATCCTTCATTCGTTTACACTTTTAAGGGAGTAACCGCACCTCAGTCTCGTACGGCCTTAAGCATTATTAATGACCCTGCTGCCACTGCGGTTTTCCCATATACGTATTATCCTCAAGACTACGACCGCGAGACATTTGCTTGTGGTCAAGCTGGTGTCTTTAGCGATTGGCAAGATGTACATCGCAACTGGGGTGGTCGCAACGACTCATGGATAGTTTATGACGCCAATGGCGGTTCACTATCGTCCTTGCCTGCTGTACAGCCCTACTTTTCTGGCTATTTTGAGCCTTCTGCAGCACACACAAACGATTTCCCCCCGCATTATGCAGGCGAAACTGGCGACACTATCCTTGCCCCTGGTACACTAAGCGCAGTTAGTGCCAATAGCAATGTGAATCCCACCTTAGCAGGTTATAGCTTCTTGGGTTGGGACACATCTGCTGTCGCAATTACCCCAACCTGGCAACCAGGCGATCAGTTAGACACTAGCGTTAGAGGCGAAACCAAGCTTTATGCCATATGGGCGGCTGACTTAAATGGCGGCGATAAAGGCAACAGTAATATCGATGCCAATAACGGCGCTAACAACGGCGGTGCCAATAACGGCGCTAACAACAACGGCGGCGCGTCTGCAAATTCTGGTAACAACAAAGGCGGCAATAAAGTTGTTGATAAGGGCGGCTCATCTGACTCTGGCAACAAAAATGGTACCACTGGCAATTCTAGTGGCAACTGCAACGCTTCTGGCAACAGTGGCACTTCTGCCAGCGGCAACGCTTCCGGCAACAGTGGCATTTCTGCCAGCGACAACACTGTTGGTGCAACCGATACAGACAACTCTGGCAATAACAATGCTTCCGACATGAGTTTTGCGGGTAAAGTTGTTAGCATTTCTTCTGTACAATCCGGCGCCAAAAACATCGACATCCCTGCACGCTCTACTAAAAGAGGCGAGCAAGCCATCATTTGGGATAGTAACTTTGGTGCCAATCAGCGCTTCCTGATGCAGGACTCTGGCGATGGTTATTACAACATTATTAACGTTAATTCTGGTATGGCTCTAGATATCTTTGGCGCTCATATTTCAGATGCCGCCGCTGTCATTCAGTGGCCGTTACACAACGAAGCAAACCAGAAATGGGCGGTGACACAGGTTGAAGGTGGCTCCTATGTAATTAGCTCTGCGCTTGATGCTAATTACGTCTTAGACATTAATGGCGCTGGTTCTGCCAATGGCTCTACATTAATTATCTATGAAAAACATGGTGGTAAAAATCAGCAATGGCAGTTTGATGTTAAAGAGCCTGTGCTTGCCAGTGGCACCTATGTGGTCTCTACGGCTTGTGAGGGTGGGCGTGCTTTAGACATAGAGGCAGCCTCTTTACAAGATGGTGCTCGTATGTTGCTTTGGGATCGTCACAATGCACCAAACCAACAGTTTGCCTTGCAGTTTGTTCCAGAAACCGGCTATTACACGATGATAAATGTTAGCTCACAAAAGTCTGTAGATGTCACAGCATCTTCTATACAAAGCGGTGTTCAGGTTATCCAATGGGCTTCGCATGGTGGTCTTAACCAGCAGTGGGCTGTCATTGCATCTGGTAACACCGTATCTGGACAACCCACATACTACATTATCTCTGCCAATTCCGGATTATCACTTGATGTTAATGCGGGTAATGCCAGCAACAATGGTACGATTATTCAGTGGCCTTTGCATGGCGAAAGTAACCAACAGTGGATTTTCAACTTGGCGTAAGGTAATATATTTACAGACGCCACATAAGACTATGTTTTAATACAGGTCGTAATGGACATTAACCATATAGGATAATGTCAAAGAAGGCGGGCCGCTCCAGATAATCTGGGGCGGCTCGCGTTGTTTACCAAAATTTAGCAGGAGGAATATACGGGATGAACCCTTGGATAGAAGCATTGCGATTGCGCACCTTGCCCATGTCGCTGACAGGGGCAATTGTGGCAAGTGGTATGGCGCTTGCCACAGAAACATTTCGCTTAGAGGTCTTTCCTCTGCTAGTTGCTACAGTACTAGGTATGCAAATACTTGGTAATTTTGCCGACGAATATGGCGATTTGCAAAATGGTGCAGATAACGACGATCGCATTGGGCCAAAAAGAGCAATGCAACGAGGCGAGATTTCCTTTAAGCAAATGCGTGTAGCACTTATTGGTGTGGGCGCGCTTACTTTTGCATTAGGTGTTGTCTTAATTGTTGTAGCTTTTGGTTCAGATCTAATGAGCATTGTAATTTTCCTTTGTCTAGGTGCATTTGCGCTTTTTTCTGCCATTGCCTATACCGTTGGTAAGCATGCTTACGGCTATTATGGTTTGGGAGATATATTCTGTATTGCCTGCTATGGACTTTTGGCGGTTTGTGGCGGATTTTATTTATACTCGCATACTATTACACTAGCATCTATTGCGGCAGGGTTTGGTGCTGGTTTTCTTATAAATGGGATGCTTAATCTTAATAATATGCGTGATCGCACAACAGATGCCGCCACTGGCAAACGCACATTGGTTGTGCAGATGGGTGCAGATGGAGGGCGTCGTTATCATAATCAGTTGGTGATTGCCGGCATGGCCTGT
Source organism: Coriobacteriales bacterium (assembly GCA_031256715.1). Lineage (GTDB taxonomy): Bacteria > Actinomycetota > Coriobacteriia > Coriobacteriales > UBA8131 > JAIRQA01. The sequence goes on along the minus strand of JAIRQA010000018.1, from coordinate 18,416 downwards.
CTGCTTTGCGCAAGCATTGCGTTGGCATCTTCTGTAGATCAGAATGGCTATGCTCTTTTATGGCCTTTTCAGAGCAATGCTTACAACGATACTTTAACAGCAACGGCAGACAGTCTTCTTGGTGAAGAAAGTGTTGCTGCAATAAAAGATCTGCCTGCCCCATGGCAATGGTGGCGACTTTTGTATCTATTTGCTTTTATTCCACTTGTTTTACATTTGCGTACTGTAAATAATGTTCTAAATCCAAAAGACTTTGATGCGCTGTTGCGTCCTTATTCGTTTATTGTGACTTTTGCGTGTTTGTTCTTTTCAGTTTGCATTGCCATCTAAAAGGGCATAGATTTAAGCAGGCTTTTTTATCAGCCGATAGCGCCGAGCCTGCTGTCATGTCTGCATCTAAAAGTACATCGATTTATGCAGGCTGCCTTCATGAATCGCAGACCGTTTGCCGCTAAGTTGTCGCAATCTTATAAAAGTATGCAATAAAAACGATAACCACAATACTCTTAAAATGCTTAGTGAGAGATTATTTATTTGTGGCGTGACGTAGTGTGCTTAACTAAATCGCATATTAATTAGCCTGTGTTTGTTTGCATTAAGGCGCTTGCGTTAAAGCGCTTGTGCTAAAGCGTTTGCATTAAAGTACTTGCACTAAAGTGTTTGTGGCAAATCGGGCAAATTGCTTGAGGCAAATTGCATTTGCTAATTGTATGGGATTAAGAGGTTCACAGGGTGCTTGGTGCGAAACGACCTTATATAAGGGGTGACAACCATGAAGGAGAAAAGCATGAAAAAAAGCAAACTAGAAAGTTTGTCTAAAAGTAGACGGGCACTAGGAAGTTCGTTCAGAAGTAGCCAAGCTACGACAAGAAGGCTGTCTGATAAGCCATCGGCAGTGGTACTCTCGTGCTTGCTTGCGCTATTGCTTGTGGCGGCTCTGTTGCCAACATTTGTATTTGCGCAGCAGGATGACGCTTTGCAGGATGCAGATGCGCAAGCCGCTATTGCGGCAAGCGAAGCTCAGGAGGTTCGGGAAGCTCAAGCAGCTTTAGCTGCTCTAGAGCAACAGGCGACAACTGGTTCTGCTACTGCAGAAGGCAACGAAAATGCAGACGAAAATGAAAACGAAAGTGCAGACGAAAGTGCAGACGAAAATGCAGACGAAAATGCAGACGAAAATGCAGGTGCAAAAACAGGCACAAATACAAACGCTGACACGAGCGCAACCGAACAAGACGCACCTGCGAATGGCAATCTAACAAACGGCAGTCTAACAAATGGCAGTCTAACAAACGGCGCCGATGGCACTTCTCTACAAGAAAATTTAAATCAGGTAGATCAAACAAATAGTTCAGATGCAGCTTTACAGCAAAATGATTCTGAGCAAAATGGATTGAAGCAAGATGGTGACGGGCAGGTTAAGGGCAAAGCAGCGGGCAAGGGAATTTCTTTACAAGAAGATTTTGACACCACAATGCCAATAGATGCCCCTAGCTTTAATGTTTCTGTCGTTTGGGATGGCTACGATGTTAGCGGGGCTTATGCCAATGAGGGCGACACGGTAAACCTTACTGCCATATTTGCCAATATTGCTCCTGATTATCAGATGCTTAATGCCTTTAAGGAGTATTTGACAGGTGCTACGATTACAGATGTTTTTATTGATGGCGTAGATGTTACATCTTCGTTGTTGTCAGGCGTTGGCACTGACCTTGTAATATTTGGTCCTGGATTTGCGGTAAACCCGGGCAAGTCTGTTGTCGTTTATATGCAATATACTATAACGCAGGCAGACGCGCAAAAAGGAGTTGTTTTTGCCGGTGTACGCCTGCAAAGCGACAGAGGTGGTGCCGAGGCCGAGGTTGCACTATATGTAAGCGAAAATATTGCAAGCTCCAGCAGCGAATACTTTCAAATTCAGGTAAGCTTGCCTTCTGATGGCTCATTTATTTTGCCCACATCGGCAAATTATAGTGGCAACAAAAACTACGATTGGGATATCAGTTGGGGCGACGGAAGTGCAGTAGAAAACTTTAGTGGTACAGGCGTGCCAGATGGTGGTATCAACCACAGCTATGCTGCATCTTCTAGCCCCTACACCATAACGATAAGCCCGCACCCGGGTTCTTCAGAGGATGCCTGGCTTGGTGCTTTTGGTTTTAGCGATGGGTCGTCGGGCTCAAATAGTTCTAGCAACAAAGACAAGCTCGTGGCAATAGTCTCTGGGTTTACCCCACTTATGAAGCGCACAACGGCAGAAATTGCCAGTCAAAGCGCACCATCTGGCGAATGGAAAGATGCCTTTCGCGGTTGCAATGGTTTGGTAGATATCGGGCCTGGATTTAACTCGACTTTGTGGAACAATGTCACTTACGCAGGCAACGAGTTTGCAGCACATATGTTTAGGAACTGCTCGTTTATAGATTCAATTTATGGCTTTCAGTTACCTCAGGATTTAACGACAGTTGGCGACTTCTTCTGCCTGAATATGTTTAATTTTAACAACAGTCTACTTAGTACAGCTGGCTTTAACTTGCCACAAAAACTAACAACGGTTGGTTATGCCTTTGCTTCTGGCATGTTCTCGATGTGTTATAAATTAACAACCATTGCGCCAGATTTTAATATGCCACCAAACATACATAAAGTAGGGGGCAGCTTTGCCCAATCTATGTTTGCTTTTGACTTCATGTTTGTGCCTGATGGCGTTGTTACCATGCATGATGACTTTAATCTGCCGCAAAATATCACTGAAGGCGACATAAGTGGCTTCGCCGACCAAATGTTTCACTCTTGCCGCAGCCTTATCATTGGCGACGCATTTTGCTTTCCCAGTTTTACGCAAGAGCAACTTGACTTTAATGGCAGCATTTTTCTGAGGACGCTGGCCGGCCTAGAAAAGACACAGAAGCGAAGCGCACTAAGTATCATCAATAACCCTTCTGCAGATCCTGATGCATTTCCTTTCAGCTTGTATCCGTCTACTGTTCGCGATACTTTTAACCATCCCGACAAAGCAGAGGACGATGCAAGCTTTAGCGATATCGCAAAGATTCATTCTAATTGGGGCGGTCTTTATGACGAGACAAACTATCCCGGCGACGAGTTAAACGATGAAGATGATTCTGGCGACGAGTTAGACGATGCTGATGCAGGTGAAAATGTTGAGAAGGGCGACGAGTCTGATGGCGCTGAAGGAAATGCCGATACCGGCGACGATTCCGAGGATGCCGACAATACTGGTGACTCTACCGACAATGCCGGAGATACCAACACTGGCGACGATTCCGAGGACACTGGCAATGCTGACGGCGCCGAAGACACTACCGAGGACACTGGCAATGCTGATGGTACCGACGACACTGCCGACAATACTGATGGCTCCAGTGACACAGAAGAGCCCATAAACATTGGTCATGCTGGCACCAGCGATAGCACAGAAGCATTCAGTTTTACTATTAACTCGGGTTCAGATGCCCAATTTAAGATTCCTTTTTATGCTCCGGGCAACTTTAACGGTGTTCCTGTTGAGGTTCAGTGGCTTAGCGGCGGCAATTGGTTTGATGACACCACAGAGCGCAATGTTAGCTATATTCAAAGTCCCGATGGTATTTACTTGCCCAATACCAACTACACCATAACAATTCGTCCAAAGAGCGTTTCTAATGAGGAGTGCTGGCTGGGGGACTTTGGTCTTGGCAATGGCATCACTGGCGGCAATGACCCATTAAACAAAGCAAAGCTCATAAGTATAAACTCACCATTTACGCCAATTATGAAACGCAGTTACGACCAGATTGCTGGTGTTGTCTCTGCCCAATATGGCGAATGGCATGGCACTTTTGCTGGTTGTACATCCCTCGTTAGTGCAGGTCCAGGATTTTTAGATTGGGGAGGTATTACCCAAGTAGGCGGCATGTTTGCTAGCAGCATGTTTCAAGGTTGTACAGCGTTGACAAGTATCGATGGTTTTTATATGCCCCGCGATATTCAAGATGCAGACTTTCAGTTTGCTGGCATGATGTTTAGAGACTGTAGCAATCTTACAACAATGGGCGATAGCTTTAACTTGCCGCAAAATATCAAAAGCACAGCATCTAAGAATTACGACATTAGGGGCGGCTTTGCGACACAAATTTTTGCCAATTGCAGCAACCTTGTTATTGGCAACGCCTTTGTCTTCCCAAAACTTGCTCAAGAAGATTTTGATGGTACCAGTGGCGCGCCTACAAACCAGCCTGCTTTTGTTTATGCGTTTAAAGGCGTAACTGCCGCTCAATCGCGTACAGCAACTAGTATCATTAACGATGCGGCGCCTACGGCTGTTTTCCCGCATACTTTTTACCCCCAAGATTTCGATCGCGAGGTCTTCGAGTGTGGTCAGGCAGGCGTCTTTAGCGATTGGCAAAGCGTGCATCGCAATTGGGGTGGACGCAATGACTCTTGGATTGTTTTTAATAACAATGGCGACGCGCCACAGATGACTGCCGCCTCTTTGCCGTACTTCTCTGGCTACAATACTGGTTCGCCAGTGACTTCTCCTAGCGAGGTCAGTGATTTCCCGCTGCATTATATAGGCGAGGTGGGAGATGAACCCATCGTACTTGGCGACTACAATGGCAGCTTGGCCAGGTCTGCCATGAGTTTTGCCGGATGGGCAACAGTTCCAGACGCAACTACAGCACAGTATCTGCCTGGCGATCTTTGGGATACTAGCCAAAGGGGCGAAACTACCCTGTATGCTGTTTGGTCATTAAAAGATTCAAATGCCCAGAATAACGCGGATGGCTCTGGTTCCGGCGCAACTGATGGCTCTGGCTCTGATTCCGGCGCAACCGATGGCTCTGGCTCTGGTTCTGGCTCTGGCGACGATACCGGCTCTGCTACCGACGCCAACGGAATTAATACCGGTTCTGACTCTGGTTCCGATGTAAACAGCGATGAAATCAGTTCAGGTGACAAAACCAGCGACATCGATGCAAATGCAGACGACAATTCCCTAGATGCTGCAAATGCCAATGAGTCGTTGGCTGGCAAGATTGTGTCCTTCTCGACATTATTACCAGGTACACGCAACATAGACATTCCTGATTGCTCAAATAAAGCTGGTGTGCAAGTAGATATAAGCGATGCATCCGTTGCCGCCAATCAGCGTTTTTCTTTACTGGCGGCAGACAATGGTAGTTACATTATTAGAAATGTTTACTCTGGCTTGGTGCTTGATGTTCAAGGTGGTCAAATGCGCGACAACACACCTGTGATTCAGTGGCGATACACTGGCAGTGCCCACCAGAAGTGGTATATTAACTATCTAGATGACGATACATGCATCATAACCTCTGCAAGCAATAGTCGTTTTGCTTTGGATGTTAGTGGCGCAAATGGCGGCAGTGGCAGTAAGCTTATAGTTTACACTACGCATGGCGGCGCAAATCAGCGATGGGTCATAAACGCTAAGCAGCCAGTTGTTGCAGAGGGCATTTATGCTGCAAGAACTTTTTTAAGCGGCAATGGCTCACTAGATGTCGAGGGCGGGTCTGTGCTGCAACTTACAAGAGTTTTGCTTTGGGACTATGCCAATAGACCCAACCAAAATTTTATATTTACTTATAACCCGCAAACAGGCTATTATATTATTACAAATGTTTTGTCTGGTCTGGTTTTAGATGTTAATGCCGAGTCCAGAGAAAATGGCGCAAGTATTATTCAGTATCCATGGCATGGTGGTTTAAACCAGCAGTGGGCAATTATCAATTCCGGCGAGGGTGATGGTTCTTACTACATCGTCGCCGCCAACTCCGGCCTTGCGCTGGATGTAAGCGGTGCCAGTTCTGCAAATGGCACCGTCATAACTCAATGGCAGTTCCATGGCAATAGCAACCAGAAGTGGGCGCTAAGAGCAGCTTAAGTAAATAGACCAGCCTTGCGCCTGCGTTTATTCCCTCCTTGGCCACCCTCCAAGCCTGTCACGCAGACGCAAGAATGGCGGCAAATAGCTGCAAGACAGTTGCTATTCAGGTTACCTAAATAGGTACATGAATGCTATGGACTTCCATATAGCTGCGCGGTGGTTTCTTTAAGCCATCGCGCAGTCTTTTATGTTTTTGTTAAGAAGACCTCGTTTAACATTTCACTTGACAAATGATAAAAAATGATAAAGAATGATAAAAGATAATAAAAGATGATAAACATTAATAAAGAAGGGATTTGTCATGACCAATGACTCCTTGAATGTGTTCTTGCCCACATTTGGCAAAAGGCCAAAGGTTATAGTGGGTCGCGATAAAGAAATAGCTGATTTCCTTGACGCGCTTAAAGGTCAGCCAGGCCATCCCCATCGTGCAACTTTTTTTATTGGGCAACGGGGAATGGGAAAGACAGCACTGTTACTTGAGCTTGCTGTAAGGGCAAAATCAATGGGTTTTGTGGTTGCCAGAGTAACTGCTAGCGAGAATATGCTTTCAGAGATTATTGAGGAAATTCAACATCAAGGTGCTAAGTATGTGAAAGACACAAGGCAGAAAATAAAAGGTGTAAACGCTGGCGCGCTTGGTTTCGCTTTTGGACTAACTTTTTCTGAGGCGACAGAGAAGCAGTATGGCTTTAGGGTAAAACTTTCGATGCTTTGCGAAAAGCTAGCCAAACATGGCAAGGGCATTTTGTTTCTAATTGACGAAATGCAGACATCAAGTGCGGTAATGCGTGAATTTGCTACAACATATCAGCAGCTAGTTGGCGACGATTGCAATGTTGCTGTGGCAATGGCTGGATTGCCATACGCAGTTCTTTCGGTACTTAATGATAATTTGCTTACATTCTTAAACAGGGCGCATAAAGTGCACCTGAGTTCATTACCATTAAATGAAGTGAGCATTTTTTATGCAAAGGTGTTTGCAGAGGCAAATGTGAAGATCGGCGCCAAAGATCTTGAGGTCGCAGTTTCTGCAACCAAGGGGTATCCATATCTTATGCAGCTGATAGGATATTACATTGCGCAAGCAAATTGTGGGAGAAAAGTAATTTCTAACGAACAAGTTGTGACTGCTATAACAAATGCGCGCCGTAATTTAGAAGAAGACCTCTTTGCGCCTGTTATGCGCTTGCTATCAGAAAAGGACAAGTTGTTTCTTAAAGCGATGGCGGTAGATAAAACACTCAGCAAGGTTTCAGACATCAAACAAAGGCTTAAAGTTTCATCTGCATATATTCAACCTTACCGACGTCGCCTAATGGCTGCAGACATCATAGTCTCGCCATCAAGGGGGCAGCTTGAGTTTCGCATTCCTTATCTTGGCGAATATTTACGCGGAGAGCTATAGGTGTGAAAGTATAAACAAATCGGTATAAACAAATCTCATGTTACTGCTCACGCCCCACCCCATGTCATCCTGAGGCGAGCGAAGCGAGAGCTCAAGGCTCTAGTTCGCCAGACCGAAGTGTCAGAGTCTTAAGCATTGCCGCCACGGCAATCTCAGGATGATGCAGGGAGGCGTGAACAGTAACTTTATGTTTTAGTTAAGAAGACTTCATTTAACACTTCACTTGACAAATGATAAAAGATGATAAAGAATGATAAAAGATGACGGGTTTGCCTATGTCGTTGCCGCCGCAATAAAGCACCCTGTCTGCTATAATTCTAGCATGGATTTTTCACAAATAACCCCCGCAGATCTTTTTGCAGTGCTAAGTGCAGCCGTTATACTGGGCTGTGTAATTGCTTTTCTGTTCGTCCTGCCCAAAGTTAGGCGCATGCTTCCTGGGCTGTTGCAGTATCGCCACCTGCTTTCTACGATGGTCGTTCGCGACATTAAGGTCAAGTATCGACGCAGTGTGCTTGGGATACTCTGGAGTATTCTTAACCCACTAATGATGATGATTATTCTCACCATTGTTTTTTCTACTATCTTTAGGTTTAATATAGAGAATTTCCCGGTTTACTACATTGTTGGCTCTACGATGTACAGTTTCGTAACCGGCTCTACGACAAGTGGTATGAATTCTGTGCTTAACAACGCTGAACTCATTAAGAAGGTCTATATCCCAAAGTATATCTTCCCGTTGCAGAAGGTTCTTTTTTCGCTAGTGAATCTGGCGTTCTCGCTTATAGCGGTTGCAATAGTGTATGCCATCCTGCAGATGCCGCTGCATCCAACAATTCCTTTGCTGGTGATTCCTGTATTTTACGCCACCGTCTTTTCTTTTGGTTTAAGCCTGGTTCTTAGTGCCGCTGTGGTTTATTTTCGCGATATTGCGCATCTTTATGGCGTTCTTACAATGGCTTGGATGTATCTGACACCCATTTTTTATCCGTTTGTCCTATTGCCGGAAATTGCCCAGACTGTATTGCAGTTTAATCCATTGTTGCATTTTGTTAACTATGCGCGCGAGGTTATGATGTATGGCAGTGTTCCCGGTCTTTACGAGAATCTTTACTGTATGGCTTTTGCCATTGTCACGCTGGTCATCGGTCTGCTGTTCTTTAGAAGGGCGCAGGACAACTTTATTCTAAATATTTAGGACGCTTGCGAAAGGCTGGTAGAAGTAAGTGCAGAACAAAGATTTGGAGAAGACATGCAGCCGATAATAGAGGTCAGCGATGTAACCATGCGCTTTAATATGTCTAGGGACAAGGTGGATAGTCTAAAGGAGTACTTCATTCGTACTGTAAAGCGCCAGTTGCACTTTGATGAGTTTTTTGCCTTACAAAATGTGAGCTTTAAGGTTTGGCCTGGCGACGTTTTGGGCATTGTAGGCCTTAATGGCTCAGGCAAAAGTACGCTGTTAAAGCTCATTGCGGGCATCATGCGGCCAAGCAAAGGCACCATCATGCGAACGGGATCCATTTCGCCTCTTATAGAGCTAGGTGCGGGCTTCTCTGCCGACCTCACCGCTCGCGAGAATGTTTTTTTAAATGGTGCCGTTTTAGGCTATTCAAAACAGTACATGGCAGAGCGTTATGACGAGATTATCAGCTTCGCAGAGCTGGAACAGTTTCAGGATGTGGCCATTAAGAACTACTCGTCGGGCATGAAAGCTCGTCTTGGGTTTTCTATTGCCACTATCACGAAGCCAGAGATTCTTATTGTTGACGAGATTCTTAGCGTGGGCGATTTTCTTTTTAAAGAGAAAAGTGAGGCGCGCATTAAAGAGCTTATGGGTGGCGGCACCACAGTGCTATTGGTCTCGCATTCGCTAAGGCAAATTGAGACGCTGTGCAATCGCGTGCTTTGGTTGAAGTCTGGTCGCCTGATCATGGATGGTGACGCGCTGGAAGTCTGCCGTGCATACGAGGAAGGCTCGCGAGGATGAGCGAACTTTTGGGAAAGTTTAAATGAAAGTTGCATACAGGGCTACAAGTGGAACAAGCTTTGTTCCTTACTCAATATCTGACGGGGAATATTTCAGCGCATAGTTGGAAAGAATTCTGGTCGCCTAACTAAACTTCCTAACTAAGCTGGCTATTTTGCCAAGCTGGTTACTTAAATAAGCTGCCGAGCAGTCTGATGGGCTTTGTGATTTTCCAAGAGGTAGAAGCGAAAATTTCATCTATAACTTTTTGATGTTTTGCATCTATGCCATCTATGCTTTTTATTAGCGCAGTTAATAGCGGCGCGAGTAAATCGCTGTATTCATATCTAGCGTTGCCGCTATCAAGTAATAGCATCAAAAAATCTTCAAGGGAATCGCGATCAACCACAGCAACTATCTGTTGCAGAGCAGTAAGCACTGCCGTGTCACATTCATCTGCATAGCCGCGGTTTGCAAACATCTCGCGCACTACTAAATGGAACCTTAGCTTTGGCAGTGCGTGATCTAGCATGAACTGCATGGAATCACTCTTCCTAAGGGCTGTCCATATGCCTTCGCTATGTATGCGATACACAGCCATTGTTTTATTAATATAACCAATTTTCCCATTAGCGGCATGGCAAAGGTGTAGATACCAATCCATAGGCATAATCTGTTTTGCTGTGGGCACAAAATCTGACATTCTTCTGTACATTGCAGAATTTGTCTGCAAGAAATTTGCTTTGATTAAATTTCCCAATGTAAACTCTATTTCTGAAGCTGGAAAAATGGATTTTGTCTTCTCAACTTCATTAATAACCTGCACGGGATGAAAGCACAGTGTGCAGTCAGGGTTTGCTTCCATATAGGCAACCTGACGCGCCAGCTTATCTGGGTCAGTCCAATAATCATCCCCATCGCAAAGAGCAACATACTTGCCATTAGCCATGGGGAGAAGGATGCGGGTTATGGGACCTCGAACTCCCTGCTGATATTGGTTTTGTCGTTGAATATTTAACCTGAAAACATCTGGATATCGCATTTGATATTCCCTTAGAATATCAGTTGTTCCATCTGTGGACGCGTCGTCATTGATGATTATTTCAAACCCAAAATTGCAATTCTGATTGATAAATCCATCCAGAGCATCACGGATATATGAACTGTGGTTAAATGTTGGACAAAGAATAGACACCAGAATATTATCAGACATTATGGATGACCTCAGAAATCAACTGGATTGTGTCCTCACTCAGACCAACATATAGCGGCAGGCAAATAATCCGTCTGCTGATGCTTTCTGAATTTGGGCATTGCTGTCTGTCCTTTAAATACGGCAGTTCGTTTAACGAAGGAAAGAAATAACGCCTTGGAAAAATAGATAATTCGCTGAGCTTGTTAAGAATTAACAATGTGATTTCTTCTGTATCAAAAATAATTGGGTAGTAGGCATGATTGTATTTTTCAATCGTTAACCGCTGACGATACCAATATAGATCGTCTGCTAGCAATTCATCATATTTAGAATAAAGTTGCCTTCTCTGCTCCAAAATGTCATTGGCATATTTTAGATTTGTCAACCCTAATGCAGCATGAAGCTCGCTTGGTTTTGCGTTAATTCCCAATACGTGATGGGTGTCGCCATTATGACCAAACCTTTTTTGCAGTTCTATAAGATCATGAACATCCCTGCTTTTAGACACTATTCCGCCGCCCTCAGCTGTATGGAATAGCTTAGTTGCGTGAAAACTTAGTGTGCTCACGTCCCCAAATTCAAGTAGGCTTTTGCCTTGACAGGTAACCGCAAAGGCGTGAGCGGCATCATATATAACCTTCAAGTTATAGTGATTTGCCAGATCTTCAATTGCATTAAGATCGCAAGCATTGCCAAAGACGTGTACGGGCATTATTGCTTTGGTTTTCTTTGTAATCAGTGATTCAATTTTATCGGGGTTAATGCAAAGTGTATGAGGGTCTATGTCTGCGTAAACTGGTTCACATTTTTGCCAGAGGATGACGCTAGTTGTTGCCACATAAGAAAAAGGTGTTGTTATGACTTCTCCGTCGTTGATGCCAAGACCACTTAGCGCAAGCTGCAAAGCTATGGTGCCATTGGCAACAAAATGGAAGTTTGAGACTTCTAAGTAGTTGCAGAGTTGTTTTTCAAACTTCTGCGTCGTAGCGCCGCCATTAGTTAGCTGATTGCTGCTCCAGATACCTTCTACCAATTCCTGATACTCCTCAAGTGGCGGCAAAAAAGGCTTTGTTACAAACACACTGGAACCCTGAAAGCCATCGTTCACGTTTTCATCCTCGTTTCAATTAAAGAAATTGTTACAATGAGTACTGTCAATTTTCATTGTAACAATTATATGCAAATAAATAATACTTTGCTTACTTGTAACTAGCAGAATCTATTGTTTAGTGCTTTGGAGGATTTATGGATGAAATCGGCGCGATATTGCTCTCTGGTGGCATAGGTAGTAGAGCTGGTATTGCAATGCCAAAACAGTTTTACCTGTTAGGTGGTAAACCTATCATTGTGCATTCGCTGGAGAAACTGGAAAGTATCCCGGCAGTAACAAAAGCGATCATACCCTCGCCGGCAGAGTGGATAGACAAAACTCAAGAGATTTTAGATGGTTGGAGCTTTGATTCTCGTTTCAGCTGCATATCTGGAGGTGCCACCAGACAGGAATCAGTCTTAATCGCGTTGCAGGCTTTGTCTAAAGCGGGATACAAACAAGTTATTATACATGAGGCGGTGCGCCCATTTGTATCTAGTGATGATTTTATTCAACTGTTGGAAAACGAAAACGCAAACGCAATGTATGGTATCGAAATCCCCTTTACTGTTGTACGTGGCGAGGATGCTCTTGAGGGTATTTTAATACGCGATAAACTGACAAATGTTCAATTGCCACAAATATTCGATTACGACTTGATTTGCAAGGCTCACATTTGGGCAAAAGAACATGGCCGTCACTATACGGAAGATGCTAGCCTGCTATATGATTTTGATGATTCGCTCAAAATTAGTATCATAAAAGGCAGAGATGAAAACATTAAAATTACATACCCACTTGACCTTGAGTTCGCGGAATTGATTTATGAAAAGAAGATTAGAGGGGGCATATGATGATAACCCAATGCCTCATAACTGGAGCCAGTCAAGGAATTGGCCGAGCGACAGCTATTGCCCTTTCTAAAACCAATCTTTACGATCGCCTATTATTGGTTGCACGAAGTAGCGAGGGTTTAGATAAGACCATGCAACTTTGTGACGAAAAAACTCAAACAGTGCCATTGGCATTTGACTTATCAAAGCTAGACGAAATAGATGCCTTTGCAGAAGCTATCTATAATGAATATGGAGAAATGGACGCGCTATTAAATATTGCTGGATACGCGGATCCAAAACCTCTTATAGACACTACCGCTGAACTCTTAAAGGCAACATTTACAATCAATGTTTATAGCTTGGTTTTACTAACGCGCGAAGTTGCCAAACACATGCGCAAAAAACGCTCTGGCAAAATTCTTAATGTTGCGTCTACTGCCGGATCTGGCGCAAGACCCGGCTGGTTGGCATACGCCTCATCTAAAGCAGCTGTAATATCAATTTCTGAAACACTATCCTCTGAGCTATCTGAATATGGCATTCAGGTTTATTGCATATCTCCAGGGCGTTGCGCAACAGAACTAAGGGCAAAGCTTGCTCCTATGGAGGATGCCTCTACTATCATGCAGCCAGAAGCTGTGGCAAATGCTATCGTTAGTGTTTTGCATGACGACGGCTTAATAGATGGACAAAATATTGTCGTGCGTCAACAGGTAAAGTAAATTCAACGATAAAATAACTGGAGCCAATCGTACATGAGAAAAAATATGAAGGAAGCATTCGAGCAGATCTTGCCTGCGACTGAATCCGACCAATATGAAGCAGCGGTAACAGTCATTTGCGTATCATATAACCATCAAGACTACATCAGAGACGCACTGGAAGGTTTTGTTGCGCAACAAACAAACTTCCCTTTTTGCGTGTACATCGGAGACGACGCGTCAACAGATTCTACACCAGAAATACTCAAGGAATATGCGAAGCGTTATCCAGGCGTGATCATTCCCGTTCTTAGAGAAAAGAATATGGGGGCTCAGGCAAATCTAAGAGATTTATGCAATCGCATAACCACCAGATACGCGGCGTTGTGCGATGGTGACGATTATTGGTGTGACCCACTTAAATTGCAAAAGCAGTTTGACTGTCTTGAAGAACATCCAGAGGTTAATGCTTGTTTCTGCAATGCTCAGATATTGGCGCCAGATGATTGGTATCTGAATTCTTATTATAAACCTGACAAAAATGGCAAAAGGTATATTCCATTCAGCATACCCGGCTTTAATTCTAAAAAGAAATATTACACTGCGTGTGAATATATTTCTATTAGTCCTGCACATACTTCCACAATGTTTTTTCGCTGGAATCATAACGTTTGCTTGTCTGCAACGTTAGACAAGTTACTCTTTGGTGATAATTACGTTATGACCACGCTGATCAGAGATGGCTTGGCTGCCTACTTACCCGATGTGGTATCAGTGTATAGACGCAGCGAGGTGGGCACTACTATGCATGATAACCTTACAAATCATCACATAGATATACAATATAGATGGTTTGGGGTCTTGCGTGAATTAAAACTTTTTTTTGAAACTTATTACTACGATAAAAAAACGATTATTGCTATCGAAAACCGCATGAAACTGGCAGTGGCTAATTACAATGCGGAGTGCCTGAAAGTCCATGATTTTGATGCGCTAAGGCGATTACCAGAAGAGTATCCGGATGTATATAGCATAGCAATGACAGCGTTTGTTTCTTTCTATCGAGACTCTAGGCGATTAACTGATGCATTAGGGTGGGATAATTACCAACTCTTTGTGCGAAACCCCAGCTATCTTAAAGCTCTTAAAGATGCAGCAATGACAATTAAAAAACGGCGTGCACGAAAAGAGTGCTGGCGCTCACGAATAGTGCGTTTAAGAAGTATTTTTAGTAAAATCACTATGAATACAAAGACATTTCTTCGCTATTGGTTGTATTCTTTCATTCCTAAGAAAAAAAACTATTGGGCAATCACATCTTTTTTTCATAGAGGCTTTTTAGATAACACTATGTACTTTTATAAACACGTAATAGAAAACCATCCAGAAATTAATATTGTTTGGCTGACTACAGATGATGACGTGATCAAACAACTTAAAAAGCAGGAGTTTCCGGTTTTAAGAATGAATTCTAAAGAGGGAAGAAAATTTCTCTCTTGCGCATCACTTGTTTTTACAGATCACTACCGCTGTTCTGACTACAGTCACACAGCTTACAACGCTAATACAAAAGTGGTTCAACTTTGGCATGGCATTGGCGTAAAGCGTAATGACCTTGAAACTATGACAAAGATACAGGGAGTTGTTCGTTGTGATGATATAGTCTGCAAAAAAACAGATTCTCTTGTCATTAAAACCATAAAGAAGTTGAAGCGTTTATTCAGAGAACCTTTTAGGGAGTTGTTCGAAGAAAAATATCTGCTATTTGTTTCGTCTTCTGCAGAAGATGTTCGGCACGATTGTGCAAGCTGGCGCATGCCAGAAAGCATTTTCTTTATCTCTGGGTCACCACGAACAACTTTGCTACATAGGGTATTAAATGGATATGTTACGCCAGAAATGGAACAGATTTACGATGAATGCCCAGAAAGAAAATTGCGTGTTCTTTATGCACCAACATATCGTTGGGATGAATCCAGTGAGTTCAAATTGATTCATGAGCTTTGCTTGGCGCTACCAGAACTTAATGAATATCTTACATCAGTTGATGCCGAGTTAGTTATCAGGCTGCACCCACATACATGGCGTAATTTCAATAATAAAATCGGTCTTGCACTTCAAGGCTTTGACAACATTAGAATTGACAAAGAAAAGGATATTTATCCATATCTTGGACTATACGATATTTTAATATCGGATTATTCCTCAATTGCCAGCGATTTTTTGATTTTGGAGCGCCCTGAAATTTTCTACTGGCCAGATTATGACCTGTGGAGCCAGCAAGAAAACTCTACCAAATACGATCCTTTTGAGTATTGCTGTGGCGCACAGGTAACAACATGGTCTGACGTAATTGCCGCGATTGAAAAATATCGGCAAGACCCATCGTTGGATGCTGAATGGCGAAGACGAATAAAAAACGCTTATTTTGATACAGGCGTCAATGATGAAAATAACTCAGAAAGAATAGTGCAGGAAGTTAAACGACGTATAGGGCTTAGATGACATGGGTGCTATAAACGAGAAACATATCAGAGTGGCGGTATTCCCTTGCGGTTCAGAGATTGGCATGGAAATAAATCGCGCTCTAGGGCGCGACAAATACATTGAACTATTTGGTTTAAGCTCAGTTGCGTCGCCAGGGAGAACCGTTTATCAGAATTGTTACGAGGAATTGCCATTCATAACACAACCGGGTTTTATTAAGTGTTTAAATGCATACATAGACGATAATAAAATTGATTTTCTCTTGCCAGCTCATGATAACGCCTGTCTTTATTTGGCGAAAAACCGTGATCAGATAAACTGTAAAGTTTTGATTTCCGCCACAGATACCTGTCTAATTTGTAGATCAAAAACCGAGACCTATAATTTCTTTAGCGGGCATTCCTTTATCCCAGAGGTATTCAAGCTAGAAAAGATATCATCTGTTGATTTGCCGCTGTTCGCAAAACCAAATATTGGACAAGGTTCAGAAGGCGTTGCTGTGCTTAAAACCATGAGCGACCTGCAGCGGATTATAGATACTGGAGTAGACTACACGATAACCGAGTTATTAACAGGCAATGAGTATACTGTAGACTGTTTCACAGACAACGAAGGCAATTTGTTGGTTGCGTCTATGCGTGAGCGCACCAGAGCAAAGTCTGGCATTGCCGTAGAAAGCAAATTGATTAAAACTCCTCAAGTCGTATTGGATATAGCCACTGTTATAAACTTGTGTTTAAAGTTTACCGGCGTTTGGTTTTTCCAAGTTAAGAAGAACGCAAATGGCGAGTATCGTTTGTTGGAAATTGCTCCCAGAGTAGCAGGCACAATGGGATTATCGCGTATTCAAGGCTTTAATTTTGTATTGAATACCATCAACCTAGCATTAGGCAAGAAAATCAAAGTGATAACCAATAAGATTAATGACGCCTGCGTAAGCAGAGCCTTAACAAGTCGTTATATTCTAGACTACCAATTTGACACAGTCTATGTCGATTTTGATGATACATTAATCTTTAAGGACAAAGTAAATTCTGAACTTCTAGGACTCCTGTATCATTTTAAGAATACTGGCAAGAAGATCATTTTGCTTTCAAGGCATGAAACAAGCTTAGAAGAGGCTCTAAGAGAATACGCCATAGCACCGGAATTGTTCTTTAAAGTGCATAGACTTACTCAAATTGAACGCAAAAGTGATTACATCACAAGCAATAAGGCGATTTTTATAGATGATTCATTCAGGGAGAGATACGACATTCATACTAACTGTGCCATACCGGTTTTTGATGTCGATGCAATAGAGGCTCTCTGGTAATTTTCTTGAGGATGCTTTACTAAAAGTCCTGCTGTAATCTTAACAAGGATCTCTTGTTTTGGCGCGTGGAGTCCAAGGTTAATGATGCGATGATCATACGAAAGTGCGGCATCTGAAACCTCAACATTTTCGTTCATGGTTGTGCGAGTAGCTTTCATGAAATATCATTTAGCCAAACAGCACACACCCAAACAAAGCATCAGCCTGTGCTAATGGTATACTTGTAGCTAATGAGCTAAGATTAAAGCGTTTTATAAGTCATAAGCTAGAAGTCTAGGACATGTGCAAATAAGTGCAAATGCCTAATAGTTGACAAAAGAAAAAGCCGAACTTGTACTGTTTGTAATGTTGACAAACTATTTGCGGGGCGTTGCCTTATTTGATATCGCCAACCTTAAGTCGGCATTTCTGACGTTTTGGTGGTATACTTTCATTGTTTTTACTTGCGCAAGCAAGGCGGTACAGTATGCGAAAGGATGGATTTTTCATTGAGTGATAAATCAGCGTATTGGCTGGGTTTGTCTGGCTATGATATGGTCACAGCAAAGGCTATGCAAAAAACGGGCAGGTACTTGTACGTTGGCTTTATGTGCCACCAAGTTATCGAAAAAGCACTAAAAGCTGTTATTGCCCAAAATTGCGCTGAGGGTGAAATACCGCCCAAAATTCATCATCTTCTAAAATTAGCCGACCGCGCCAAGCTTTTTGAAAAAATGACATCAGAACAGCAGGCCTTATTAAAGAACTGAATCCGCTAAACATTGAGGCGCGCTATCCTGAATACAAAGAACAAATAGCAGCGGGATTGTCAAGCGCGGTTTGTGATGCTCTTATTTCTGGAACGGAGGAACTGCTTTGCTGGATAAAAATACAGTTGTAAACACAGCAACGCGCTATGCCGAAGCAGTTAGTAAGGGGTTTTCCCCCGTTGCGGTTATTCTTTTTGGCTCATATGTCAATGGGACGCCAAACGAAGATAGCGACATTGACATTGGCGTTTTGTTCAATGCCTTTTCGGGTGATTGGAGAAAGACGAACTCTCGTCTTTGGAACATCGCCTATGATGTGAGTTGGGATATTGAGCCGCATCTCCTAGATTCTGCCCACGACCCAAGTGGCTTTGTACAGCACGTTTTGGCAACAGGGCAAGTGGTTTACCACGCTTAAATCAAAGGCAGAGCGTCAGTCGTTCTAAGTTCTAAGTTACTACCCATAAAAAAATTGCATGATGTCGCATCGCCAAATAAAGCATTTGCTGGTGCTAATGGTATACTTGTAGTTAAAGAACTAAGATTAAAGCGTTTTATAAGTCATAAGCCACAAGTCTAAGACGTATGCAAATAAGTGCAAATGCCTAATAGTTGTTGGTGATTTTAACTACCTTATGTACTGCTATGAAGTAAAAGAATGGAGCTAGATATGCGCAAGCTACCTATAGGAGAACAATCATTTGAAAAGATTATCTGCGAAAAGTATGCTTATGTCGATAAAACCGCATATATCT
>JAIRQA010000103.1 GCA_031256715.1 Coriobacteriales bacterium | reverse complement strand
GCGCAACTACATCTATCCAGACAACGGCAAGAGCATCTGCACTAAGATAAAAGTTATCCGCGTGCGCTGCACCTCATGTGACAAGACTCATGCCATATTGCCTTTGACAACAATACCTTACTCGGTGTTTTCTGTCTTGTTGGCTGCTGTCATTTTAAGAGATTATCTTGAATATAAGTTTTTTGCCGAAATGATCCGGTGCTTGAATTAAATGGTAATGGGCGCGCGTAACTTGAATTTATCGGCTCGATTTTTGCGTGTGTTTGGCTAGCAGTTACGCAGAAGCGAGCAGCAGGCAACTCGTTAGAAACTGGTATAATCTCAGAAGCAATCCTTAGTTCAAATGTAGTGATCCTAAGAAGGAGACAGGCGTTTATGCAACAATATGACCCCCATGCAATTGAGCCTCGTTGGCAGGCATTCTGGGAGCAAAGTGGTGCCAGCAATATGCGTTCAGATGTTAACGATGTTAATGGTAGCCCGCTGCCAAATTATTATGCCTTAGAGATGTTTCCATATCCATCGGGCGACATTCATATGGGTCATGTGCGTAACTACACAATTGGCGATGTTATTAGTCGTTATAAACGCATGTGCGGCTTTAACGTGCTGCATCCAATTGGTTGGGATTCCTTTGGACTACCGGCAGAAAATGCTGCCATAAAGCAAGGCTCAAGTCCTGCAGCATGGACATATGAAAATATCAATAAACAACGTGCGTCTCTAAAGCGCTTAGGTTTCAGTTACGATTGGAGCCGTACAACTATAACTAGTGATGTCGATTATTATCGCTGGGGTCAGTGGATTTTTCTTAAACTTTTAAAGATGGGACTTGTAGAGCGACGCAATTCTCCGGTTAATTGGTGCCCCGATTGTGCTACCGTGCTAGCTAATGAGCAAGTTGTGGGTGATGGAGTTTGTTGGCGTTGCAAATCTGTTGTGCAACGCAAAGAATTGGAGCAATGGTTTTTTAAGATTACCAATTATGCCGATGAGCTTTTGCAAGACTTAGACACGCTTAGCGGCTGGCCTGCACGCGTGCGACAGATGCAAGCCAATTGGATAGGCAAGTCTGTTGGTGCAGAGGTTGACTTCTGTTTTTGCAAAGACGACGATAGCGACGCTTGCGGCATTGCTAACAGCGACACCAACGCTTGCGGCATTGCTAACGAAAACGCCAACGCTAACACTTGCGACGGCAAGTTCTTCTCGACAGCTTCTTTAAAATCTAATTTAGAGAAAATCACTGTTTTCACAACGCGACCTGATACGCTATTTGGCTGTAGCTTCTTTTTGTTGGCGCCAGAGCATCCACTAGTGCGCGAACTGGTTTGTGGTACTAAATACGAAAGTGATGTTGTTAAAGTCATCGAATCTGCTGCAGCGGCAACTGCTGTAGAGCGCTCATCTGGTTTGCGAGAAAAAAATGGTGCATTTACTGGTTGCTATGTTATTAATCCAATCAATGGCGCCAAGTTGCCGGTTTGGGTTGCTGATTATATTCTTATGGATTATGGCACTGGCGCGGTAATGGCTGTGCCATCAGGGGATCAACGCGATTTTGAATTTGCGCGCAAGTATGGTTTGCCTATACCTCCTGTGGTAATTTCTAAAGATGACGAGCTTTATAGCAAATTGGCAGAAGAGCGACAATTAAGCATTACAGATGTTTCTTGGAGCGAAGCCTATGCCGGTGATGGCATTTTGGTGCAAAGCGCCCAGTTCACGGGCATGAGGGGAGGCAAAGATTCAGAAGGCGCCAAGGCAATTGTTGCCTGGCTAGAAGAACGCGGTTTAGGTAGGTCTGCCATAAATTTTCGTTTGCGCGATTGGCTAATTTCGCGCCAACGTTATTGGGGTAACCCCATTCCAGTTATTTATTGCGAGAAATGTGGGATAGTGCCTGTGCCAGAAGAAGAGTTGCCAGTGCGTTTGCCTTTAGATATAGATGTCACAAAAGGTGAAAACTTGTCTAGCCGCCCAGACTTCTACCAAACTACATGCCCTTGTTGTTTAGCACCTGCCAGGCGCGAAACTGACACCATGGACACCTTTACTTGTTCTAGCTGGTATTATCTTCGCTACACCGATCCTCACAATTCTAAGCTGCCATTTGCACGCGAAGCGGTGGATAATTGGATGCCGGTTGACCAATATATAGGTGGCATAGAGCACGCAATCTTACACCTGCTATATTCAAGGTTTTTTACAAAGGCGCTGCGTGATGCCGGATTGTTAGGATTTAGCGAACCATTTAAGAACTTGCTTACACAAGGCATGGTAAAGCTGAATGGCGAAGTTATGAGTAAATCTAAGGGCAATGTTGTTGCTCCGGAAGATATGATTTCTTGCTATGGTGCCGATGCCTTACGTGTTTACATTCTTTTTATGGCACCTCCAGACAAAGACTTAGAGTGGTCTCAGGAAGGCTTAGAGGGCATCTATCGCTTTTTAACGCGTGTTTGGCGTATTGTACATGACCTTGTAGGCGGTGCTTGCGAGGATACGCTTTATGCCCATCATGCAGACTCTAAAACCGATGAGCAGCAAAAGGATAAAGCTAAAGACATAGCCGCCGCGACCTTGCAACGTGAGCGCCATCGCGTAGTAGGCAAAGTGTCTTCTGATATAGAGCGCTTTAATTTTAATACCGCGATTGCCGCTTGTATGGAATTAGTAAATGCTGCAAGTGACTATTTGCACCTAGTGCACCCGCAGGAGCGCTTACAAAATACCGCTGTGAATTTACGCGACATAGAGGTTGCTGAAACCATTGTTAAACTGCTGGCGCCAATGGCTCCACATATGGCAGAAGAGCTTTGGCATGGCGTGCTTGGCCATAGCGCAGAGGAGTCTGTTTTAGATGAGACTTGGCCTAAGTTTGACCCATCGTTGGCAGTTGCCAGCGAGATAGAGATTGTTATACAACTAAATGGTAAACTTAAGACGAAGATGATGATTTCTAAGGACGCAAGCGAAGATGAAATGCGCAACCAGGCCTTAATAGCAATTGCTAATGAACTAGAACAGCTAAAGGCCGAAAACAAACAAGTTCGTAAGCTTGTTGTGGTGCCGGCTAAGTTGGTTAATGTCGTCGTCAATTAAGCAAAATGCGTTACCGCGAGTTAGCCGCCTAACTGCCAATGATTTGGATGAGCTAGCCAAGCTGGAATCTCCTATTATTAGCATGCTAGCTAAATGGGTTAATAAAATGCTAGCATGCGCGCATTGCTTAAAATGCACTAGACGTTGTGAAATATTAGAAGACTCAGGTTTGCACATTGGCAAAATAGAAGCCGAGTTTTCGCGCATTATGCAGTTGCCTAAAGATGAATTAGCCGATGCCTTACTGCAGATGATGAGCGAAATGCCTGAGCTGTATCAGACATTGCGAAAATGTTGTTTCTGCGGTCATTGTACGGCATTTTGCGAGGCACACATAGATGCTCCTGCAAGGATGCGCGATTGGCGCTCTTTATTTGCGCAAACAGGAATTATGCCCGAGCAAGACTCGAAACTTGTCATGGTAGATAACGAGTGGCATATCTTTAGCGCTTATCGAGCAATCTATGGTGTCTCTTATCCACAATTCAATTTGCTGTCAGACTTGGCAGAATTGTCTGACGCGCATGACTCGACAGACTTCGCAGATGCTGCCAAAATGTTGCAATCAGCTAACATCGACACACTTTTCTTTCCCGGCTGCTCACTTGCTTCCTACGCACCGCATCTTGTGGTTGCTGTGGGAGAATGGCTAAACAATCAGGGAATAAATTGGGCTTTAAGTCTAGATTGTTGTGGTAGCCCACTAATGAGCGCTGGTCTTTTTGAGCGCTCTGTAGGCTTGAGATCACGCATTTTACAACAGGTTCGAACTTGTGGCATTAAACGCGTGCTTACTGTTTGCCCAGGATGTGGAGAAGAACTCGCAGAAGTCTTTGGGGATGACATTCAAATAGTTCCCTTAGCTGAGTTGCTTCTGCAAAAAAGTGATGCTGTAGCTTTAGACACAAATGCAGGCGCCTTAACAGTTTTTGATTCCTGTCATGATCGCCACGATGGACGTCATGGCATGGCGGTGCGAGCTTTGCTACAGAAAGCATTTCCTAATAAAGCGCTGCTTCAGATGCAGCATTGCGGCAAAGACACGCTTTGTTGTGGAGCCGGTGGTGCGGTTTCGGCTTTTGATGCTGACATTAGTAACAGGCGTGTTTGGCGTGTTATAAATGAGGCTAAGGCAACAGGAGCTAATACATTGGTAACAATGTGTCCAACATGTACATACACGATTGCTTTTGCGCAGACGCAGAACTTGGATGATGTGCATGTGCAGACAGAAACCGGTGTGCAGTCACAGATTCTTGCAGAAAATGATAGCGTAACAAATGATGATGGGGGATTGATGTTGCCTAGCCATCATTATCTTGAACTATATTTTAATCAAACTATAAATTGGTCACAGGTATTTGCCAATTTAGAGTCTATGTGGACTGGTGAATATGCCGAGTGGCTTTCGGCAACTTTTTTCTAGCAATTTTCTAAGAGTTTTATTTTTTTGGAGCTTTGGTAATTCGCGTGTGGTTTTTCTTGGAACATGCTTAAATAACAAAGTCGTAAGCGTCTTCTTCGCGATGTTCATCTAGGATGTCTTGAAGAGTTTTGCTATCTAAATAGCTTGTTATTACATTAGCAATATTGTCCCAAACATCACTAACCATGGTAGCCACACGCGTGTCTGAAGCATCGCCAGGTCTTTCTTCATCAACGATGGCTAAGTCACCTTCTGTAACACGAAGTATATCGCCAAGTGTGTATGAAGCAGGTGATTCTGCTAAACGGTAACCGCCTTGATGGCCCCGGGCAGTTTTAAAGAAATCACCTTTATTTAGCAAGACCATGATTTGCTCTAAATACGCCTTAGAAAGCCCTTGTCTGTCGGCGACATCGCGCAGTCGTATATAGCCATCATTGGCATGTGTGGCAAAGTCTAGCATAATCTTTAAGGCGTGCTGCCCTTTTGTTGATACTTTCATATTAATCTCCGCATTTGTAGTTGTTGTCGTTACTGCTTAAAAAAGCCCCACAGGAAATTTACAGAAACTAATACTAGCAGACTTGTAAGTTTTATAAAAGTAGCATTTTTGTTCTGTTCTATGATGCGAAGTTGCTCTAAGCGCAGATTCTTCTCATAAAACTTTCCTCACAGGCTCTGCTTACAAACTCAAGCGAATATAGAGTAAAATAGCGTTATAACATGATGTTTCTATTTGAAGTTTCGCTTAGAAGGGCTAGTTAGCTTATATGATTATCACCAAAAATGCTTATGCCAAAATCAATCTGCATCTGGGAGTGAAAACAAATATTAAGGGTGGCAGGCATCAGTTAGATTCGGTATTTGCCACAGTTGGTCTACATGATGTTATTAATTTCGTCTTTAATGGTAAGACTTTACAGCCAAAAACCAAACTGCAGATAAGCATAGATATGCAAGCTGGCGATGGTATCAGTTTGCCATATGTGCCTTTGCAAAAAAACATCATTTATAAAGCCGTCAGAGCGTTTGAACGGATGTGTGTTCCTGAACAAGAATTTAAGGTTGATCTTGCCAGCACAGCGAGTCTTGTGCCCGCAAATAAGTTGCATATATCTGTAACAAAGAACATTCCTGTGCAGGCTGGTCTTGGTGGTGGCTCAACCGACGCGGCGGCAACCATTATGGCGCTTGCAGACTTTTGCGGCATGAACAGCAATTTGAAGGTCCTACAAGATGTTGCTAGCAGCATTGGCGCCGATGTTCCATTTTTTTTAGAAGGTGGTTGCACGCTTATGGGTGGCGCAGGCGACATTATTGTACGCAAGTTGCCAATGCCAAATCCGTCTCTGCAGCTTTTGTTAGTTAAGCCAAATAAAGGTGTCTCTACAGCAGCTGCATACAGTCTTTTTGACGCAAACCCAATGCCGGCGTTAGCGGTTCGCCCGCTCTTAGACGCGCTGCGCAGTAATGAGCTTTTGCAGTGTATAAAAGATGGTACTATTATGCTAGCTAACAATCTTACTAGTGCTGCCTGCCAAATTGTGCCTATCATTAGCGACTTACTGCAAGAGCTTAAGGCAACTGAAGGCGTGGCGATGCCTTTACTTTGCGGATCCGGCTCTACCGTTTTTGCAATTTGCGAAAGCGAGCAAAAAGCCTTAACACTTGCCAGCCACTATCAGAAACTTGGCTATTGGGCTTTTGCCACAACGATGACTTAGTGTTATCATTATGTTAAGATAACTCAGTCCAATAATAGCATTCGATTGAGTTAATGCAGGGACATGCTTTATGTTTTCACGTTGTTCGGGTGCAAATGGCGTATGAACTTATTATTAGCTGTAAACGCCGACACAATTTGATGGCCGAACAGTTTGTGAACGGTTTACGGGGCGCTAAGCGCGAACAGTTTATGAACGGTTTACGGGGCGCTAAGCACTAACGGTTTGTGAACAGCTTGCGTGGCGCTAAGCACTTCTCAACATAATAATTGGCAGCGAGGCAGGTAATTTGTACGTAGACAATGATGAAGCCCTGCGGGGGCTAGAGAAAAGTATCGCAAAAGCCAGCGTTGTGGCTTTAGATACAGAATTTATTCGCGAGAAAACATATTATCCTCAGTTGTGTCTGATTCAGGTTGCCGCGCGATTTCCCAATGACGAGAAATATGCCATTATTGACCCTTTAACGATAAGTGACCTTACGCCAATTAAATCCTTATTTACTAATGAAAACATTGTTAAAGTGCTGCATGCCGGCGATCAGGATCTTGCCATTTTTTATCAGATCTTGGGTGTGCTGCCAAAGCCTCTATTTGACACTCAGCGCGCAGCGAACTTGCTTGGCTATACTCAGCAGATTGGTCTTGCTGCCATGGTTAAGGCTTATTGCGATATCAAGTTAGATAAAACCGATACTTTCTCTAACTGGGGACAAAGGCCGTTAACTCAGACGCAGATTGCATACGCCTACGATGATGTGCGATATTTGCCGCGTATTTATGAGGCTATGCACGCTGCTTTAAAGCAAAAGAACCGCCTTTCTTGGCTTGACGATGAATTTTCGCGTCTCACAGACCCTGCGACTTATGAGATCGATGTGCGTGGTGTCTGGCGTCGCGTTAGACGATCGTCAGCTTTACGGCCTGTTCAGCTCTGTGCTTTGCGAGAGCTTGCTGCATGGCGCGAGCTTACTGCTCAAAAAAAAGATTATCCGCGTAAATGGGTTGCAACTGATGAACTTTTGCTAGAAATTGCCAGGCGCATGCCGCAGACTTTAGATGAACTTTATATGGTTAGGAACGCTCGAGATAAATTGGGCAAGCAGTGGGCGCATCAGGCATTGGCGGCAGTGCATTTGGCTCAAGCTTTGCCACCAGACGAATGGCCTTTAGCTGAGCATAATCCTAGTAGACGCGGACCTAAGACTGCTCAGATAGACATGCTTAATACTTTGGTTCATTTGCGGGCATCCGAAAATAGTATAGCGCCTGCGATTTTGGCTAGTCATGATGATCTAGTGGCTTTGGCTTGCGGACAGCGTAGTAACTTAGAAATTTTAAAAGGTTGGCGTAAGGACATTATTGGTTTAGAGCTCATAGAGCTTTTAGAGGGCAAGTTGTCGTTGCGCTTGGATGGAGATAACCTGAAGGTTACATCTGGCTCACAACATGGCAGCTAAATGTCAGCTAACTGACAAGTCCGCTTACGTTTGTGTGACTATTGGTGTAATATACTATATCTGTACTTCGCGTGTCTGAATGCCAGATGCCTTAAGATGCTTTAAGATGCTTTAAGATGTTATAAGATGCCTTAATTTGCTTTAAGATGCTTTAAGATGCTTTAAGTGGCAATGGACGGCATCCAACTTAGTTAACCGGATAGCCAGCTTGGTTACATAACCACAAGCCTAAAGTGAAATACATCTTATTTAGCGGCAAAAGGACACATGGGTGAGCACAAGGTAAAACAGAGGAAGGACTAAATATGCCATACTATGTATTAATCATCATTACTTTGGTTATTGGGCTAGGCGCTCAAGCTATGATTAGACATGCTTATAAGAAATGGAGCAAAGTGGCAATCTCGTCTGGCTTAACGGGAGCTCAGGCAGCGCGTCGCATGCTAGACGACCATGGCTTAGTGCACGTTAGAGTTGTGGAGGTAACAGGCGAGCTTTCTGATCACTTTGACCCGCGCTCTAATGTGGTCTCGCTTTCTGCAGATGTTTACAACAAGTGCAGTGTTGCTGCCACTGCC
>JAIRQA010000083.1 GCA_031256715.1 Coriobacteriales bacterium | reverse complement strand
CATGATGACGAAATCTTCAACGATTACATTAGAATATATTTGCGCAATGTTTTCTATACCTTGTTTGGCAATTACTCCTGTTTTAGAGAGCAACGGGCGGATAATATCCGCCCCTACGGGATCAAATTCAATCCTCGCAAACAGGCATTTTTTTGTCCTTGGCACATATCGTGATGAAATATGCCCCATCTTGTGAGTAATCATAACCTTTAAGACGGTTAGGCTTTCGCTTAGGCAAGTTGTTCATTTAAAAATACCTTTCCTTCGTCATAAATTATTATTTATGTTGAGAAGTACTTACGCGCTTACGTTGCTGCCAGTTCACGGGCAAAGTTTCGGGCTTTTTTTGTGATGCAAGTTTGTGGCGTATGTCGCTAACGTTTATTGACATGCGAGCAGAATATGATATATTAAATTTATGAAAACACTAACAGTTGCTGAAATAAAAGCGCACTTCTCTGACGTCCTCATTTGCGTAAAAAATGGAGAAAATGTTAAAGTCTTATATGGTAAATCAAAAAAACCAGTTGCAATGATTGTACCCATAGAAAACAATAACAGAAAAATTGGCATTTTAGATGGAAAAGCGACATTTAAAATAAATGGGAGCGACAAAATTACTGAAGAAGAATTTTTAGGAATATGATTTACCTATTGGACACGCATGTATTTATTTGGCAACATTGGAAACAAAAAAGTTGAGTACAAAATCGCGGGATATAATCTTCGACAGAAAATAATGAAATATGTGTAAGTACCGTCTCATTTTGGGAAATATCATTAAAGACACAAATGGGTAAATTTTCATTTGAAAATATAAATATTGCAAAATTCCCAGAATATGCAAGGAATATGGATTTTTCCATAATAGACTTAGAAGAAAATGCGAGTATTACATTTCACAAATTACCACTGAAAAATAATCACAAAGACCCATTTGACAGAATGCTAATATGGCAGGCACTTACAAAAAATATGGCAATAATTAGCAAAGACAGGCTATTCGAACAATATAAAGAAAATGGGTTAAAAATAATTTGGTAAATTCCCAGCTACGAATAAACGAACAGACTTCAACCGCGCACGCAAACTCCATCTCTTTTTAAAAAGTATAACCTAAAACATCCTCCGATTAGTATGAGTTTTTTATATAGTGCCATGAGCACTAAGCCATTGCATACAAAATAAGCCAACATTTGGAATAGCCTTACACACCGCACAAGCCTATTTTTATAGGTGTGCGTTTGTGTAATTGCTTGTGTAATTGCTTGTGTAATTGCTTAAGAAGATTAGTGTTGTCAATGCATTCGCAGCATACATTGGCACCACCACACTAGCTCCCGCAAATAAACATCAAGGCACTAGCGCCCGCGAGCAATCACCAAGACACAAGCACTAACGCACATATTAGAACGGATGCAATGTCCACAAACAGAAACGGAGGTAAGACTATGGAAGAAAAAGGCTACGAGTTCGTAGCACACGCCAAGCCATGGAAGTATGAAGAAAATGGGTTAAATGTGACACGCGGCAGCGCGTGGACAGGACCTGGCTGTCATCTTGGCTGTGGTGTCTTGCTGTACACAGACGAAAATGACAGGTTGGTAAAAGTAGAAGGCGACCCAGAAAACCCCTTTAACCAAGGGCGTCTTTGCGCACGCTGCCTGGCATTACCGGAAGTTGTTAATCATGCCCAGCGTCTAATGTATCCCATGAAGCGCGACCCCAAAGATCGTGGCAAAGATATTTGGGAGCGCATCAGTTGGGAGGAAGCCTTTAGCACCATCGCCGAAAAACTTATTGCAATACGCGAGCAGTATGGTCCTGAAACCGTTGCTTTTTATCAGGGAACCGGACGCGATATCGCCGCCTGGATTACTCGCCTGGCATGGTCTTATGGTAGCCCCAACTATCTTTTTGGCATGAGTGGTATGTCTTGCTATTTGCCACGCGTTGCCGGCTGTTTCGCTACCACTGGTGCTTTTTGGCTGGGAGATTACTCGCAGCAGTTTGCCAATCGCTATGATGACCCTCGCTGGCAAAGGCCAGATGTAGTGTTAGTCTGGGGTAACAATCCCATTAACTCTAGCTCCGATGGTTTCTTTGGTCATTGGCTGGTAGATATCATGAAGCTAGGCACTAAAATTATTGTTGTAGACCCCAGACGTACCTGGTTAGCCAGCAAAGCAGAAGACTTCATTCAGCTACGACCAGGCACCGATGCCGCAGTGGCAATGGGCATCTTAAATGTCATTATTGCAGAAGATCTTTACGACCACGAATTTGTTGATTTATGGTGTTATGGCTTTGATGAACTTGCCCAGCGCGTTAAAGATTACACGCCAGAAAAGGTAGAAAAAATCGCTTGGGTAGACGCAGATGTCATTCGTAGCGCCGCACGAACATTTGCGACAGCGAATCGCGGCATTGTGCAATGGGGTTTGGCAATAGACACAACCAAGGAAGCCTTACCTGCTTGTCAGGCCATCAGTGCTATTTTTGAGATTACGGGTAATGTAGATAAACCTGGCACAATGATTCAGCCGCCAAGCATTCTTTATTATGCCGGTGGTTGGGGAAATGAGCTACTTAGCGACGATGTGCGTCCAAAACGAATCGGTCTAGACAAATACTCACTTTTAAATTTTGGTTTTCAGGTTGCGTCTACAGACGAGATGCTCAAGACCTACGAAACCGGCAAACCTTATAAAATGCGTGCCGCCTGGCTTCAGACCACGAACTTCCTCGCCTGCACTTCTCCACAGCCTGAGCGCACTTTAAATGCCTTTAAAACATTAGAATTCATCGTTGCGGTAGACCTCTTTAAGACTCCCACCATCATGGCCTTAGCTGACATCGTTTTGCCGGCAGCTACATACGCAGAGCGCGATGGTATTCGTGTGGGCGATGGTGTCCAGCGCGGTGAGGCCATTAATAAGGTCACACAGATTGGCGAATGCAAAAGCGATATGCAGATAAACCTAGAGCTTGGCCGTCGCCTTAATCCCGATGCCTGGCCTTGGAAAGACGTTCGCGAGATGTATTCCTATATCCTTGCCGACGCTGGTGCCGGCCTTACTTTTGATGAACTGCAAGAAAATGCTCCCGCCTACATTCCCTTCGAATACAACTTGCATACCTTGGGTAAATTTCGCGCCGATGGCACACCTGGCTTTGCAACACCAACCGGTCGCATAGAGCTTTGGTCAAACTTCTACTCTAACGCCGGACTAGATCCCTTACCTTATTTTGAGGAGCCAACGCCAGGACCTGGATCTACACCAGAGCTGCTAGAAGAATACCCGCTAGTGTTAACAACAGGTGCCCGCAATCCAACGCTATTTCATTCCGAGCACAGGCAAATAAAGCATCTGCGTGCCATGCGTCCTGATCCCATCGTACAAATTAACCCCGCAACAGCAGCGCTTTATAACGTAAAAAACGGCGACTGGGTCTGGATAGAAAACTCGCTGGGACGCTGCAAGCGCCGTGTAGAAGAAACCCCAATCGTTAGTGAAAGAGTTATCTCTACAGACCATGGATGGTGGTTCCCAGAGTCAGAGCCAGAAAAGCTCTACGACGTCTTTGACCTTAACGTCAACCAGCTTTTTAAGTACATCCCAGGCAAAAGTGGTTTTGGGTGCAACTATAAGACTTTGCTAGTAAAAGTATACAAAGTTAAGGAGGAAGAATAATGACCGAATTTAATGCTCAGAATGGCGCTCTAAATGGCGCCGCGGCAGATGCCGTGAATAATGCTCAGGAGTGCGCCGCGGCAGACACCGTGAATAATGTTGAGAAGTGCACCGCAGCAGACGACACACAAGACACTGTACAGGCAGTGGCGCCAAGTGCCAACTACGGAATCCTCGTAGACTACGAATGGTGCACAGGCTGTCATTCCTGCGAGGTTGCTTGTCAAATGGAACATGGTCTTGAACCAGACCGCTTTGGCGTTAAGTTAGCAGAGCTAGGGCCTTGGCAGATTGCCGGCAAAAAATGGCAATACGCCTATGTGCCGCTGTTTTCTGACCAGTGCGACCTTTGTCAGGAGCGCGTAGCACTTGGCAAACTACCCAGTTGCGTGCATCACTGTCAGGCAGCTTGTCTTGTTTATGGGACTTTAGATGAGCTAAGCGCAAATCTTAAGACTAAAACTAAGCAGACCTTATTTGCGCTGAAATAGAGGCGCGAAATCTAGGCGAGTAAAAAAGGAAGGAGGAGAAATGAAAGAGATTCAAGAAATTGTTGATCACAGTGTCAGTGCCATAAATGCAAAGACTACTGATATCAAGATTAAAAACAATGAAAGTCAGAGCACTAAAGCACAGTGCGCAGAAAGTCAAGCGAGTGAAAGCCAAAATACTAAAACCCAAAATGACCAGAATTTGCCGCCTTACAGCCAGAAGCGCGAATATGTGCTCATAGACCACGACAAACCATGGACTTACGAAGAGAATGGTTTAACGGTAACTAGAGGCAGCGCATGGACAGGCCCTGGATGCCATATTGGTTGCGGTGTCTTATTGTATACAGACAGCAGCGGCAAGTTGGTTAAAGTAGAGGGCGACCCAGAAAACCCCTTTAACGGTGGGCGGCTTTGTGTTCGCTGCTTAGACTTGCCGGAAGTCACCAACAGCGATAAGCGTCTAACTTATCCTTTAAAGAGAGACAAAGCAAAACGTGGCAGGAACGAATGGGAGCGTATAAGCTGGGACGAAGCATTTAATATCATAGAAGCCAAATTTAAAGAGCTCGCTAAAGAATATGGCCCAGAATCGGTATTATTTATGCAAGGTACTGGGCGCGATATCGCAGCTTGGATTAGCAGATTGGCGTGGTCGTATGGCAGTCCCAACTATGGGTTTCCATTATCTGGGCTAGCATGCTATCTTCCGCGTGTGTCGGGCATGTACTCTACCACAGGTTCGTTCTGGGTTTGCGATTGCGCTCAACAATTCCCGGATCGTTACGCTAATCCCAAGTACCAGGCACCGGAGGTCATGATTTTGTGGGGTAATAATCCACTGGTTTCTAATTCCGATGGCTTCTTTGGCCATTGGGTCATAGACTTACAGAAAATGGGCATGAAGACCATTGTTTGTGACCCCCGGATGACCTGGCTTGGAGCTAAGGCAGAAATTCAGCTACCTGTACGGCCAGGTACAGACGCAGCGCTTGCCTTAGGACTACTTAATGTTATCGTTTCAGAGGACCTTTACGACCACGAATTTGTAGAATTATGGTGCTATGGCTTCGAAGAACTTGCCAAACGGGTGCTTGAGTATCCCGTAGAAAGAGTTGCAGAGATTTGTTGGGTAAACGCAGAAGATATTTACGCTGCAGCTCGCTTGTTTGCCAAAGCTAAGCGTGCGTGTGTGCAATGGGGCGTAGCCGTAGACATGACCCGCGAAGCTTTGCCGGCGATTCAGGCAATTGCTGCCTTAACACAGATTACCGGCAACATCGACCGCCCGGGTGGCATGATTATACCGCCAGAGATATTATTTTATGGCGGCGGCTTTGGTGCCGATCTTCTTAGCAAAGAGCAAACCGCCAAGCGCCTTGGGTCCGATAAGTATTCTTTGTTAAAGTTTGGCTTTGCTACATTTCAGCCTGACGTTGCCATGGAAGCTATGGAGACAGGTAAACCTTATGCTATTAAGGCTTTATGGCTACAAACTACCAACACCATTGCCTGCATGGGTGCCGACCCAAAGCGTTGGCTAAAGGCAGCACAACAAATGGACTTTATTGTTTGTGTAGATCTTTTCTTCACCCCAACCATCATGGCTTTAGCAGACATCGTTTTACCTGCTGCTACCTATCCAGAACGTGATGGGCTGCGCATAGGCGATGGTCCTCAACGCGGAGAGACTATTAACAAGGTCACGCAGATTGGCGAATGCAAAAGCGACATGCAGATAAACTTAGAGTTAGGTCGTCGCCTTAATCCTAGTGCTTGGCCGTGGGCAAATGTTAAAGATATGTTTTCTGCACTAATTAAAGAAACCGGTTACGACTTTGATGGTCTGCGTGAGGTAGCTCCGGCATATCCCAAATACATCTATCACAAACATGAAAAAGGCTTGTTGCGCCCAGATGGTCAGCCAGGTTTTAACACGCCTACGGGACGCATTGAGCTTTGGGCGACAGTTTATGCCAATGCCGGGCTAGATCCTTTGCCCTATTTTGAGGAGCCAGAGCCAGGACCAGGCTCGACACCAGAATTGTTGGCAGAGTATCCTTTGGTACTTACAACAGGCGCACGTAATTGGGGAATGTTTCATTCTGAGCATCGCAACATACCTCGCTTGCGTGCCTTGCGACCTGACCCGCTGATTGAAGTGCACCCACAAACTGCTGAACGTTACGGCTTAAAAGATGGCGATTGGGTTTGGGTAGAAAACCAACGCGACCGTGCCAAGCGCAAAGTTAAGGTGACCGATGTCTTGCTAGACCCGCGTTATTGCTCTACAGACCATGCCTGGTGGTTTCCTGAAGCCGACCCAGAAAATCTTTACGATGTCTTTGACTTAAACATTAATAACAATGTCACCTGGACACCTGGCAAAAGCGGTTTTGGCTCTAATTACAAGTGCATGCTGGTAAAGCTTTATAAGGTTAAGTAAGACAGGCGCTTCGCAAAGCCTTAAGGCATGTTGTAAGGCATATTAACGCACAGGTGGCGATACGGCAAATTTTTAGGTCACGCAGGGCTTGTGGCTGGACAAAGCACTTCTCGACATAAATTAGATAGTTAAGTGTCAATAAACTTACAAGGAGGATTACATGAATATTTCTGCAATAGCAAACTATGGTGTTTTAAATAGACAGTTAAGCAAAAGTGAGAAATGGGTAACTTTTTACGGGCTGTTCTTCTTTGGCTTTACCTGTGTTTACAATTTACTTAAGCCTTCTTCTGCGCTACTAGAGATTGGCAGTGCCTTTGGCTTGGGTCTGGATACAGTTGGTTATGTGATGTCGGTTTTCGCCTTTGCCACATTAGCCTTAGCATATCCGGGAACTTGGTTGATGCGCACCATGGGCATTAAGTCATCGCTAGTGCTATCTATTGTGATTACCATTATAGGCTCTGTTGTTGGCTTTGTTTCTGTTACGCCTGAATTATTTTTGTTCTCACGCGTATTAGAGGGCATGGGCTTTGGGCTTATTTGCGTTATTGGCCCTAATATCATGCCGCGTTTGTTTGAACCGGAAAAGCAGGGTTTGGTAATGGGCATTTGGAGTCAGTGGGTTGCCTGCGGCACTGTGTTGGCTTTTTTTGCCGCGCCAATTATCTATCAGGTAGCAAGCTGGCAGGGATTATGGATTCTATCGCTAGTTTTTGAGGCAATAGCGGTTGTTTGGTTATTAGCTGGCGTAAAGTTTTCTAAAGTTCCCGAAAACGTTTTGGCCTTAGGTGGCGATACCTTGGGCAAAAAACTTGTAATTAAAGGCAAGATGTATTTTGGCATTTCACTGCTTGTCTCGGTGGCTTTTTTGGTATGGACATTTGTTTATCTTGATGACATTAATGGTTTTTATCCCACCTTTTTGCAGGAATTTAAGGGTTGGGATATGCAGGTAGCAAGTTTACCAACATTGGTTTTGGCGGCTATTACTATACCTTTAGGAATCGTTTTTGGTGCCATAATGGGCAAAACTCGCACTTGCAAGTGGTTTTTAGTTTTTGGGTATCTGCTGGTTGCCGCTTCTGTAATAACAGTGGGCTATACCAGTTCTGGTGATGTCATTGGACCTTGGGTGTTTGCCATTTTAATGGGAGTTGCCGCAAGTGCCGTGCCAACAGCAACTCGTTCAATTATCCCGATGCTTTGCAAGGATCCATCCAAAACAGATTGGTCGTTGGCAACGATGGCTTTTGTTACCGGTGTGGGTCAGCTATTTTCTGGACTTTATGGCAGCATTGTTGCCGATATCGGTTGGGCAGACGCAGCAATTTTTGTGCTAGCTCCTTGCGCCATTGTCTCGGCGGCGATATGCCTCTTCTTAAAAAGCGACCACAAGCTTGCTGCAGAAGATGCTGCGATAGTAGATATAGCAAAGTAAGCTTGTCTAGACTGTGTCACGTGACGTACGTGATTGGGCGCAGGCGGCTGCTGTCAGTTAGATAGGTCGTGGCTGATTGCAAACGGCTGCTGTCAGTTAGATAGGTCGTGGCTGATTGCGAGCAGTTGCCGTCAGTTAGATAGGTCGTGGCTGATTGCGAGCAGTTGCCGTCAGTTAGATTGGCGTGACTGCTTGCGAGCAGTTGCCGTCAGTTAGATTGGCGTGGCTGCTTGCGAGCGGCTGCATGGTCGCCAAATTAAGTAGGAGGCAGAACTGATGAAGGCATCCACAAAGGAAATACTTGGCTTTGCTAAGAGAAAATCACAAGAAAAAACTGCTCTGAAGACACCCGAAA
Organism: Coriobacteriales bacterium; assembly: GCA_031256715.1. Taxonomy (GTDB): domain Bacteria; phylum Actinomycetota; class Coriobacteriia; order Coriobacteriales; family UBA8131; genus JAIRQA01. The sequence goes on along the minus strand of JAIRQA010000083.1, from coordinate 2,308 downwards.
TGTTACCTTTTATGGTGTGTGGCTTTGGTTTAACATGGGCAGTAGTCTTTGTGTTTGCGTACGGCTTTGTTTTCTCGCCATCTGCATCTGCGGGTAATCCGCAAAGTCCAATTGTTGGGCTCTGCTTTCTTCTTGGTATAGTTGTCAGCGAGGCTATCATTAGCAAGGTTGTTGCAGGCAAGGCTGATGTTAGTGTGGTGACTACAGGCTTTGTTGATACTAGCGTGGTTGCTACAGGCAAGGCTAATACTAGTGCGGTCGCTACAGGCATTGTTAATGCTAGTAATAAAACACAGAATTTTACTAGCATAATAGCACAACGACGTTTAGCCTCGCTGGCTTTGCTAGGCATATCAATTGCCATAATTGGCATCATTACACTGCGTCAGACTAATGGCCCAAGTTTTATAACTATGCTGCTTGCTGTTCTTCCCGGCTTGTGGGAGGGCGTCTTTCATGTGCTTTGGGGCGAGGCGTTTGCCATAAATGATTCTAAGCATTCTGCCAGATATATGTATTCATCAGTGGTCTTTGGTGCCATCGTCTTTAGTTTAATCACGCTTTCTGCTGGCGGCGTCAGCGGCTACACTGCTGGCGGCGGCGGCTACACTGCTATCGGCAGTGTCGGCGATGGCACCGGCGAACTTCTCATCACATTGTTAGCAGCTGTTTTCTCGTACATCTGTTTATTGGCAACATTAGCTAATAGTAACACCAGATTGCATGAAAACTCCTTTAAGCGTCAATCCGACAAGTTTTTAGAATCTAATACAGTTACCAAAAAGTTGACTGCTATTGCACAGGCGCCAAAACGCCGTCTTCCCTACCTGCTCTTGTTTGTTGTTTATGGAGTTGTCTTTGGCTTTGGGCTTTCATCTAATATCCTTGTTGGTGGCACCGTCTGGAATTGTCTTTCTATAGGCATAGCTTTATCTGCCGGCGTAGCAGTTTTGCTTGTTATAGAAGTGTTTTTAGGGAAAGACATAGCCTTTATTAGCATTGCACGTTACCTACTGCCGCTATTGGCAATAGGATTAGTGCCTATTCCCTTTGTAGACGAACATCTACGCTGGCTTCTTTGCTTACTATTAATAATGACGATCACAATGTTTGACACTGCCAGTTTTGCGTTTTTGGCAAGCTTTGCCAGCTGTCATGGATTAGCGCCTTTTGCCACCATAGCACAAGGCAGAATGTATATTCAGCTAGGCATGCTTTTTGGTTCTACAGCAAATATGGTGCTTGTTAAAATTATCGAGCCACTTTCTGCATATGCCTTATACTTCCCACCGTTATTGGTAATTCTTTTATTCTTTGCCGTAGCAGTGGTGGGTTCATTTGAGCCATTGGCAAATAGATCAGTTGTTAACAATAGCACTCAAAATGAAGCGCTTATTTGCCTTTTAAAAGCCACACCAACTAATTTAAATGGTGCAGATGATGCAGGTGGTACAAAGGATGCAGGTGGTGCAGTTGGCACAGGTGGTGCAGTTGGCACAGGTGGTGCAGACAACAAAGGTGTTAAGTACTCGCAAAATACATCATGTGTTGGCGCACTTGCTAAACTCTATTCTTTATCAAAGCGAGAGAGCGATGTTTTGACTCAATTGGTTAAAGGTTACTCTGCGCCATCTATAGCTCAGATACTCAAACTTTCAGAATCTACAATAAAGACCCATGTGCACCATATCTATCAGAAAATGAACATCAATTCGCGTCAGCAACTTATTATGATTGTCGAGAAAAACTCAGCTCATGAGGACTGAAGTTTCGCCTTTCTTGAAAGCTTAATCTCCAATAACTTCACTATCGTCAATACAGATTGTAGGAAACCTACCCCCTCAACTCAGACCATATGCTCTCGCCGTTTCTGCGAACAGGATGACGTCAGTCAATAAAAATGTTACACACTCTGTGTTCGCCATAACAGTTGCATTTGTGACTGGCGTAAAAAATTTTTTCTCTTATGTTAACAGCAAATTTAACGGGCGAGGTTGGACAGGAGGATGTCGCTTAAGTCATGCAAATGCTCTATCTCCATAGTGTTCTCCTCAATTTGCAAATTCAGCTTATTCGTTTTCGCTTGAAAGCTGCTCAAAATACTCTTTGGCGGCAACGCTACCAGAATAGACTTATGTTGTAAATCGTTGGGGACGCTGTGGACGGGACGTTGTGGACAGCGTCGCCTACGATGGAAGCGCAAGCAGGAAATGGTTCTGAGCTTATGCAATCGGGACGCTGCAACCGGGACGCTGTGGACAGCGTCCCCTACGAAGGAAATGCAAGCAGAAAACGGTTCTGGGCTTAT
>JAIRQA010000074.1 GCA_031256715.1 Coriobacteriales bacterium | reverse complement strand
GTATCCTTTGGTATCGGCAATGTCGCGTCCGGTAATAGTTAAGCATTTGGTTGCTGCCGCCGAAAAATATGACGCAAAATGGATTGCACATGGATGTACTGGCAAGGGTAACGATCAAGCAAGGTTTGAGATTGGTGTGCGTGCGCTTAACCCAAACATAGGCATCATTGCACCTGTACGAGAATGGGATCTTGTCACTCGCGACCAAGAGATCGAGTGGGCAGAGGCACATGGCATACCAGTACCGGTTACCAAGTCGTCTCCATATTCTATAGATGACAATATTTGGGGGCGCACCATGGAATGTGGTGTATTAGAGGATCCTTGGGCTGAACCTCCATCTGATGTTTTTGAGTTAACCGTAGACCCAGAAAAGGCTCCTGATGAACCAGAATATCTAACCATCAGCTTTAATCAGGGAATACCTTGCGCTCTAAACGGAAAGCCCTTGTCTTTTAAAGAAATCATAGAACAGCTAAATATTATAGTTGGCGCTCATGGATATGGACGCATAGATATGATAGAAAACCGCTTGATTGGCGTAAAGTCGCGTGAGGTCTATGAGACTCCGGCAGCACTAACTTTGATTCATGCACACAAGGCCTTGGAAGAGCTTGTTTTAGAACGAGATTTACTTCGCTACAAACATGGTTTAGAGCAAGATTGGGCTGCTTATGTTTACGATGCAAAATGGTTTTCTCCACTAAAGAATGCTTTAGATGCCTTTATGGCTTCCTGCCAAAAATATGTAACCGGTGATGTTCGTTGCAAGCTTTATAAAGGCTCGTTGCGAATTGTTGGCCGCAAAAGCGACTACTCTTTGTATGACTTCGATCTAGCAACATATGGCGACGAGGATGCTTTTGATCGCAATGCTGCCGCTCACTTCTTGAAACTTTATGGTCTAACAACAGAAGTCTGGGCAAAGAAACAAGGTGCTCTTTAATGAGCACGGGTTCGCTATGGGGCGGACGCTTTAAAGAATCCGTTGGGCAACAGATGCAAGAATTTGGCGCATCTTTGCCTGTAGACATACGCCTTTATGAGCAAGATATACGCGGTTCAATAGCGCACGCCAACATGCTTTGTGTTCAAGGGGTAATTAGCACTAGTGACAAACAGTTAATTACCGATGGACTAAGAGATATTCTAAAAGATATTCAAGCTGGAAACGATGAATTCTTAGACATTAAACACGAAGACATTCATATGGCGATAGAAGCAGAGTTAACTAGTCGTATAGGAGCTGCGGGAAAGCGTTTACACACGGCTCGCAGCCGTAATGATCAAGTAGCAACTGACACCAGACTGTATGTTCGTGAGGCTGCTGAGTCGCTTTGTTTGGCGATTTGCTCAGTGCGTTCGGCCATAATTTCTGTGGCCTCAAATCATACAGACGCTATTTTTCCTGGTTATACACACTTACAGCGCGCACAGCCGATACTTTTGTCACATCACCTACTTGCTTGGCAAAATATGCTAGAACGCGATTATGCTCGCATGTTAGCAAGCAAAGCCAGTGCCGACGTGCTTGTGCTTGGCAGCGCTGCTCTTGCAGGAACTACCTATGACATTAACCGCTTTGCCGTTGCCAAAGAACTGGATTTTGCTAGTGTTAGCAACAACTCGCTTGATGCAGTCAGTGACCGCGACTTTATTTGCGATATCACTTATGCCTGCGCCATGGTTATGATGCACCTTTCGCGAATTTGTGAAGAATTGATTCTTTGGTCGAGCTCTGAGTTTGGTTTCATTACCTTAAGCGATGCATTCTCTACAGGCTCTTCTATTATGCCACAGAAGAAAAATCCAGATTTTGCTGAGCTTACTCGTGGTAAAACCGGACGAGTTTATGGAAACTTAATTGGAATCCTTACGACCCTAAAGTCGCTTCCCTTAGCTTACAATAAAGACATGCAGGAAGACAAGGAAGGTCTCTTTGATTCCATAGACACAGTATCACTTTGCTTAAATGCCGTATCCGGCATGATTAGCACTATGCATATAAATGCCAACAAAATGCTTGAAGCAGCACAAGGTGGATTTATGGCGGCAACTGATTTAGCAGATTATCTTGTAAAACAAGGACTAGCATTCAGAGATGCACATGAGGTGGTTGGCAAAATTGTTCTTTTTGCCGAGAAGAACAAGTTGCAATTACATCAACTTAGCTTGGCTCAACTACATCAATTCTCAGATGTATTTGGTGCTGATGCTCTAGAAGTTGTAAAAATTGCCAATGTTGTTGATGCTCGAACAACATATGGCGGCACCGCAAAGGATCAAGTTCTGTCGCAACTAGAACAGGCACAACAGCGACTGACACAAGACATTAAGGCGTCGCGGACTTTGCCAAGGTAAGTGACTTTCGCGGGTGGTCAAGCAACGTACTTCACAAGACATTCAGGCGTCGCTGACTTTTCCAAGGTAAGTGACAGTAACCTCTCGCCTGAAAAACTAAACCATATTGCTACTTTAGGCTGACAGTTTTCACGCTTGGTCTATAATAAGAATAAATGCAGCTTGCATTGTGGTTTTCGTAATGCAAGCTACAATACATAGGCAGACTAACAAATAATGCAAGCAAATTTAAACAAAGAGAGGGAAGCCATGCGTAAATCATATCTGATGACACCTGGACCTACACCAGTTCCAAGCGAAGTATTGTTGGCACAAGCTAAACCTATGATTCATCATCGCACACCGGATTTTAGTTTGGTTGTTCGCGAGTGCGTTTCTGGTCTTAAATATGTTTTTCAAACAGAGAAATCTGACATTCTTATTTTTGCTAGCTCTGGTACTGGCGCCATGGAATCTGCTATAGTAAACTGCTTTAGCGCAGGTGATAAGGTATTGGTTTGCTACAATGGCAAATTTGGACAGCGTATGGCACAAATCGCAAAAGCTTATGCGGTTGATGTCACAATATTAGAGTATGGTTGGCAAACTTGTGTAAATCCCTCAGATATTGCAAACCACTTACAAGCTAATCCCGATACACGTGGTGTCATCATTACACAAAGCGAAACATCTTCAGGTGTCTTAAATGACGTACAAGCTGTTGGCGAGATTGTTTGTAACTATCCTGATTGCGTGCTTATTGTTGATAGCATTACAGGCATAGGTGCTGTAGATTGCAAAACTGATGAGTGGGGATTAGATGTTGTTATGACTGGCTCTCAGAAAGGTTTAATGTTACCTCCAGGTTTGGCGGCAGTTAGTGTTTCTGCAAAAGCTTGGCGAGCGTATGAGAGGTCTTCTTTGCCAAAATTTTATTTTGACTGGAAGAAGTATCTTAAGAATTTGGAGGTAGACACAACGCCATTTACACCTGCTGTTAGCCTGATGATAGGCTTAAGCGAAGCCATTAAGCTTATGCGCGAGGAAGGTATTCAAAATATAATTAGTCGTCACGAGCGCTTGGCAAAGGCAACACGTTTTGGTTGCGAGGCCTTAGGTCTGAAGTTGTTTGCACCACCTAATGGACGTGGTAACGCTGTAACACCTGTCTGGGTGCCAGATGGTATTGATGGCAAAAAGCTTGTAAGTATCATGAAAAACAAACATGGGGTTACAATTGCAGGTGGTCAAGACGACTATGCGGGTAAGATTATTCGCATTGGTCATTTGGGCTATTTTGGCAATTTTGATATTATCACTACACTTGCTGCTCTAGAGATGACGTTAATGGAACTTGGTTATGAATTTGAAGCGGGAAGTGGCATTAGAGCAGCAGAGACCATACTTATGGAGGATAGCAAATGAAAATTCTAGTTGCAGAAAAGATTGCCGAAAAAGGCATAGCACTTTTACAGGATGCCGGACACGACGTAGTCATAAAACTTGATCTGACCCCAGAAGAGCTTGTAAGCGAAATTGTAAGCTACCATGCACTTATTGTTCGTTCGGCTACGCAGGCATCTAGAGAGGTTATAGAGGCAGGCATTAATTTACGCATCATTGGGCGTGCTGGTGTTGGTGTCGATAACGTAGATGTCGCTGCCGCCACCGAACGTGGTGTAATCGTATGCAACGCTCCTACTTCTAATGTAGTTAGCGCAGCCGAACAAACTATGGCCTTGCTTTTAGCCTGCGCTCGCAAAACCGCACAGGCAGATGCCTCTATGAAGCAAAATAAATGGGATCGCAGTAAGTTTACCGGCAATGAGCTGTACCAAAAAACTTTGGCGATTTTTGGACTTGGTCGTATTGGTGGCCTTGTTGCCGAGCGTGCTAAGGCTTTTGATATGAAACTAATAGGCTATGATCCATTTTGCCCACCAGATAGGGCAACTCAGTTAGGCGTAACTCTTTATGATGACATTAACGCAATCCTGCCACAAGCAGATTTTATTACTGTACATCTGCCAAAAACTAAAGAGACCTTGGGAATGTTTGGTAAAGAACAGTTTACCATGATGAAAGATGGAGTCTATTTAGTAAACGCTGCACGTGGTGGCATTTACAATTTAGACGAGATGGTGGAATTCTTAACAAACGGCAAAATTGCTGGTGCCGGCATAGATGTCTATGAAAAGGAGCCTTGTACTAATTCGCCGGTACATGGTTTAGATAATGTGATTTTAACGCCGCATCTTGGTGCTTCTACAAAGGAGGCTCAAGCACGCGCTGGTGTGCAAATAGCTGAGTTTGTCATACTAGGTTTAGATGGCAAAATGGTTCCTACTGCTGTTAATGTAAAGCAAGTGCCTGAAGATGTCATTAGTGCTGTTTCGCCTTATATAGAAGCCTGTGAAACCTGCGGTGCTATGTTAGCACAACTTGCCGATGACGCCATTGGCAATCTTGTGGTGCACGCCATAGGCGACATTGCTGCTTATGATGTCTCGCTTTTGGTTACATCGGCGTTGCGCGGTATATTCTCGAACACGTCAGATGATCCAGTTAACCTTGTTAACGCCAGCTATATTGCTAAACAGCGCGGCATGGAAGTAGAACTTAAAACAGACCCTGTTAGATACGAATATGCTAGCATGGTTAGATTGTCAACTCAGGTTGCCAACAAGCGAATTGAGATTTCTTGCACCACTTCCGGTCCTGCCGAGATTACGCGCATTGTATCGATATTTGATTACAAACTTGATCTTATACCCAAGAGCAATGTAATTATTCTTAAATATGAAGATACACCAGGAAAACTTGGTTGCATTGGTACAGTGTTGGGCAACGCAAACATTAATATCATCACTATGGAGATTGGTGTTCGCGACGAACCAGATGGCGAGGCTATTGTTTTAATGAATCTTGACCAGCCAGTACCAGACAGTGTTTTCGCAAACCTAAAAGAAGTCGTTGGCGTAACCGATGGTTGGAGGATTGAACTTTGATTGTTGGCGCAATGACCACACCGGATGCTTTAAGAGGTAGCCTTTACGAGCCTCATTTCGAGCATGATAACTGTGGAATCGGCATGATTGTTGACATCAAGGGACGGCCGTCACATAAACTTGTCACTGACGCAATAGAAATTTTAACACGCCTGACTCATCGAGGCGGTGTTGGCTTTGAGCCAGACACTGGTGATGGTGCAGGAATCCTTTTACAAATGCCAGATGCATTTATGCGCAGGGTTGCGGCTCAAAATGGTATTAAGTTGGCTTGTGGCAAAGGAAGCTATGGCGTTGCCATGCTCTTTGCTTCGCCCGACCCGAAGCGATTAAAGGTTACTTTACAGCGCTTTGAACAATGTGTTAACAGTGAGGGCCTTTCTGTTTTAGGCATACGCAATGTGCCTGTGAATCCAGCTTGCATTGGTGCAACTGCTGCCTTAGCAAGGCCAAGCATTCTTCAAGTTTTTATAGGCAATTGTTCTGTTTCTAGCTTGAAAACACAGATCAAGACAGATGCCATGAGCAATACAGCAATTAATACAGAGGCTTGTAATGCAAAGGCTTGTAATGGGGAGGCTTGTGCAAATACTGATGCTAATTCTGAAGCTAATTTTACTGTTCAATCTGAAGCAGATATTGCCGCATTTGAGCGTACTTTATATATCATAAGCAAAAAAGCCCATAATATGATTCGCGCTCAGGAGCATGACAGCGACCCATATTTTTATTTGGCAAGTTGTTCTGCAAAAACCCTTGTTTACAAAGGCATGCTTTTGCCATCGCAGCTTCCCGCATTTTATCTTGATCTTAATGATACTGAGCTTGCAAGCGCTATTGCACTGGTTCACTCGCGCTTCTCTACAAATACATTTCCAAGTTGGGAACGGGCTCATCCCATGCATCATATCATTCATAATGGTGAGATTAATACTATCCGCGGTAATGTAAACTGGGTAAATGCTCGTCAGTCTCAGATGTCCTCTGCTGTTTTTGGACAACGACTGCAAGATGTATTTCCTGTGATTAACGAAAATGGCAGCGACTCTGCCATGCTTGATGACTTTTTAAGCCTATTGTTAAATGCTGGCTTTAGCTTGCATGAAGCAATGATGATGGCGATTCCTGAACCTTGGGAAGAAAATACAGAAATGCATGAGGATGTACGAGCCTTTTATGAGTATAATAGTTGCCTAATGGAACCTTGGGACGGTCCAGCCAGCGTTGCCTTTACAGATGGTCGCTTTGCCGGTGCCACTTTAGACAGAAATGGCTTGCGTCCTTCACGCTACTATGTAACCACCGACGATCAATTAATTCTTTCAAGTGAAGTTGGTGTTTTGCCTATACCAGCTAAACAGGTTTTGCGCAAGGAGAGACTACGCCCTGGCAGAATGCTTTTGATTGACACTGTGTTAGGCAGAATTATCGAAGATGAAGAACTTAAAAAAGCAGCAGCAAGCTTTAGACCATATAAGGATTGGCTTAACAAGAATATGTTGCATTTGAGTTCCTTAACAGACTTAACACATTCTGAATTCTTATGTTCTAATACAACTGAAGCAAATTCTGACATAGCAAACATATCATGCAAGAATGCAACTGGCACAACAAAAGCGACAGGAACATCAGGTATAAAAAGCAATGCTGCGACGGGCGAAAAATGCAACGAGAGAACTGGCACAACAGGCAAAGCTGCAACTTTTTCAGACCTGCTATTAAATGCGCAACAGATGCGCTTTTCAACCGCCTTACATCACCTGAAAGCTTGCCAAGAAGACGCACTAGCTTATTATGAAAATCTCTTAGATATAAGCTATCATGCTAGCAAATCACCTGCGCCTGAAAATAACCATAATGCTAGCATGTCGCTAACTTCTAACGAGACACGCAATAACAACATGCCGCATGAAGCTAGTTGTGCCCAAAATGCTAGCATTCAATACGAACAAAGCAAAGACAATGCAAAGGCCAATACAAATGCCGATGCAAATACAAATGCCAATACAAACACGTTACGCAATTGTACGCTCTTAAACTTGCAAAAGGTTTTTGGCTATACCTGGGAAGATATCAGCTTAACGCTTGCTTCTATAACAAACAAAGGTGATGATCCCATTGCCTCTATGGGCTACGATGCACCACTAGCTGTACTTAGCGATCGCCCGCAGTTGTTATATAACTATTTTAAACAGTTGTTTGCGCAAGTCACCAATCCACCAATAGATGCGATACGTGAACATCTGGTTACTTCTTCAATTGTTCATCTTGGACCTAAAGCCAATATTTTAGAACCAGATGAAAGCAATTGTCGAGTAATTTGTCACAATACACCCATACTTACTGCTGATGAATTTTCTGCTTTAGAGCACAATGGTTTCGAAGGCCTAAAATGTATCACCCTTCCAATGCTCTTTGAGCCTGAAAGCAACGGTGGGCTTGGGCTTGCCTTAGAACACCTTTTTAATCTGGCAGATCTTGCATTAGAGCAAGGCTATGGCATCATTATACTTTCCGACCGTGATGTTAGTAATAAATGTGCCCCAATACCAGCACTTTTGGCAACAGCAGGTCTGCACCACCATATGTTGCGCTTAGGCAAACGTACTCAGATGAGTATAGTTGTTGCCAGTGGTGAACCACGCGAGGTACATCACCATGCACTTTTAGTTGGATATGGAGCCGACGCTATATATCCGTATTTGTCCTATGAGTGCGCAGCTCAATTAGCTAAAGATAGATTGATTGACGTTAGCGAAGACGTTGCTAAGAGTAACTATCGTAAAGCCATTACAAACAGTATCGTTAAGGTAATGTCAAAAATGGGCATCTCGACTGTACGAAGCTATCAAGGAGCACAAATATTTGAAGCTCTTGGCATTTGCTCAGAGGTTATAGATCGCTATTTCTGTGGTACTACATCGCGTATTGGTGGCATCACCTTAAACGAAATAGAAGCTGAAACTTTGCAAAGGCACACGCAAGCCTTTTCTTCTGACACAAGCAATGCTGCACTTGACAGTGGGGGAGACTACCGTTGGCGACACGATGGTGAACATCATTTACTTAACCCTCAGAGTATTTTTTATCTACAGCAAGCGGCGCGCAGTGGTAGCTATCAGATGTTTAAACGCTTTAGTTCTAACATTAACGATAGATCACATTGCTATAAAAACATACGTTCTTTGTTAGACATCATCACAGCCGATAAGCCAATCCCACTTGCAGATGTAGAATCTGTTGAGAAAATCGTGCGCCGCTTTAAGACTGGAGCCATGAGCTTTGGCTCTATCTCTACAGAAGCACACGAATGCATGGCTATCGCCATGAATAGGCTTGGCGGCAAAAGTAATTCTGGTGAAGGCGGTGAATCGCCTGAGCGTTATATCATAGGTTCAGATGGACAGAACCGTTGCAGTTCAATTAAGCAAGTGGCATCTGGTCGTTTTGGTGTGACTATCAATTATCTTAACAATTGCACTGAAATTCAGATTAAGATCGCTCAAGGAGCAAAACCAGGCGAGGGTGGCCATTTGCCTGGCGCCAAGGTCTATCCTTGGGTTGCCAAGAATCGATTCTCTACACCTGGCGTAGAACTCATCTCGCCTCCTCCTCATCACGATATTTATTCTATTGAAGATTTAGCTCAATTAATCTTTGATCTGAAATGTGCGAATCGTGATGCCCGCGTCAGTGTTAAATTAGTAAGTGAGGCGGGAGTTGGCACGATTGCTGTTGGTGTCGCCAAAGGTTTGGCAGATGCCATCGTCGTTAGCGGCTTTGATGGCGGAACTGGCGCTGCTTCACGTACATCTATACGTCATGCTGGTCTGCCTTGGGAGTTAGGCGTGGCAGAGACACATCAAAGTTTAGTGGCCAATAAACTACGCGATCGCGTTGTTATAGAAACAGATGGCAAACTATTTACGGGGCGAGATGTTGTAATTGCTGCTTTGTTAGGAGCCGAAGAATTTACCTTTGCGACAGCGCCGCTAATTGCATTGGGCTGTGATATGATGCGCGTATGCAATATGGATACTTGTCCTGTGGGTATAGCAACACAAAATCCTGAGCTAAGAGCGAAATTTCAAGGCAAACCAGAACATGTTCAGAACTTCATGCTTTTTGTTGCTCAGGAAGTTCGGGAATGGATGGCTCGTATTGGTGTTGCAAAGTTTGACGATCTTGTGGGACATGTAGAACTTTTACGCCAAACCTCTGTTGACGCTAGCCGCAAGGCAGCAAGCGTAGACTTGTCACGACTTTTACATCAGTCACGTCTGGAAGTAAACTATAACAAATGGCATTTTTCTAACGCCCAACAACATGGTCTTAAGCAGGAGTTTGACCTAACAACACTAGTGCCATTATGTTACGAAGCAATTCATGGCAAGCAGCAGTTAGAGTACAGCCTGCAGATACAAAATCGTAGTCGCAGCCTTGGTACGGTTCTGTCTTCAGAAATTACAAGAGTACATGGTGTTAATGGTCTTCCTGACGGCAGCATTAATTTACATCTCTACGGTTCTGGCGGTCAGAGTTTTGGGGCATTTCTTGCTTCAGGGATAACCTTAGACCTAACTGGTGATAGTAACGACTACCTTGGCAAAGGCATGAGTGGCGGTCGTATTATCGTAAGGCCGCCAACAGAGTCATTATTTGTTGGTGCAGAAAATATTGTCATAGGCAATGTGGCGCTTTATGGCGCAACTGCAGGCGAGGTTTTTCTTGCTGGAATTGCTGGTGAGCGCTTTGGCGTACGCAATAGTGGCGCTATAGCAGTTGTTGAGGGTGTTGGCGATCACGGGTGCGAAT
>JAIRQA010000086.1 GCA_031256715.1 Coriobacteriales bacterium | reverse complement strand
CACGAGACAGACGGGATGACGGTAAGCCCCTTGCTTTGCCAGAATGCGCCGAGCCAGCGGTTGCGATAGGTGTTAAAGACCTGCAGGGCCAAGGCCATGTTAGTGTACATGCTAAAGTCGGGAGCTATGACCTGACGGTATTGGGAGAGGCGGGCAATGTATGACGACGGCTTCCTCCACACCTCGCCAAAGCGGTCGTCGTATTCAAAGAAATGCACGGTGGCATCAGCCTCGTCATACTCATGGGCAACGGTCGAGCTGTAGCGGATCAGCTTGAGGTTGTCGAGAAAAACTTGCTGCCTCTTGATAACAGGTAAATCGAACTTCCCCTCGTAGGGGAAATCACTATAGAAGTATGACTCGAGATGTCTGGCATCGTTTTCCATTGGTTAATTATAGCATGCTGTGATTATTTCATCTATCAGATATCACCGATTCCTTACTCGAAATCACTTGCCAGCAACCTTGGAACCACTGGGCATTGATTTCAAGTCCCAGGTTTGAAACCACCAGTCCTGCCATCGAAACCGCTTTCTATAAAATGGCTCTGACACTATTCATCGAGAGAAAATGCGTTAACTGATAACAAGAAAGATAAGGGTGAAGCAAAGTCCAACGAGCTGTGCGTCGGCTACTCCGATGTCAAGGAGATGACCTTACTGGAGCTTAGCGAGAAGGGGATGCCACGAAACGTGATATCAAAAAGCGACACATCGGCAAGCTGTCGATGCGCAGCGTGTTTGATACAAGACGATGACTGCAGGCTCTTCTTCTCAGACAAGCATACACTGGCGGCGGTCTTCAAGGAGCCGAATTATGCGTCTGTCCACGAGCAGCCGAAGAAGACCAGCGTGACGCTGAAGCAGTTTTGGCGCGTGTACAAGGACGATTGCAGCAGAAAAAGCGCCGTGACCATGGCATCTCCTCTATGTGGTTTCCTAACACGATACAGCTGGCGGTTTCAATTGCTAGGAAAGGCAGTGCTAATCACGCGGAATAATCAATACTGGGCAACTAGCCAACTTCTTAGGCAAGCTTTCATAGTGCGGTTTATGACGGTTTATGCTGTCCTAACAGGGGTGCGCAAGAGGTGTTCAATTATAACAATTTGCCCGAGCGATGTGCATTTTATCAATAGATAGTAACTGTGCCATACATTGTTAAAACTCACTTAATCCACCGAACAGCGCACTTCTCACATCCATATAATTACTGTCATCGATTTTGCCGTAGCTCGTGATTGTCTTAGACATTGCCTCGTTTCGTGCTGTGCTGCCTGTTAGCACTGAGCAACGCTTCACGGAAAGGTTACGCAAGAGTGGATGCAGATTGTCAGGCTTAAATGTGCGCGGGGCACATGAAAACGAAAAACTCTCTAAGGCAGGAGCATTCTTTAAGTTAGAGAGGTCGCACATTCCTTTCATGTCGTCCAGTCTAATAAGTTTTAGGTTTTCGTGACCAGACAAGTCAGGGAATGTTGTAACATGAGGCAACTGTATCAGTTCGACAGCCGCGAGATTTGGCAGGCGTCCGAGAAGTTCGATGTTGTCTAGGTGAGATATCTTAAACAGCCCGAGCGCCGTAATGTTTGTGTTCCCATACAGATCGGATAAGTCCTTCTTAGCGCCCAGCTCAATCTTAAGCCGCCTAAGTGACTTCATGTCGTTAATAAACGTAAGGCTGTCTGGCGTAATGCCACGCAGGGTGAGCGATTCTACCAGCCTCAGACCGTCTAAAGACTCAATGTTTTTCTTATACCGATGCAGACGAAGAACTCTTAAGCCCGCGAAGCGAAGCAGGCGGGATAAGTCAAGTGCGGTGCTTTTGGTATCTAACGACAGTTTAACCAGCGTAGCTGCGATGTCATCCAAAAAACTTAAATCTCGCAGGAGATATGCATGTAGCTGCAGGCTGCGAAGGCGGGGCAGCTCAGCCAGACTGTCAAGACCAGATACGTCATTTAACGAATCTAGACTAAGAACTTCAACATTTCCCAGCATCCGCAGACATGACACGTCGGCTTGCTCGCAGCCCAACCCATAGATCCGAAATCCCGTATCAGGAAATTTTGCAAAATACTTTTCGTTAAGAATAGCAAGAGTATTATCGTTTGGAATAAAGCTAGCCTGAATCCTGCCAAGCGCTCCTAAATCTATGATTTCATTAATATCGTTATCCGTTAACTCTCCGGTTAATTGCACAAACGTGTTTCCTGGTAACTTTGTATAGCTATATTTTTCAGATTTCAATCGCTTTACCTCTAGCAATACCGTTGTTTACGAACATAATTTTTCACATGGTTGCATTTCTCTAAAAAAAAGCTTTACGATAGCCACTGGCAGTAACTTAACTCTCATTCGTAATGTAGATCACTTCCAGCACATCATTAAAGGCAACCACAAGTAGTTCATCTGTATATTCTTCATCCAAGGAAAAATCAAACACACAAATCACTCCGTCATTTTTGGTCTCACAGATATGCAATCCACGTAGTTCCAAGGCCTCAAGGAACATTTCTTTTGTGATTTCCTTCACACTGTCTACCTCAAGCAGATCAAGTAAATATTCCTCATAATCTTCATCTGTGCAGTCTAGACCATCCTTTACAAAATAGTCTATCATGGCGCTATCAGCCGACTGGGCTTTAATCTCTGCACGCGCTTTCTCATACAGAGAAGGAATGTTATCAATGAAACGTATTGTGGCGCTGGCGGTTTCATCAGTTAAGAAATTATCAAAGATAAAAAGGCTAAAAGTAACCTCTTTGCCACCAAGAACTAGAGTATAGTCATCAAGCAGTCCATCTGAAATAGAGACGTGCAATTCACCTAAAAGTTTTGTTTTAATATTCATGGTATCTATTTTCTTTTCTGTCACATGAAACCGTTTATTTTCTTTTAAACATTTGTGTTGCCCAGAAGCACCTCTTAATGCAGTGTCCTTAACTCCTTGAGCGCTACATCTTTTAGCACATCATAAAATGTCAAATAATCCCTGCTAACGTTTACAATTTAGACAATTTCCTCGTCATAATTTGCCTGCTTAATCCCACTCGATCTTATCGCTCTCGTCGCGAACAATGCGGTAAAGCTCGTCTGTATTCTCTACAAGACCCTTGATTATCTCTACAAATTTTTCTGCCCGTTTCTCGTTTTCTGGTGTCAACGGATATTCTGCCACATACGTTCCCGCTTCGGAGTCGGTTTCCATGTTCACGATTATGTCTGGCGCGTATTTGGGCAAGTAATAATTAAAGAGCGCCTCCCAGTTGTAGCCGTTCATATAGGCATCTTCGTTGATTTCCATCATCTTGTTGCCAATGGCAAGTATTTTGTCTATTTCAATATTAAAGATTACCGAAATGCTGCCTTGATACTTGTTCGTAAATACATATTCGTTCGCGTATATTTGTTCATCTATATTGTTTTCAGCCGCGTAAGCCGCAAAATCGGCCTTGAGTTCCTCAGCCTCTTCCTTCTCGTCGGCAATTTGTTCTAATAGCTCCTCTATCCAACCAAAAACGTCGCTGCCAACTGCTGCAAGTTCCTTACCGCACAACAAAACTTCTTCCGCTTTATCAAGGTAATTAAGGTTGAGATAGGCGTAGCCAAGCCGATAGTGCCAAAGTGGGTCGTCCTTGCCTTGCTCTGCATATTGCAAACAAACCTCTATGGCGCGTCCAAGCTGTCCGCCAACGTTGTTTAAGGCGCGGACGTAGCGCCCAACAATATTCATGTCGCGTTCCTCGTCTGGTACCTGCTCTACAAGGTAGATGATATCCCGCCAGTTATTCTGGCTTGCCAGTGCGTCAAGCTTACCTATTAGCTCTTCGTCGTTTGAAATAACATTCATATCAATTTCCACACTTCCATTTCCTCTTTTCTAAAACATAAACCATGAACAACTGAGCTTTTTTATATCAACTCACTATGCCCGTTTCTTACGCCTGTTCCCAGACAGATGAACCGTCCCTCTGTCCGCGCCTGTCCGCCAGCGCAGACAGATGAACCGTCCCTCTGTCCGCGTCCGCGCGCACATCTCAACAACACAAACTTCATCTACGCAAACATTGCCCTGTGCTCAAACACAAGTTTTGCAACCTCATCTGCCGCATTATTTAACGACAGCTCGCTCTTCTCTAAAGTATCCCTAACTTTTAACTCCACTTTTCCGTTCTCTAAACCACGCTTGCCAACAATTAGTTGCAGCGGCCATCCAATAAGATCGGCATCATTAAATTTCACACCAGGACGTTCGTTGCGATCATCCAGTGCAACCTCTATTCCTCTTTTTGCAAGTTCGTCTGCTAATCTGGTTGCAACTGGCTCTACAAATTCATCATTAACAGCTAAAGCTATAACGCAAACCTCGGCAGGGCAAACGCCCATAGGCCAAATGATACCGTTGCTATCGTTATGTTGCTCGACAACAGCTGCCAAAGAGCGCGTTACCCCCCAGCCATAACAACCCATAAGAAAAGGCTTCTCGCTGCCATCCTCGCTCATATAATATGCGTGCATAGACTCTGAATACTTGGTTCCTAACTGAAACACTTGACCTACTTCTATGCCTCTAGCAATCTTTACTGTAGCGCCGCACTGTTTGCAAATGTCGCCATCCTTAGCGCAAAGGAAATCTGCCCAAAGATCAACAGAAAAATCTTCATCATACTTAGCTCCAACATAGTGATAATGCAGCTCATTAGCACCAACAACCCAACGCTCAATGTTTCTAAGTGATTCATCGGCAGCTACTTTTACGCCGTTAGGAAGCCCAACAGGTCCCATATACCCCTTAATAAGACCTGCTGCAAGCATTGCCTCGTCATCTAATAACGAAAATCCGGGCAAGGCATGCTCAGCCTTAAGTAATGCTAATTCGTGGCTACCAGGTACAAAGACAACCCAAATTGAACCATCTTCTGTACGTCCGCTTAATGCTTTAACGGTTGCCGACTCGCTAACGCCCAAAAAGTTTGCAAGCGCAGTAATTGTACCTTCTATAGGAGTATGAATCTTCTCAACATTACTAGCTTGATATTGTGCTAGCTTAACATCAACCGACGCAACCTCTGTATTGGCAGCAAAGCCGCAGCATTCAGATTCACAATAAACCAGCTCGGCCTCGCCAACTTCTGCCAACGCCATATACTCGGTTGTTACCTTGCCACCTATCTGGCCCGAGTCTGCCTCTACCGGACGAAAGTCAAGACCAAGCCGCTCGCAAATGCGCGCATAAGCACTAGACTGCTGTTGATAATGCTCATTTAAGCTTTCGGCACTATCATGAAAGCTATAGGCATCCTTCATAATAAACTCACGAGCGCGCAATAGACCAAAGCGTGGACGAATCTCATCGCGATATTTCCAATTAATATGATAAAGCGATTTTGGAAGCTCCTTATAACTTCGCAACTCGTTGCGAACCAAAGATGTAATCAGCTCCTCATGGGTAGGTCCAAGCACGAAGCTAGTGCCATTACGGTTTTCAAGTCGCATAAGTTCCGGTCCATAGTCATCCCAACGACCGCTCTCGTGCCAAAGCTCACCAGGTTGAATGTTGCCCATTAAAAGTTCAGTGCAACCAATAGCATCCATCTCTTCGCGAATAATCTGCTCAATTTTACGTAAAACACGCATGCCCAAAGGCAAAAATGCATAACAGCCACCCAAGACCTTACGCAAAAATGCTCCACGAATTAACAATCGGTGCGAGACAATCTCGGCATCTACGGGATCTTCTTTAAGTGTAGGAAAATAATAGCTTGACAACTTAATGACACCTGGCGTAACTAGAGGCATCTTGTAATCTCCTTTAATAGTGCGGGAATAATTTCTTGTTCGTTAACAGTATAAAGCACTTCTCCATGAGCGAAAATCGCGCCCTTCCCCTTACCACAGGCAGCGCCAATGTCTGCCGCTCGCGCCTCGCCAGGACCATTAACAACACAACCCATCAGGGCAACTGTAAGTGGTTTTTTTATGTTGAGAAGTGCCTGCTCCAACTCTTTGGCCATACCTAGCATGTCTACTTCACAGCGAGCACAAGTAGGACAACTTACAAGCTCTGGGCCTTGGCGTCGCAATCCGCATGCCGCAAGAATCTCCCAGGCAACCCTCACCTCATCTAGAGGATCCGCTGTAAGAGAAACTCTGAACGTATCACCTATGCCCTGCATAAGCAAAGTGCCAATACCAATAGAAGATTTCACGCTGCCCTGCAAAAAAGTGCCAGCCTCTGTGACTCCTAAATGCAGCGGCACATGAGGCAACTCTTTAGACAGCATTTTATAGGTAGCAATAGTTTGACTTACATCGTGCGCTTTAGCAGAAACAATGATATTGGTAAATCCGGCATTTTCACAAAATTGCACATACTCCATAGCAGATTTAACAAGCTTTTGGGGAAGACTTAAGTTTTCGCTATTGGCAATTTTAGCAGCAAGAGAACCAGCGTTTACACCAATGCGTATGGGGATACCCGATGGCTTAAAGCTGTTAGTCTGAGCGGTTGTTTTGGCATTAAGTATGAGATTGTTATCCTTTGCAAAGCGCTCAACTTTTTTTGCAGTCGCTACCTTTGCGGCGGCCGGAATTATGTGTATATTCTCGTCTGTATGTTTAACCTTATTATTGGCAGACGGTGCAGTTGCGGCAGCTTCTATTACGGCATCCAATTTGTGAAGTCCGCCAATATTTCCAGGATTAATGCGAATTTTAGCCGCGCCGCGCTTGCAAGCCTCACAAGCTAACGCACTATCAAAATGAATATCCGCAATAACCGGTAAGGTTGATCTTGAACAAATTTCTTCAAATGCCGGCAAAGCCGTAGAATTTGGAATAGCGAGACGCACTAATTCACAACCTGCTTGCTGCAAAGCATTAATGGCACTAAGACAAGCGTTAACATCACTTGTTGGCGTTGCTAACATAGACTGTACAACCACAGGCGCGCCGCCACCAACAGCAATATCGCCTACATACAGCATCTTAGTGCGTTCGCGTGGAATTTTAGAATTATCTTGCATTACTAGCAAATGATTTCTTTATATCGTTGAGTAAATACACATAGTAAAACTGGTACATTTAAAGACGCGACCGCGTTTACAAATGATAGCTTGCTAAATATAGCTAGCATGCTAGCTAAGATATATGCTAGTAACATCTTAACTGCCCAAAAAATATCTTTGAATATCTTGAGAAGTGCAAACAAAGAAGAGCAGTAACAGCAAGGCCATTCCAGTCATACTGATGTAATTAACAATGCGCACTGGCACGGCGCGACGCAGTATGCGCTGGATAGTCTCAACCACCACTTTGCCACCGTCTAAAGGTGGTATGGGCAACAAATTCATTAGTCCTATAGAAATAGAAAGCAAAGCAGTAAGAGAGATAAATGGCAGAAATCCACTTTCTGCAGCCTTTTGCGCTTCTACCGAAACACCAACAACAGAAGATGATTGCGCTATAGTCTCTTGAAATGTTGTCGGGTTTAAAAGTTGCACAATAGCCTGTGCAACAATTCCCACATAGCCAACACTTGCACTTATAGCGTCTAGAACCGCAACATCACGTCTTTGTATGGCAACTTCTACGCCCATAATAGCTTTTCCCTCAGCGCCGCTAATAAGTTTTATACTGGTTTGTTTATATTCGCCATCGTGTATGTAACCAACTTCAATTGTATCACCCACAGAAAAAGCTCGCATGCTAGCACTAAAGGTTAGCCAATCCGACTGCTCGATATCGTTTATGCTTACTAAGGTGTCGCCTTGCGAAATGCCGGCCTCAGCTGCCGGCGAGCCTAAGGCAACTTTGTCTACCCTGCTTGTGATTTCATTTTGTCCCACAAACATTATGACTGCCGTTAGAATGATAATGGCAAAAAGCAAATTAAAGCCGGCACCGCCCGCCAATACCACCATTCTTTGCCACCACTTAAGTTTGCGATATGTATGATTACGCTCTGCATCTATTGCAGCTTTAGCATCTGGCACAGGTCGCGGCTCACCTTGCTCGTAAGCCACGACAGACTTCAGATCTTGTGCAGCATGCAGCGATGGGTTATTCTCGACATTATTATTTAAATTTATCTGGCAGACATCCGTTTTGGTTACCAAAGGAGTCCCTTTAATGTCATGTAACGTGGCATCTGACGTTAGCGCGCCATTAATACTGCTCTTTTTCTTTGCCTTTTTTATCTGTTTGAGCGGAGCCACATATTGACGCGGCATCTCGTAAACAAATATATGCTCGCGATCTTTCTTTCGCACAATTGTGCCCCACTCGTCTAAGACATCAAGGGCGTCCTCTAGATTAAAGCCCAATCGCTCACTAGATTTTTGCGCATCCGCTAAAGTGATGCGCCCAAAGTATGCGATATAACTTAAGGCGCGATCTAAATTGGGGTTTTCTTCTCCCCCCTCCATACCGGCAATGCGAGCGTAGCCGCCAAGGGGAATGCAAGTCACTCCATAACGTGTTTCATTGCGAGTAAAACCAATGCTTGGGCCTGGAAGACCAATCATAAACTCCTTCACGCGAACACCAAACATACGCGCAGTAAGAAAATGTCCCAGCTCATGCACAAAAACAATAAGCATTAGGAGCAAAAGTCCCCAAAAGACTATAGAAATTATTTGTAACATCTAGTCACGCTTTCGTTGTAGATTATAGTACTTATTCTTTTTACTTCTTAGTAATATACCTAATTAATAGATATAAAAACCACAAACCTCCTGTTATAAAACCTAACAGCATATGTCCTATCGTTTTTAACATAATATCCTCCAAAAAGAACAACGCTAATTTTTTGCCACTTACTTCTGTGCGGTTTAAATCCATTATGCAACTTACTCATGTGCAGTTTAAATCCTAGCACAGATACAAGCGTTTAGTCATAGGTAAAAGCTTCCTCGCAAGTCTACATCCCGTCGCTTGCTAAAGCTTCGTTGCATGTCTACATCTCGTCGCTTGCCAAAGCTTCGTTGCAGGTCTACGTCTCGTCGCTTGCCAAAGCTTCGTTGCATGCCTACATCTCGTTGCTCGCCAAAGCTTCGTTGCATGCCTAAGCGGCATTTGCACTTTTTGTTATACATTTATCATAGCGAAGTGCATCTAAGAGTGCAAATTACTAATTGCTTACAGAAAATTTCACAGTTAAATTGTTTCTGTTCACGCCCTACCCCATGTCAACCTGAGGCGAGAGAAGCGAGAGCTTAAAGGTTCTAGTTAGCCAGCCCGAAGCGTTAGAACATTTAAGCATTGCCGCCACGGCAACCTCAGGATGACGCATGGGGGCGCGAACAGAAACGTTTCAAAACAGAAAAGTTAAATTCCGCTGACCGAATATGGCAAGAGCTAACAAACATGGAACTTTGCAATCCTGTATAATACCAAAAGTTGCAAGCAGACCTGCACTTGGCTTACTTAAATTCGTTTTAATTTTTGTTCAGGTTATAGTCTCGTTAGCAATAATTACTATTACTTTGGGCCGTTAGCTTAGTTGGTAGAGCAGGGGACTCTTAATCCCAAGGTCCGGGGTTCGAGTCCCCGACGGCCCACCAATCACACTCTAAGAGCTTCACAAGGGGGCTCTTTTTTTATTTAGGACACAGATAAGTGTATACTTTATGTCACTAGCATATCAAGATTGGCGCATGTGGTTGAGAGGATTTCGCGATGTCAAAAATTTCCCGACAGGAAAATGATGATAAGCATAAAATTGAACCAGTAGAGATAGACTTAGTAGCGCGGGCTTCTGAAATCGATGGCACGCATGGATGCGAGGTGATTGTTGATGATGTTTACCTTGCATGGTCTGGTGCGTATGGCGAATTGGAATTAAGGAAATACCTTGGTAACGCTAAGTCTTTGGTGTATTCGGATATTTTCACCAGCTTTAAAGAAAACGCCTTTGCCGGATGCGAGAATCTTAGTGAAGTTATACTACCTAAAACTATGACGGAAATTCCAAAATACATGTTTAATGGTGCTAGTATAGAAACTGTGGTCATCCCTAGCACTATAACTAGAATTGGCGATTGTGCTTTTCTTGATGCTAAGTTAAAGCACATTGATATTCCCGATTCTGTTGCTTCGCTTGGGACTGGCACATTTTTAAGATGCGAGTATTTGCGCGATGTAAACCTTCCCCAATTTATCACAGAAATTCCAGATTACTCTTTTATGAGCATTTATGGGCCTAAAAAGATTGTACTCCCTAGCCAGGTTCTGCGAATTGGCAAACAGGCATTTTCAGAATGCAACAATCTAGAAGAAGTAGTGCTGCCAGATGGCCTAAAAGAGATTGCCGAAGAAGCGTTCGCGGAATGCTTTTTTCTAACAAGCATAAACATTCCAGACAGTGTAACCTTCATTGCAGATGGGGCATTTCGGGCTTGCGAACTTAGCGAAGATACAAAAAAACGCATCCAAAGAATCAACCCCGAAGCATTTTAAGATAAAACTTTTATGATTGAACTTTTATGATTGAAGCAAAGCGACAATGATTGCGATAACTGCTTTTCGATATTAGTTAGATACGATTAACTTTTGCCAAGGTCTGTCATTTATATCTTGCTGTTACTTTTCTTTTTTCTTTTTTGAGAAGTGCGCCGCAAACCACGGCAAATGAGCCACTACGTGCACCAATAGCAAAGCCAATAGCATCTTTGCGGTAAGCGAGTGCAAAGGTAGCCAGAAAAAGTAACCCGGGGCAACAAAGCCACATAGCGGCAAGATGTGACGCGAAACAAGCAAGCCGGAAATTGTACATGTTACAAAGACGATTAGCGTGATGACATCTAGCAACAGGTGCAATCGCTGCGATACAGTGCCACGACTACGAATCCACGCGATTACTGTATCTAAATTAATTGCACAGTGAA
>JAIRQA010000143.1 GCA_031256715.1 Coriobacteriales bacterium | reverse complement strand
AATTTGAGCATAGATAAAATGCCTAGGTTTGAATAGCACAATAACCATCGTTATAAGATACTTCACAAAGATTTGATTAGGGTTATGGGCATATTGCTGGCTAAGCCGTGAGTAGTAACGTTTTCTTTTTCACTAGATGCCGTTAATAACCGGTGGTGTTTTCCTTTAATTTTTTGCGCAAGCGCTTCTTTGGTCAGTTCTTGTCCTTTATCCAGTATTGTCATAGCGGCTTCAGCTTGAAGCTTTTTTAAGTCTTCAACGAGTTTCGGAAAATCATTAAGAACGGTGTCTATGATTCGTGTCTCATCAACATTGCTATAGTCATGAAAGAGCATGTTTCTTGTGCCGCTAACTTCATTCCATGGAAAATTCTGGTTTTGTCTTTTTGTGTCATCGCTTAGTTTGTTAATGTATTCGCATGTAGTGCCTACTGTAAGTTCTATTCCTCTTTGGATTGCAATAGCTTCAATGCTGCTGTTGCCTTTAATTGT
Organism: Coriobacteriales bacterium; assembly: GCA_031256715.1. Taxonomy (GTDB): domain Bacteria; phylum Actinomycetota; class Coriobacteriia; order Coriobacteriales; family UBA8131; genus JAIRQA01. Next base: position 33,578 of record JAIRQA010000143.1, on the reverse strand, counting down.
TCCTAACATTAAAATGGCTTCCTCAGCATATGCTATGGCGTTACTTATATAGAGATAATCTTTGATGAGTTCTCTTGGTGTTCTGCTCATAGTTTGATTGTTTTTTTTGAGAAGATGTGTGCTTTTACTGTAGGATCTAGTAGCTCCTCGATGACTAAGTCTACGGGTTGTTTAAATAGCTTGTTAAGTTCTGTATGAAGCGCACCTAATTTAAAGTAAGTCTGCCTATTGGGGTCGCTAACAAGTATATCTATATCGCTGTTTTGATGTGCGCAACCTTTTGCAACGGAGCCAAAGATACGAACATTTTTGACACCATATTGTTTAGCGAGTGCCACTATCTCATCTTTGTGCGCGAGAACATGCTCGCGTAAGATTATGCTTTCTGTTGTTGCGTCCATCTTATTTCTTCCTTGTTGTGTCATGTAGCAAGCGACCACTGTATTTATGATAGTACCTTGCACGCACACTGTCAACTTCGCCTATGCCAAAACATAACATCATAATTGCGCGTAATGCCAGTAAAAATGTCTAAAAGTATAAGTTATGTTTAGGTATAAGTTATGTTTAGGTATAAGTTATACCTTTGTATGTGTTACACTTAAGAATAAATTATAGTCTCGTATACCCCGCTTTGTTTATATGATTGTTTGCTGTACTTGTGTGCGTGTTTCGTTTTGTTTTGCAGAAGCCTCTGATGTAGCGGCATCCTTAAAGTGTTTAAAGGTGAGTTCTGATGTCTTGTTTGTTGCTACTTCTGACACATCAGCTTCAGTGCAGTTTTCTTTTTCACTAGATGCGTGTGGCTCATGGCTCAATGATAAGTCAATTTCAAGTTCCGGATAACCAGCTTTTGTAATAGCCGCTGAGACAGTATGAAAACTTCTGATTGACTGTATGACCATTCCTTTATCAATTTCTTTGCCTGACGTGTATCTTGTTGTTGTTGCCATTGGTGAAAGTTGCATACATGCATCCTTTAACTCTTTTGTAATATCAAGATGCTGCGATGATTCTTTAAGAAGTGTGTTTAGGTTATGGGTATAGCTGGGTTCTTTACCATTATCTGCAATAACATGCTTGATGAGTTTTTCGGCTGCTTGTTGGCAAAGAAAACAGATTAGCTCTGCGTTTGCCTCAATGTTTGCTGCAAGATATTGTATTCCTGTTATATCTTTTATTGCATGGTATAGGTAATTATCCATAAAGAATAATTCCTTCTCTATTAATGGTGCTTTCGATTGTCCAAACTGCTTGCCTTCTTTCGTCAAAATCTCTTTCCCTGTTTGCTAATATATCTATTGGTTCGTCCATCCAATCTAGTGACCAATGGACGTCAATTATTCTCTCAATTACTTTTTTTCTGTCGTTGTCATCAAGTACAACATATAAGTCTATATCGCTGCTTTTTCTTGTCTCATGTCGTGCGCGAGAACCAAAGAGAATTATTTTTTTAGCTGGTACAGCCGATAGTATTGATTTGATGATATGCTCTGTCGTTTCACTCGTTAAACCATCTATAGTTGCTGCTGTGTTCATTTTGCTTCCTTCTTGTTGTGTCATGTAGAGTTATCAGCTGTGATTGTTCTTACCTTGCACTTTACGATTATTAGTCTATTGCGCTTGCACATAATGATCTGCATTTTTAAGACAAGAATCTAGGCTACTAAGCTCTTTGGGGTTTGTTGGTTATTGTGGGTTTATTTGTGTTTCATTGGATTGATTTTGTTGGTGATAGTGTTCTGTGTCATCAATATCTTCTATATGTAGTTTATTGGTATTGCAGATGAATTGAATATTACTGATTAAGTTTGGGAAATTTTTTATGACTGTTTCATAAACATCTTCAAGTCTTATAGTGCTATATGCATGAGTAAGAATATTCCTCATATTTTTTGCTGTCGTATATGGCACTTCTGGATATCTCTTTTTTGTTTCTTCACTGATATGCCCGAGTGCTTCTCCTACTATTTCTACTCTGCGTATTGTGGCATCAATTAGTTGTTTGTTGCTTATAAACTCGTTATATCTTATATCGTATATATCATTGTATGCCAGCTCAGCATATTCTAATGCGTCTGCAAAACGATTGAAATCTCTTTCATTTATGCGCAAATCCATATTTGTTCTCCCTCTAGGATTCCTTTGCGTTTGTTTTCATGTACTGTATCGCTTATTACAAAGTCAATCTCATGGTCAAGTATTTCTCCAAGTTTAGAGTAGATCTCACATATTTCAAACAGACCGCTTATCCCATCTCTATCTACCAGTATATCTATGTCGCTATCTTTATTCGCGTTACCATTTGCAACTGAACCAAATATGCGAACATTTTTTACGCCATATTGTCTGGCGAGTGCCGCTATTTTGTCTTTGTGCGCGAGAACATGCTCGCGTAAGATTATGCTTTCTGTTGTTGCGTCCATCTTATTTCCTTCTTATTGTGTCATGTAGTAACCGACCACTGTATTTCATGATAGTACCTTGAACACATGCTGTCAACTTCGCCTATGCCAAAGCACAACATCATAATTGCGCGTAATGCCAGCAAGGTGATTGAAAGCATAAGTCATATAAAACATAACTAAAACGTTATAGCTTCTGTAAACTAAACATGTTATTAGTAAGTTTTAGAATTGCACAGCATGAGTTTGCTTGCACATGGTCTCGCAGAATTAACAGGAAGTACAGATTGAGATGTATGGAAAAAAGAGCAGATAATCATCCTTAGCTGTCGTGACCACTACTAACTACTTATTTTCTTAATGACATCACCATGATGACACTTCACATATTTTGACACCTCCTTGGCAAAGGTGACAAAGTAGATGTGATACCAGATGCGCCTGCCAGCGAGCTTTGCCACCTTCGTCGTCGCGTATATGGCCGCACTGTGAGTATCGGTGATATTGATGATGTTGTCCATATCCTCTATGTCGTCGCGAACCCCATCTATGAGGGTTTGCGACAAGGTGAAATCTGCTCGCAAAGGCATCATGAACTTGGTGTGAGAGCCCATAAGCTTCTCCAAGTTGTCCTGTGACAAAACCCCCGGTTAAAAAGCTGCGCTACCTTGTTCAAGCCATACTTCTTCAGCCTGGCTGAAAGCTTATGGACGGCGCGCACATCTGGCAGCGACCCAGGCAAGTCATCGTAGAAAACGGCCCATAAAGACTGCCTCTGGAATAGGGATATGCGCAATATCAGGGTCTTTGTGTTTCCGCTTGCGCAAGCGGTAGCATCATTAATGGATACTTGATGCGAAAACAGGCGACACAGTGAAGCCCAACAGGTAAAACGTCGCTACAATGTGTTACAAATTTTCAGTATGTAAAGAGCAAGTGTAGGGGCGACCTGCGGTCGCCCGCTAGCCTGTGTGATTGCCGACTTTGCGGGCGAACAAAGTTCGCCCCTACGTAAAGTGTAGGGGCGACCTGCGGTCGCCCGCTCAACCACCAAAAAGCACCCTCTTATCAAGCAGAAATTTGGCACAGGCACAAGCACAAGCTCAGGCACAAACACAGGCACACGCACAACTTAAACAAAACACTTGTGGGCATGTGGCAGCTTGTGGCAACAAGTGACAGGATGTCGCAGCAGAACACAGCATGCGCCAGCAAGTGGCAGGTTGTCCCCCTACAAAGAAACGTCTAAAGCTCTTTTGTAAGCTCTTTTGTAAAAAGAACACAAATCCCCTCTTTAAAAAAACAATCTAAAAAACCTGCTATCATATAATCTTATGGATGAACAAGTAGAAATTGAGCGCCTAAGCAACAACGGTTCAGGCATAGGACATCTTTCAAGCGGCAAGATAGTTTTTGTTGCTAATAGCGCTCCTGGCGATGTTGCCAAGATCGCTTTAGATACCCAAAAAGATTCTTTTGCCAAAGGTCATATTGTTAACCTTGTACAAGAATCGCCGCAGCGCGTCACTGCTCCGTGCCCGTTGGCAGGCACCTGTGGCGGCTGCACTTGGCAACATATCGCCTATGACGCCCAACTTAAAGCCAAGCGGGATTCTGTTGTAGATGCACTTGTTCGCATTGGCTGGCTAGCACAAGATGATGCTAGTATGCTAGTACAACCTATAATTTCCAGCAAACAAGAACTTGGTTATCGCAACAAGCTAGAGTACGCAGCACAAAGCATAAGCAAGACTGCATTTCAGCTAGGCTTTTTTGCACAGGGGTCACACACGATTGTCATTCCTAAAACTTGCTACTTGGCTCCTAAACCAATTGCCGATACAGCTAAGGCTTTGCGCGGCGCGTTAAGCTATGTTCAGGGGCAAGGTGCATTGGGCATCTATCGCGTGGGTATCCGCTACAGCGCACGTACTCGGCAAACCGAAGTTGCCCTCTGGTCTGTGCCAGAAGCCATAAATCGCAGTTTGACTGCCCGCGCCATAACCGACGCGCTAAAATCCAGTTGCAGCCCTACTAGTATCGTGCGCATAATTGCTCCTAAAAACAAAGCCAGAGCGACGCAAAAAGTAGAAGTACTTGCTGGCAATGGCTACTGGAAAGAACGCCTTTGCAACTTAAATTTTTTTACCAGCGCACCATCTTTTTTTCAAGTTAACACAGAACAAGCAGAAAAGCTTGTCTCGTTAGCGCTAGAGCTTCTGGACTTTAATCGCGACAGTTGCACTAGTTTAAATGACAGCATAAATGATGGAGTTGTCGCCGATCTTTATGCAGGCGGCGGAACATTTTCGTTACCGTTGGCACAGGCCGGTGCCTCTGTTGTTGCAGTAGAGTCTGTAAGTGCATCAGTTAAGGATTTGCGCCGCAATGCCGAAAAAAATAATCTAAATGTTCGGGTCTTAGGCGGCGACGTAATGCGCATTTTGCCAAAACTTACCAACAAGTATGGCAAGCTTGCTGCCGTACTTGTAGACCCACCGCGCACAGGTCTAACCGCAAATATTGTAAGTGCCATAGCAGATGCTGCACCAAAACACATAGTCTATGTAAGTTGCAACCCATCTACATTCGCACGAGACGTCGCACGTTTACGGGTATACAAATATAGTCTTATAACCGTATTTCCTGTAGACCTTTTTCCGCAAACACCACATGTTGAGTTGGTGGGGTTGATGTCTCGCAAGAAAGGATGATTACAATGGGAAATACTGAGCTATTATCTGCTTTAATCCGTGAACAATTTGCTTACGAACAATTCAAAAAAATTATATCAAATAAAGGGTGTTGATTATAACAAAGTAATTCAGACAAATTCAAAAGATTACTTGGTAAGAGAATGGACTGCCAAAGATTATTTAAGTGATATTGTTTATTGGCATGAAAGTTTTGCCAGAAATATTTCCGATATTTCTTTAAATAGACAGCCAAATGTGATTAGGTTATCGCTAAGAGAAGCAACTAAACAAGGAGTTGATTCTAATAAGGACAGTTCAGTATCACAATTATTAAGACGATTGTCTAAAGCACAAAAAGATATTGAAAGTCATATTTTTAATGATAAAATTGATGCGATTCCTTACCGAAAAGGGAGTCGAGAATATAATAGAGTTGAATATTTAGATATTCGTACAAGTGAATTTAATTGGCATTTTTGGGCGGTGTTACAGTCAATGATCAAGATATAGTTTAGATAAGATGACAAGGATTGATGTCTAAGTAGAAAAACCTTATATTAAGGGGATTGAAGAATTGAGAGAATTTGGATTTTGGTTCAGGTTCTCTTTTTTTAGTTTGTGGGAATATATCGAGGTTTGATTTTTCGGTATGGTTGGGTAGGTAATTAGGATGTTTTGGATTTAGAACAATCTTGATTCGTATACGCCTAAAAACGTTTACGTGATATAATCAAAGAAAATTTGCATTTCTATGGTGAGGTGAATTGGATGAACGATTCAATTGAAGTAAGAAAAGAACAATATATTGGCTGGGCCACGGAAAACTTAGGCGACAAAACGGGTATTTGGTACGCACCCTACCTCGAGCAACTTGGGGCATTATTAAAGAGGTTTGAACTAGGGGCTGGATATTATGAAAACTTCTTCTATTATCGACAGTTTTCGGATTTTAAGGATGTCTATCAAAAGATAACTGAAGAGACCGAGGCTGACACAAAAGAAGTGTTAGAGGGAAAACAAAAGCGGTATACAAAGCCTTTTGTAGTTAAAAATGAGACCTGGAAAACAAGTTATGCGCAAATGGAATTTGATGCTAGAAAACGAAGTAAACCAGATAACTTTGGCGGCATCCCGCAATTAGGGACACTTTTGCGTTCTTATTTGAAGTTTTTGTATTACGCAGAAAATCCTCAGCTAGTCTATCCCAAAAAAGAATCAAAAACTTCTACCCTTGATGGCCAGGTCGATGACAGCGTGAACTACTGGCTATGCGCTCCAGGCGACGATGCCCGTTTATGGGCTGACTTTTATTCATGGGGTGTCATGGGGCTTGGATGGGATTTCCTTGGAAATTTAGAGAAATATCAAAATCGTTCTGAAGTTGAAAAGCTTATTTCAGAACAACGCGATGGTGATACACGCCCGTCCAATGATTCCAAAGCCGTCTGGGATTTCTATCAAGAAATAAAACCTGGTGATATTGTTTATGTGAAGTCTGGAATGAAAAAGCTAGTAGGGAAAGGGATTGTCACAGGGGAGTATTATTTCGATCAGAGTGCATCCGAGTATAAACATAGACATGAAGTCAATTGGACGAATAAGGGTGAATGGGAACTACGAGGTAAAGTCGCTCAAAAAACTTTGACCAATTTTAATGAGTATACCGACTGGATTGTTTATGCTGATGGGTTGATTAATGGGGAGGATGTTGAAGAAAAATCACTTCTCATCAATGAGTTCCGTGTCTGGCTGTCACAGCAAGTTCAGCAGAATGGGGAATTTCTTAACGACAAGACAATCACACAGAAAATATCATCATTGAAGGATGTAGAGAATCATTTTCACGTGACCATTTTTGGCGAGTCAGATACGGAAGCACTAAAGAATATCAAAGAAACGGTTCTAAGTGACGATAGCTATGACAGAAACAAGGGCGTTTTTGTAAGTTCAATTGATTACTATATCCGCTATGTAGAATCTAGACCATCTGTTGAAGAAAATGAACCATACTCTAAAGATGATTTTCTATCAGAGGTTTTCATCGATGAAAACCAATTAGGCATACTTCAATCGATTCTACACAATAAAAAGAACCTTATTTTGAAAGGTGCTCCCGGTGTAGGGAAGACTTTCATAGCTGATAGGTTGGCTTATCTCGTGATGAAAGAGAAAGATGATTCGCGCATCCAGATGATTCAATTTCATCAAAGTTATAGTTATGAAGATTTTATCGAAGGATATCGACCAAAAGCAGATGGGGAAGGATTCGAACTGAAGCAAGGTCCATTCGTGAAATTTGCACGTAAGGCTTCTAGGGATCCTGAGCGTGATTACTTTTTTATCATTGATTAAATCAATCGAGGCAATATGAGTAAAATTTTAGGTGAGCTCATGATGCTGATTGAAACGGATAAACGCGGTAAATCGGTGAATTTGCTCTACTCAAACGAGAAATTTTCAGTGCCTTCAAATCTTTATATTATCGGAATGATGAATACTGCAGACCGAAGTCTTGCTTTGCTGGATTACGCGTTGAGACGTAGATTTTCGTTTTATGATATAGCTCCTGCCTTTGAGAATTCGACTTTCCTTGAATATATCAACAGCATTGGCTCACCTTCGAAAGTGCTAAAAATAATTGAAGTGATTAAATCCCTTAATAAAACAATCGCAGAGAAGCTCGGAAAAGGGTTCCAAATCGGGCATAGCTATTTTGTTGGCGATGCATATAAGATTGATGCGGAATCAAGACTTGACGAAGTTGTGAAGTATGAAATCATTCCTCAACTGTATGAATATTGGTTTGATGCTGAGGAAAAGGCAGAGGATTGGGCAGATAAGTTGAAGGCTGCTTATGGTAGAGAATAATTCCAAAATTCCAATTCGAAATGTTTATTGCATGCTCTCATATGCATACCAGACGCTAGGACTGTCAGAATATCAACGAATGGGTATAGAGAAATTTGAAAACGTAAAAGACCTGTATTCAGAAATTTTGAAAATCGGTCTACCTGTACTAATCCGAGGGGGGCTGATAAATGACTATATTCGGAAAGACGACACGTCAATGGTCATCAGAGGAAAGATTGATATAAATGCTTCGATTAAACGAAATACTCTTGTTGATAAGAAGTTAGTTGTCTTATACGATGAATTTTCTGTGGATGTTTTTTTAAATCAGATTTTGAAGGCAACAATTCGCTATCTCAGCAGGACGCCTGATATTTCCAAGCCTAACAGGAGATTCTTCTATGGCTTGTTACCTTATTTTGCTGAAGTGACAGATATTGAACTTAATCTTGGGCTTTGGAAGCAAGTCCGCTACAATCGGCAAAATATCCGTTATCAGTTCCTAGTTGATGTATGCAGATATCTGTATGAAGAATTGTTACTAGATGAATCCTCTGAGGAGCAATGGCTAAGGGAGGTAGAAGATGAGCAAAGGTTATCTGCACTTTATGAGAAGTTTGTGTTTGCATTCTATAAACGGGAAACCAACTATAAAGTGACCCATCCGCAAATACCGTGGATTTCTAACGATGGCATTATTGATGCCTTGCCAGTGATGCAGACTGATATCGTATTAAGTGATGGCACGAAAACCTTGATTGTCGATACCAAATTTTATTCTGAAAATATGGCAACCAAATTTGCGGGTGGAAATGCCAAGCAAAAGTCCGATAGCCTCTATCAAATCTTCACATACGTTAATAACTGGATTCCTAGAGAGGGTGAGGAAGTTGGCGGGATGCTACTTTATGCTAAGACAACAGGCGATCAACAACCCGACCATCATTATGAATTGAATGGCAATCGGATAAGTGTTGTGACACTGGATTTAAATCAAAAATTTGAGAAAATAAAAGAGGAACTATTAGAGCATGTGGAATCGTATTTTCAGTCAAAACAACATAGATGCCACCTTTAAGAAGAATCTGAAGGTGGTATCGATTTTTTTATAGCACGACGAACATTTCAAAAAGATTTGGTATACAAAAAAACAGTGGCGGTTGTTCCAATGATGTTCTGGTCGTTCGTTCAACAGATGATGTGGATTCTAAATTTCTTTATTATGCGTTATCTGATGATAGATTTTTTGACTACGACACAACAAATTCAAAAGGAACAAAGATGCCTCGTGGTGATTAAACGACCATTATGAGATATCAGATTCCAGTCATGTCTCTTGAAGAACAATGATCTATTGCAGATACTCTTTCAGCACTAGATAACAGAATCGATGAAAACAAGAAGATAAATCATCATTTAGAGGTCGCGTCGGTTTGCGGGCGGATGATATCCGCCCCTACAATAGCCGATTCCCCCCGTAGGGGCGGATACCATCCGCCCGCCAAGCGCCGCCCCGTCCGTGGGGGTGGATACCATCCGCCCGTCAATGTTACCCGTCGGGGCGGATACCATCCGCCCGTCACTGTCGTCCGTAGGGGCGGATACCATCCGCCCGTCCACATCGGCAACGGAAAGTTCGCCGGAGATGAGGCGTGGCAAGAGAGCATCACACCAAGAAAAGCTGAATAAGGTGCGCGCTGAACTTTTTGTAATATTAGATGACATGCTTGACAAAGGAGGAATACCCAGATGAAGAAAAATACAACTTGAGCACTTTTAGTTTAGCTATAAGTTTTAGACCCATAGAAGACAACATATGACTGATGCGACTGCTGATAGTTGCCTACAATAGCTTACTGGCCAACGTATTTTTGTTGATAAAGACCATTATCAACAAAACCAAGGTTGCGATAGTAATGCCTTGTGCCCACAGAACTAATGACGTTTAGCTTGTTGTAACCATGTTCTTTTGCAATAGCGCTTGCTTTAGCTATGAGTTGTCTGCCAAGACCAAGATGTTGAGCATTTGCAGCGAGCTTAGATGTATGTTTAGCTTTTAACTCACAAGCGGCTAAGTTATTCTCAACATTTTTATTATTAGTTTCGTCAGCAACAGTAGGCTCGTCTAAGGAGGCGTTAGTAAGCTGAGCAACCTTGCCATAGACATGTAGTTCCCTAATCATTGCCTCACTAGGTCCTATGGGCATGACATGACCGCTGCTCGCAAGCAAGCTTAGATACTCAGGTTTTGGTAAAGATAGACGCAAAAAACCAGCGATACGATTGTCTTTTGTGACCCACTGCAAAAAATGCTCATAGGTGACAATGGTTTCGTAGCTAAAATCATCTAGACTTAGCTCATTTAGCTCTATCTGCGTTTGGCAAATCTCGCGAGAACGTATCTCGCAAGAACTGTCGCCCTGATCGGCCAATCTGGCATCAACCATTTGCCTAAGGTTTGTTTTTTTGTTGCCAACAAGTATATCTTTGGCAGAAATATCGCGAATCATTCTAGAGACACGCACAAAAGGTGGCGTTGCCAACATGTTGGCGCTAAGAACATCAAGTAGCTCTGCTTGGGTATAAGGTTGCCATTCTCCACTTGAATATTTTGCTTGCAGCGCTGTACCATTTACAAGTGAACAGGGATAAAGCTTAACTTCGTCAGGTAGCCACGATTGCTCATTTACAAAACGCCAATAATCACGTTTGTCTGTAGTGGTGGTGGCTCCAAATAGGTTGAGCATAAAATGTGCTTGAATTTTAAAACCAAAAAGCCTTAATAAGATAAAAGCGTTGGCAATAGCTTTGATTTCGTGAGTTGCGCCGGCGCCATTTGGTTTATCGCAACTGTCGCTCGCAGGCAAGTTCTGCTGATTGTCGCAACTGTCGGTCGCATGAAGGCTCTGCTGATTATCGCAACTGTCGCTCGCAGGCAAGTTCTGCGACCTGCCGCGATTGTTCATCGCAAGGATTGCCGCATCTAAGCTCTGCACTCCAATCTGAATCTTAGTACATCCCAGTTTGCGCAAAAAGAATAAGTTTTCACAATTAAGCGCGTCGGGGCGCGTCTCTATAGAAAGGCCAACAACGCGATGCGCCGCGTCCTCGTTTGCAAGCTGTAAAGCCTGCAGTGCATCATATTCTGCAATTTGTTTTCCGGCAAGTTTTGCCCATACGCTATCTAAACCATATAATTGCATATATGCTTGTTTATATGATAGCATGCTAGCGTCAACCTGACTCTGCAAATCTTCTGTTTGACACAAAATCTCATCATCGCGACAACTTAGTCCATTTTCGTGATAAAACAACCGACGCTCTTTTGCGCAATCTGCGCTCAGTTTTGCATCTGAGTATTCGTTAAGAGCACGAAAAAGTTCTGAAACAAACCAAATTTGGTATTCTTGAGGATAATCTGTCCAGCTGCCACCAAGCACGATTAGCTCTATTTTGTCACAGGCGTGTCCCATTTGCACAAGCGCTCGCAGACGCGACATGACCTGCAAATAAGGATCAAAATAGTTGCGCTCTGCCCTTTGACAGGCAGGTTCATCATGCAAATAGCTCTTGGGCATACGCAAGTCATTAGGGCAGTAAAGACAATCATTTGCACATGGCCATGGCTTGGTTAAAACAGTTATTGTGGCAACACCTGAGGCGGTTCGCCTTGGCTTTACCTGCAAAGTGGCAATGAGCAACTTCTCTAAGCTGTCACTAACGTTCCAAGATGCCCAGCGGTTTGGCTCTTGTTCCTTTATTTTTAGATACCAAGGCAACAAGTGCTTCTTGGAAAAATCTTTACGTTTAACATTTGCGCCTGCTGTATTGGCGTAAAGCACCTTGTTATGGCGACGAATAATCTGCGCCAGCTCTTCATCGTTTAAACTGCCACGCCTGTTAAGCTCGTCTAATATCTCTAAAATTATCGTCTGCATGTCTTAGTGCATTTTACTATAGAATGTGAGAAGTGCATAAAGCAGATTAAGAACAGATTAGAAACTGATGGGAAACAACAATGAACGAAATTACTATTAGAACACTCTGCGCTATAAACAACGACTTCTATAAAATACATGGCGCCTCTTTTGCATCCACAAGAAAAACCGCTTGGTATGGATGGTCGCAATGCCTAAATATTATAGACTCTAAGTTGCTTATTAATTCTAAAGAATATGATCCCAACTGCTTTTCTGTGCTAGACTTTGCCTGCGGTAACATGCGCTTTATGTCTTTTCTCTCTCGCAGCAAACAAGATATAGCTTTTAATTTTTATTCTGTTGATAATAGCGCTGTCCTCGCACTTGAAAACCCTGAATCTGTCGTTTCAGACAAAATAAGTATGCCCATACATCTTAACTTAGACATCATAAAAACTTTAATTGTTGATAAAAGCGGCGATAAACTGCTTGAGCAACTTAGGCAACTTCTGCCTTCAGATGGTTGCAACCTAACTGTCTGTTTTGGATTTATGCACCATGTGCCCGATCAGGAGCTGCGTAAAGCTATTATGCTAGCACTTATTAAGAGCACGAGCCGCGGTGGTATTATTATCGTTTCCTTTTGGCAATTCTTAAATGACGTATCAATAGCCAAAAAGACAAGACAGCAAAAGGCGCAAGCCATTGCCAATATTAGCGCGCATTACAGCGAAAAGTATGCCACAACTGCAAGTCAACTGGCTAATGATCTGCAAGCTGAGTTAAACGAAAATGATTTTTTGCTTGGCTGGCAAAACCAAGATAACGCTTGGCGCTACTGCCACAGTTTTAGCGATGAAGAAATTCATGAACTGGTAGTGTCAACAAATAGCGAAGCTAAGCTACTAAACACTTTTTCTGCCGATGGTAGCACTGGCAACTTGAATCGCTATCTTGTTTTGCAAAGACGCAATCGCAAGCTTAGCATGCCCAAAGAAACTAAAGCTGCCAAACGCCAACGTGGCGAGCTTATTGTTAAGCGCTTAAGCGACATTTATCCCACCAAAGGACAGTGTCTGCTTAATCACAGCGATGCTTTTACATTGGTTATTGCGGTCTTGCTTAGTGCTCAGACAACAGATGCTGCTGTAAATAAAGTTACCGGCGAGCTCTTTAGTCACTGGCCAGACCCACAGTCTATGGCATTGGCAAAAGCCACAGACATAGAAGCTGTTATCCGCTCGATAGGTTTTTATCGTGTTAAGGCCGCAAATTGTATAAAGTTATCCCAAATCTTGTTAGCCGAGCATAATGGCAAAGTCCCAAGCTCGATGTCAGAGCTAGTTAAACTTCCCGGAGTTGGCCGCAAAACTGCCAATATTGTCTTAAATGTGGCTTTTGGAATTGTTGATGGCATTGCCGTAGACACACACGTCTTTCGCATCGCGCACAGACTGGGTTTCTCAACAAAAAAACATAGCACGCCCGAAAAAGTTGAACATGATCTGATGGACTTTTTTGAGAAAAAAAATTGGGGAACCATTAACCACCAATGGGTGCTATTTGGACGCGAATTCTGTGACGCACGGCGTCCGCAATGCGCAAAGTGCCCTATTGGGGATCTCTGTCCCAAAAAAATCTAATACATTAGCGCACTATTAATAACTAGCACGTTAGTTTGTTGCACGTTAGTTTGCTAGCATGCTATTATGCAAACAAGTAATCATGCTAGCACGTTTGCATGCTAGCATAACTTACTGTGACCGCTTCCCAAAATCTTCCTAATTCATCCTTCGCAAGCACTCGTAAAGTATGGCTGTGGCTGCTTGAGCTACGTTTAAAGACTGAGTCTGGCCACGCTGTGGCAGCTTAAATTCGAAGTCGCACAACTCACGAGTCAGGCGGGAAAGCCCTGTCTCTTCTGAGCCAAGAACAATTGCAAGTTGCCCATCTAAAGGCGCATCCCAAATAAGCTCAGAAGCGTGCTCGGTGGCACCAGCTACCCAAAATCCCGCACTCTTTAAGCGCCGCAAACTGTCAGCGATATTGGCCTCACGGGCGACACGGACATGTTCAATCGCCCCGGCAGATGTCCTAAAAACTGCCTCATTAACTTGCACCGAGCGCGCATTGGGTATTACGATGCCGGTTACCCCCACAACTTCTGCACTACGAACAATGGCACCAAAATTGCCAACATCAGTAATATGATCTAACACTAGCACCAAAGCATGAGCGTCGTTTTTACCTGCACCTATAATGTCAGCTAAAGTGGCATAATTATACTTAAATGGCTTTAGGTTAAAGTCTTTTGTTTGCTCACGCCAACCGCCTTTGCTCATTTGCGCACCACTCTTGCGCCTTGGGCAGTATCTTCTATTATTAGCCCAAGCTCAGCTAAGCGATCGCGTATGGCATCGGCCAAAGCCCAATCCTTAGCTGCGCGAGCACGGGCGCGTGTGTCTAAAACGGCAGTTATAGCAAAAGCTTCATCATTATTTACAAGCGAGCCTGTAAGCTCTTCAGCCAGCTTAACTAACTCGGAAGTTATTTTTGGTGAGAAGTCATAAGCGTCTTGCGTTGCCAACAAATCTACGCCCAGAACCGCCAATAACTCTACTATGGTAGCTGCCGCATCGTCAACTGCCATTCGGTGTGTATCGCCACGGATTCCATCTTTTGTACTAGAATTCACGGCTGTAACTAAGTCGAATATGGCTGCCATAGCACTGGCAGTGTTAAAGTCATCATCCATAGACTTTACAAATTGCTCGCGGCAGCGCTCAATTTGCGTGAGTAAGTCGCTTGTCCAACTAACATTGGTGTCTGTAATGTCATTAGGTACAGTTGGAACCTCTGCCGTGTTGTCTAAAAGCCATTTAAGATTGCGCAGAGCCGTCTCTATGCGTTCAAGGGATGCCATGGCCTCATTTAGGCGCTCTGGAGAATAGTCAAAAGTCGATCTATAGTGTGTTTGTAGCATTAACAGGCGCAAGGCCTGTGGGCGCACATGTGTTAAGACATCTTTTAGTAAAAGAAAATTTCCCTCACTTTTGCTCATTTTCTCTGAATCAATGGTAAGCATGCCACCGTGAAGCCAATAATTGGCAAATTTAGTCTGCGCACAGGCTTCGCTCTGAGCGCGTTCATTTTCGTGATGCGGAAAAACAAGGTCATCTCCACCTGCGTGAATATCAAATGGCGTTCCCAAATAGCGAGCACTCATTGCCGAGCACTCTATATGCCACCCCGGACGGCCTTGTCCCCAAGGTGAATCCCAGGCAGGCTCGCCAGGCTTTGCGGCTTTCCAGAGCGCAAAATCTAAGGGATCGCGCTTGCGCTCGTCTATATCTACGCGAGCACCGCTTTGCAATTGCTCTATGTCGCGCCCGGAAAGCTCGCCATAAGCAGAAAACGAACGAACGGCAAAGTAAACATCACCATCTACAGCATAAGCATGTCCTTTACTTTCAAGTTCAGAGATCATCGCAATCATCTGCTCTATCTCTTCAGTTGCTCGCGGCTGAATGCTAGGTTTCTTAACACCAACCGCGGTCATAACTTCTGTAAAGGCACTAGCATATTTCTTTGCTAGCTCACTAGCACTAATCCCCTCTTGGGCAGCACGTTTAATTATTTTGTCATCTACATCGGTAAGGTTTTGCACATAGTTTACCTCATAGCCTAAGAATTCTAAATAACGACGGATGACATCAAAACTTAAAAAAGTACGGGCATTGCCAATGTGGATATCGTTATAAACAGTAGGTCCGCAAATGTAAAAGCCAACCTTACCAGGCACAATTGGCACGAACTCCTCTTTTTTCCTTGTTAGCGTGTTATAAACTCTCATGAGTTCCCTTCAGTCACAATTAGTTATCTTAAAGTGATAGTACCATATTTTGCGCTCGTTCGCCGGCACGCCGCTTGGTTGACAGATGCTGGTTGACAGATGCAAGCACTTGGCGGTTAGGTTAGCGGTTGCAGCTCACTGGTTAGCCAGCACCGGTTTGCCAACGCTGATTGTCCAACGTTGATTTGCAAGCACTTGGCAGTTAGGTTAGCGACCGCCTTGCTCCACCTTATTTCCCCGCAATCCAACGCCCGCAATCCAACTCAACCTACACCTTAATTCACACCTCAAACACATATCTAGCTGCCCTTGCATGTTACAATCTTATATCACTAGCAGATTCTTATAATACGAAAGCTACCTTAAGACGTGCTAGATGTATGCGCACATCATGTAACGACACGCTACGGCAAACAAACGATAGGCAATGATAAAGCAACAACGGAAAGGTCACTGACAACTTGATTAAACCCGCTGACGATTCAAATCCCACCAAAACACACTTGCGAGCCAACGAGTTAAAATTCTGCAAAGCGCCTTTGCAATCTGACAGCTCTAAATCCAGCAAAGCGCACTTGTATTCCGACACGTTAACGTCAAGCGACGAGCTTTCGCGTACCAGCAATTCGCATACCAACACGCTAACGTCTAACGAAAGATTAATGCAAACTAACGAACTTGCTACATTTGCTGGTATAGCTGCGCTTTCTGCCTACTGGAGTTGGATTTTTGTGAACTTCTCCTCAGCTGTCGTCAACCCATTCCCAAGCGATCAATGGACTTTTTACTTATCTTTATTGGTTGTTGGTGCCTTATGTTCAGGTGTCTCGGTGTTTGTCATCTCTTTGTTCCCCCTATTTTTTCAACGTTTATTTAATAGCAATTTTGGACTGATTCTGCTAATTATTGCTTCTCCACTTAGTTCTGTTCCGGCACTGTTTTCTGAATTTAATCATCCATTGCCAATTTGGCTGACTTATCTTTTGTGGATAAGTTCGCATGCAATTTGCTCTTCTGTACTTATCAAAAGCGGTGAACAGATGATGCGCTTATCTACTAGTGTCATAACGCGCTGCGTGCCAGTAAGCTTTATTGTTGCCGCTCTTATCTATGCTTTAATCAACTGTCTTGCACCTGTTTGGGGCATTGTTACCACCGCATTACTCTTAACTGTCGCTATTATTTGCTGCAATCTGTCAGGCTGGCAAAAGCGAGATCAAAAGCAAGAGCAAAAGCATGAACCGGTGCAAGAGCAGACAAATGAGCAAAAGCCAGGGCGTTTCTCGACATTAAAATTAGCCTCAAGCCACTTTGGCGAACATTTGTTCTTTGCTCCACTCACGGCAATTTACTCTATTTCGTTTGGTATTATTTCTTGTATTGCCTTAAACCTTGCGCTGCAAAACGACTTGATCTTTGTTTTGATTTGCGCGATTATAGCGTCGGCAATCTTCTTAACTCTAAACACGTTTGCTACAAAGAAGCCTCTTGATATCGATCGCTTTAAGAAGCTGCTTTTGCCATTGATTGTTATTGCCTTAATACCAATAAATTACCTTCCACCACTGCTTCAGGTGCCACTATTGTCCTTGGCAGTTTTTGGTTTTACATGTTTTGATGCCCTAAGCTGGGAAACCATCCTCTTCGAGATTAAAGAGAGGTCGCTTAACCTTTTTGCATATGCAAGTACCGGACTGATTGTCAGCTTTTTTAGTATTGCTCTAGGCTGGGGAATTGGACTTGCAACCATTCAGTTGCTCCCAGCTAACCTTAACAATACCGTATTTGCCTTTATCACTACAATGATTATCCTTGCTCTAGTTATCGAGCTTGTCTCTTCAAAATGGGAGGTCGTGCCAGACAATGTTAATGTGCCTTTTGCTCAACATCGCACTGTCTGGCGCGATAAATGTTTGACCATTGCCAACAAATGCAACTTAACTGCTCAAGAAACAAACATCTTTCTCTTCCTAGCAAAAGGGCGCAACGCCAGCTATGTACAAAGCGTCCTTTTTATTTCGGGGCATACAGTAAAAACCCATATCTATCATATTTACAAGAAACTAGAAGTTCATTCCCAGCAGGAACTCATTGATCTTGTAGAGAAAACCGCTCTGCCGGGATAAACACGTCTTTAGAAGAGAACCTAGCTTCTAGTACTGATAGTTTTTGCTAGGAAGACCTCACGCTAGGATAAAGAAGCCTTTGGATACTAGCGACTTATGGTGATCTGCAACATGTGGCTATTTGCTACTTATAGCAGCGTTCTATTTAGAACTTTTCTTGCCTATACCAGC
This sequence comes from Coriobacteriales bacterium, assembly GCA_031256715.1. Taxonomy (GTDB): domain Bacteria; phylum Actinomycetota; class Coriobacteriia; order Coriobacteriales; family UBA8131; genus JAIRQA01. The sequence continues at coordinate 15,557 of JAIRQA010000143.1, read as the reverse complement.
AGTTTTATTGTACATGTTTCTGAATACAAGGCAAATAATTGCTGCTATGATTGCAAGTGTTCCCATCGCTGCAGACGCGGCTTCATAGCCAAAACTATCTAAAATCATGCCAATCATGGCTGGAATAGATAAGGTAGCAATGTTCATTCCTAAAACAACAACTGCCGTTGCTGCCGCAACAGTTTTTGGCGATCTTGCTGCATCTGGGGTAATTGCAAAATAAAATGTTGGCGCTGCACCCATAATGCAACCAGAAACAAAGGCGATAACGTAAGTCTGGGCAATGCCAAGGTCAAGCCTAAACCAAAGGAAATAGACAACCGCCATTAGTAAGATATTTATTAGCAAGACCATGCCCTTATCCTTTGCAAAGGCAAAGATGTAGCCCATAACAATGGCACCAATTAACATACCGCATGCAGCAATGCTCGAACACATGTTTGCAATCCCCTCTTCCCATCCAAGATATACATTTAGATAAGGAATGGTAAAAGAGTTAAAGGCATCTGTTGGCCCACCTGTTAAGAAAAACATTACTGCGGCAAGTATTGCAAGCGGAGCCATATAACCCCAAAAAGGTCCATGCTTGCTAGATTCATCATCTGATAAACAAACGTTCTCTAAAAGATCTTTGCGCTGGTTATCTGGCGGCATCACAACAAGAACAACTACAAGCAGTAGGGAAAGAACTGCGCCAATTAGGCCAAAAATCCACATGCTCGTCCAGTTGCCATTTTCCATAATTGGGGTAGCACAAAGTGTACAAATCATGAAGCCAAAACCCACGTTAGCACCCCAAACGCCATTTGCAAGGGCGCGTTTTTTTGGCTCGTACCAAGCTGCAATAACACCTGGCCCCGCTGTCATAACCGCACCATAGCCGCAACCCTCTAGCGCTCTTGTTACAAGAATGCCCGCATCTGTAGTCCAAAAAAGAGCAACCAGATTTCCAATGACAGAAAACGCCAAGGCTATACCCACAACTTTACGAGCACCAAAACGATCTATTAAATTACCGCCAAAGGCAGCCATCGCCACTGCGGCAAGTGAAAACATGGTCATCATAAGACCTTGTGTCGTGTACGAGATTCCTAATATTTCCATCATATTAGGAGCAGCAGGAGCAACCTTGCCATACTCAAAAGCAATAAGAATGCTAGCTATGATTATTGCCCAAACAGCAATCCACGCCTTAAATCTTTTCATTTCTTCCTCCAATCTAAATCTAAATCAAACTCTAAATACAACTCTAATACTACAAGCACTTGTTGGTCGCCAAAACAAGTCAGTTGTCATAACTTATTGGCTGCCAAACTCGTTAGTTGCTATAACTTGTTGGCAGCCAAACTCGTTAGTTGCTATAGCGAAAACAGAGTTTGTTTTGGTTTTTTTGCCAATTCCTCGGCTAGTTTTTCAACCTTGCCATACTTTAGGCATTTTGCCTGACAATGCTTCACGCAGGTTGGAGTATGGCTTTTCTCAACACGATTTTTACAAAGATCACATTGGTCTGTAGGCACAGGCAGATAAGCATACTGCCATTTTTTAGGTGCATACTCCCAAGGACCAACATTCATTATCTTTATTCCCCATTGATCAGTTGGAAGAGCATGCTCAATCTGACATGCCACTTCGCAGGTATGACAGCCAGTACACCATTCATAATCTATTAAAAGTCCATATGCCGACATAGTTATTCTCCTTCTTCTACCTTGTAAATTTTGCAAAGCAAAGTCTTATAGTTTGCGCCAAAACCAGATTTACCGCAATTGTATTCAATCAAATTGCCAACACACATATCCCAAAGTCCATATAGGCCTTCGTCTAAAGCACCTTCTTTTTCTGGGAGCCACCAACCGTGATCAGTGCTGCATGTCTGCTCATTAACTATAGGTGTTTGAACAACGCGCCGTTTACAGCGCCCTAGATGATTTTCTACCCAACACCAATCGCCATCTTTAAGACCATATTTTTTTGCAGTCGCGGGGTTAATTTCAATTATGGCGTCAGGATGAATTGCGCGCAAATGAGGAACCTGTCTGTGCTCAGAATGAAACATACTCCAGTTTCTGGCACCAGTTGTTAGCACAAGTGGATACTCATCTAAAAGCTCAGGTGTCGCCACAGGACCAGGTGTTGGCTCTTCAAATGCCGGCAGCGGATCAAGGCTTGCCATATTATAAAAATGCGACCAAAGCTCTATGCGTCCAGTTGGAGTTTCAAAGCCAACACCACCATCTTGTCTTAGCATGCTTTTTTTGTGCATCTGATACTCAAACGCCGGGTAACCAGGGGCAACCTCTTGCATCTCCTTAAAGGAGTAGCCTGTCTCGTCAATGATACTTGAATACATTTCCTCGACGTCTTTCCATGGCCACGCCTCAGGAGATATTCTTTTGCCAATCTCTAGGTTAATCTCCATGTCAGACTTGCTTTCGCCCAAAGGCTCAATAACCTTGTTAATAGTCTCTGCTCGCTGCATGCCATCGCCAATGCGCAAGCCATCACGCTCGGCGAAGGTGCATGCTGGCAAGAAAACATCGCCTAATGCCATGATGGTTGGTGTCATGAACAAGTCTACACAAACGATAAATTCATAGTTCATATGCGCCTTTAACGTACGCTTTGGATCAACACCTGTACACGCCAAGAAGTTAGTTGTTTGAATCCAAGCTGCCTTTAATTTAAATGGCTTGCCACTTTCTAGGCAATTCATTACTTCATCGGTTGCACACTCCTGAAAGCCCATCTTTAAGAGTGGATATTTGTCCTGGCCAAGACGCTTGGCATCTTGCTCTCTAGATAAAAATTCGGCTCCCCAGCCGGCAGCGTAGTTTAAGATATTCGTGGGCGGCACCATCGCACCTGGCTTGTCTATGTTGCCGGTAATTTCAAAGATAGCAAGAAGAGCCTGTGCGGTTGGAACTGTCTCTTTCGTTTGATCAATTGCCACTCCCCACTGCAAAATTGCATTACTTGATTTGGCAATAAATCTGGCAGCTTCGGCAATCTCGTTGGCGGGAATCCATGTGATTTCTGAAACTTTGCTTAACGGGTATTCTGCCGCCCTTGACGCAAGTTCCTCGAAACCATAGCACCAGCAACTTACAAACTCCTGATCGTAGAGATCTTCCTTAACTATCACGTCAATCATTCCCAAAGCTAGTGCGGCATCTGTGCCCGGACGTATCTGCAAAAAATGCTGTGCCTTAGCAGCAAGCCAAGTTAAGCGCGGGTCTATGACAACAAGCTCTGAACCAAGTTTCATGCAATCTACGACCCAATGTCCATACAGGCCATCAGAGTTAGAAATTATAGGATTGTTGCCCCAGATAACTATACACTCGGGAACCTGCCAATTTGGGTTATTGTAACGATCTGGATATTGTTGAGAATAATCACCGAGCCAAAAAGCTCCAGTGTTGGCAAAACAACCTGCTACACGTGGAGAATAACACGCCTGCCCGCTCATCTGAAAAACAAAAGTTGGGCTTCCTGACCCCCAACAAAGTCGCGTAAGGTATTGGCCAATATCTCTGCCTGTACCAGCATAGTAGGCAATTGTCTCTGGACCAAAAGTATCCTTGTAATAATTGAACTTCTCTGCCACAAGGCTATATGCCTCATCCCATGTGATTTTCTCCCATTTATCTTTACCTCGATCTTCTTTATTTCGCTTCATGGGGTAAAGGATTCTATCTGGATGATAGACAACCTCTGGCAAAGCTAAACAGCGACAGCAAACACGCCCTTCGTTAAAGGGATTTTCTGGATCGCCTTCAACCTTTACAAGGCGACCTTCGTCATTGGTGTACATTAGTAAACCGCAACCCAAATGACACCCTGGAGCAGACCAGCCGCAGCTCCTAGTTACATGAAGACCATCCTCATCATAGCGAAATGGCTTCTTGTGATTAATGAGCGTGTAATGCTTTTTATCTACCTTCTCTTTCTTCTCCTCCGTATTCGCTTCTGCATTCGCTTCCATAGTTTCTTCCATAGTTTCTTCCATAGTCACACCGCCTTTCCATCTTTTTACATTTTCTGCTTTATGTTTGACCAAATGAATTTGCAGCACAGTAATAAATAGCAAGATGACCACCATCACCAAACAGCACAAACAAAGGTAAATCAAACAAATAAGCCCAGCTGATGTAATGCGTGAGTATTGCGCTGCCCTGTGCCACCAAGACATTAGATGAACAGTGGCTTTTCCTAACACGGCTGCAGCACTTGCCGGACCTTAGCAAAGGCACATGGCAGACGCAATGCCACCTTGGCAGTGTAAACCCTTTCTTAAATCTTAGAAATCGGTCGTTATACGTTATTTTGTTTGCTTTAAGGGGTATGAGTTTTCTACGAAATTAGAAGTATGACCATTAGTATGAGATGACGATTTATGTAAGTTGGCAGTATAGCGTAAGGTTGAAAGTTCTTAGCAGCGTAGTTGACGGGAGATGTGCTAGGGAGCGTTTTATTACCATCATGCTAATATCGTTTCTGAACCAATGCAAAGTGTACTGATAAACAGACCACAAACCGACCAACAATCACCCCAAGTAGCGTCCTAAGACTTTACCAATGCTATCATGAATTACAAGGTCGGCAAGCAAGTCTTTGTCGGTTTCATCTTTGTTAATAATGACAAGTTTCTTTTGCGTACCAGAAGACATGCGAAACGCATCAACGTAGCCTGCTGCGGGATAAACAACCAAAGATGTGCCACCCACAATCATTGTGTTAGCTTGCATAACTGCCTTAGTGGCAGCGTCCAACGCCATTTTGTCTAATGGTTCTTCATATAACACAACATCAGGCTTAACAATGCCTCCGCAGACATCACAGCGTGGCAAATCATCTGCCAACATGATATGTTCTAACGAAAAAGACTTGCCACAATCTAAACAGTGATTTCTATGAATAGAGCCATGCAGTTCAATCACGTTTTTTGACCCAGCCTGCTGATGCAAACCATCAATATTTTGCGTGATTATCGCTTGTAGTCGCCCCTTACGCTCTAACTTTGCCAATGCCAGATGCGCCTTATTAGGCTTAGCGTCACAATACACAAGATTTTCGCGGTAGTAGCGATAGAAAAGTTTGGTATCTCTAACAAATGCCGTATGCGAAATTAAATACTCAGGCGAATGTCCATAGACACTTTGCGCCTTGTACTGTCCGGCCTCACCTCTAAAATCAGGGATACCACTTTCTGTAGAAACTCCTGCCCCGCCAAAAAAGACAAGGCTGTCTGTGTCTTGAATTATTTTATCCAGTTCAGAAAGCTTATCGCGCAAAGACAAGAGTAATACCCTATTCGATTATGTTAAGTATGTTTACGATACCAGTGTCTATATTAAAGACAGGCAGAATAACCGCCGCAATTCCATACAATAAAACTAAAAGCGAAATGATTATGGCAAGCTTACTTAAGAAATGATTATTGCGCCTTTCTTCCGGCACTCCCATTATACCCAAAATTACTTTACAAAATAAAAAGTCTAAAAACGCATAAACAATACCCGTTGCGGCCGCAACTACAATAATTGCAATGATGATTGCCCCAATTGGATTGGATGCATCTATGCGAATCCTCGTTACTAATGAAACTAACACGTCGTTTCCTCCTTTTTTGCAATCGCTGATTCTAATTGCATGCTAACTATTTTCTAGCAAACGCAAAACTGCAAGCAATCTAGAAAGCTATCCTCCAATTTACAAATATTGCATGCAGCCGCTTAAGCCACATGCAATAGGATACAAAAAAATGGAGCTGGTGATAGGACTCGAACCTACAGCCGACTGATTACAAATCAGTTGCGCTACCATTGCGCCACACCAGCTCATCAGAAAATATTTTACCACAATTCGTTACATGACAACCCCAAATTTCGCTAAAGTCGCCTTGAATGCCGCCCACTGACAAAACCGCTGACGAAACAACTAGCAAAACCGCTACCAAAACCACCGACAAACCACCGACAAACCGCTGACGAAACCACTAGCAATACCACTAGCAATACCGCTACCGAAACCTCTAACAAAACCACCAGCTAAACCGCTAGCAATACCGCAACTGTAAATACATTCTACGCATATCGCACAACGACTTTGCTAGCTATTCTTAAGCACGACAGTAGCCATCATATCTACAACATTTTCACAGGCATCTATACATCGCTCCATGCGTAAAAAGACATTGCTCCATGCCATAATATAGACGGGCTTATCAACATAATTTGTATAGAGGTCACGTATAGTAGCAAAATATAGCTTGTCGGCCTCTTCTTCTAAATCATTAACCTCTATAATACGCTCGCCCAAAATCTTTGCTTTCTTAAAGTGACGAAACTCCTTAAGCGCCACAACCAAGGCATTGGTTGCACGCTCAATTAGCTCGGCAAACTCTAGAGCCTTAGGATATAACTCTAAAATGTTATACATATAAAGCTGCTGAACAACGTCATCTACGTAGTCTACAATGTCATCTAAGCGATGCGCCATCTCGGCGATATCTTCGCGGTCTATTGGCGGTAAGAACTCGGTGGCAATATGTGTAAATAGTTCATGGTTTTGGTCATCAGCAGCATTTTCTATCGCGTGAATAGCCTCTATACGACTTGGCAAGGCCTCTATATTAAAGTCCCGAAAAACCTCAACAAGCATGCCTGCTTCTTTACAGGCAAATTCGCCTTGCCTCTCTAGTGCCTCAAAGTAATCAAATTTTTGCTTTGCCATTTACGGTCTCCTTAATGTATTCCTTATGGTCATCTTAGTGCTCTTCTTAGTGCTCTTCTTAGTGCCCTTCGCAACGCATTTCTTAATGTTTTTCTTAATAATCGCGGCAACTCAAACTACCAACCAAACAGCAACAAAACAAACAACCAACCAACCAAACAAACAACTAACCAAGCAACTAACCTACCAAACAACCAACCAAACAACCAACCAGACAACAACTAACCAAACAACTTAACCAGCAAATGTCTGAATCAGAAAGCGAATGATAAAGACAAAAAGCGCGCCCAGTATTACAGCAGATGGCAATGTCACAACCCATGTCATCACTATGTCTTTTGCTTTACTCCACTTTACAGCTTTAAGTCTGCGCGCACTGCCCACGCCCATTACCGCAGTTGTAATCGCATGCGTTGTAGAAATTGGTGCGTGTAAAGCTGTCATTAACTGAATAACCGTTGCCGATGACGTCTCGGCGGCAAAGCCGCTTACAGAATCTAGCTTGGTTACACCATGTCCCATTGTTCGCATGATACGCCAGCCGCCAACAGATGTTCCGGCAGCCATTGTCGCCGCGCAAAGCAACTTCACCCATAAGGGAATCGTTGCGGCATCTGCAAGTAAGCCACTAGTTACAAGTGCCAAGGTTATTATGCCCATAGTCTTTTGAGCATCATTTGTACCATGAGCAAAAGCCACAGCCGCCGCAGAAAGTACTTGCAGCTTAGAAAAGACCCGCGCAGTCTTGCGGTGATTAAATGACGAAAAGATCTTATGGATCAGCTTCATTACAAAAAACGCCATGAAGAAGCCTAAAAATGGCGAAGTGAGCATGGGAATAACCACTTTTTGCAGTACTCCGCTCCATATAATGCCATCAACTCCCATGGTATAAGCAATGGTTGCGCCAAGCAAAGCTCCAATTAGCGCGTGAGACGATGACGATGGTATGCCTCGCCACCAAGTAAAAAGGTTCCAAACAATAGCTCCAATTAGAGCAGCGAGAATGACGTAATCGTCTACTTCGACACTCACAAGACCCTTAGAAACTGTCTGAGCGACACCCTCGCTAACTAGCGCTCCAAGAAAGTTCATACTCGCCGCAAGAGCAATTGCACCCGCTACCGGCAGCGCCTTTGTATAAACAGTCGTGGCTATAGAATTTGCTGTGTCATGAAAGCCATTTATAAACTCGAATGCCACCGCACAAAAGATGATTGCAACAAGTAGGATGCTCACCTAACACCGCCTGGATCATTTGCACTTAAAAACATCAGATTCATTACCTGCCCCATCTTAACCTAATCTTTCGTGTCTAATTAAATAGGTCATCACTGCCATTCCCTATGCCTCGCTTGCATCCAGCTTTTCGCTAAGAATCTTATTCAGAAGCTGAGGATTGCCCTGCCCCTTAGTCTCCTTCATCGCCTGCCCAACAAAAAAGCCCATCAAACCAAGCTTGCCGCCACGATACTGTTCAACCTTTTCGGGAAACTGCGCCAAGATTGTATCAATCACTGTTTCCAGCTCACTGGCATCACTTACCTGCTCAATTCCAAGCTCATTTACAATCGCATTTGCCGAGCCACCATCTTTTGCAAGCATCATTAGAACTTCCTTTGCCTGCTTAGATGAAATCGCGTCGCGCACTCTAAGTTCCGCCAGTTCGCAAATCGCCGCTGCTGTAAGTTGCGTATCGCCAATTAATAAATTATTGCTATTAAGATAGGCAACGACATCATTAAGCAGCATATTGGCAATGGGCTGAGCAAGTGCTTGGCAAGGCGTTGCTAACCCCTCGGTCTTTTCATTATTCTTTATGTTGAGAAGGGCGTCATCAAAGAATGCCGAAAGTTCTACGTCTGCAGCAAGATTCATGGCGTCACTTGCAGCAACTTCATAGTCGTCAAAGTAGCGTTTGGCTTTGGCATCGGGAAGCTCTGGGAGACGGGCGCGGCACTTCTCGACAAATTCATCACTTAAATCATAAGGCGCAAGATCCGGTTCGGGAAAGAGCCGATAATCATCGGCGGTTTCTTTTACGCGCATGCTAACCGTGCGTTTGTTGGCGGGCTCCCAGTGGCGAGTTTCCTGTGCCACAGTGCCGCCGTTTTCTAAGACCTCTGCCTGTCGACAAATCTCATAGGCTAAGCCATCGTGTAAGTTCTTAAAGGAATTCATGTTCTTTAGCTCGGTTTTTACGCCCAACTTAGAACTTCCTCTTTTACGCAAGCTGACATTGCCATCGCAGCGCAGCGAGCCTTCCTCCATAGAACAGTCTGATATACCCAGCGTTAAATAAATAGAGCGTAGTTTTTGCAAGAAAAGCCGGGCCTCTTCTGGCGTACGCAAATCAGGCTCTGTAACTAGCTCTATAAGCGGGGTGCCGCAACGATTGTAATCTACCAAAGAATAATCTGAACCAGTAATGCGCCCATCGGTGCCACCAACATGAATCATTTTGCCCGCGTCTTCTTCCATATGAATACGAGTAATACCAATGTGAGTACTGTATCCTAAGCTAGTTTGAGTTGCTACAGCAGCTAGCTGGCAATTTTGTTGGCCGCCTTGTTGACAACTAGAGTCTGCGCTCTTATTTGCCACTACATCTACGCGCTCCTTGGCGGCATTGCCATTAACATCTAAACTTAACCAACCATCCATGCAAAACGCAATGGGACCTTGAGTTGTCTGAAAATTCTTGCTCATGTCGGGATAAAAGTAGTTCTTGCGATAAAACATGCTGCGTTTCTGAATCTTGCAATTGGTGGCAAGGCCTGCCAAAACGATGCTTTGAATGGCAGCCTTGTTGGGTACGGGCAAGGCACCTGGTAATCCAAGACAAACCGGACAAACATGGGTGTTTGGCAAAGCACCAAACTCAATTTTGCAAGAGCAGAACATCTTTGTGTTTAATGTCGTAAGTTCGGTGTGAACCTCTAACCCTATCACAGCCTCCCATTCGCGCAGCACGGTTTGTAGGTCTTTCATGCCACACCCCTTTCTGGCGACTTGAGACCATTAGCAGAAGCGTTAAGTGAATCCATCAGCGGTGCTATACGCCTGATGTCAGGATAACATTGCTCTAATGCAGCAGCAGCGCGCATAATAGCATAATCACCAAATTGAGGACCTATAATTTGCACTGCCACAGGCAATCCGCTGTCTTCGCCTAAGCCAACCGGAAGCGAAAGTCCACCATTACCGGCAATGTTAATGGGTATAGTAAAAATATCTGACAGATACATAGATGTTGGATCGCCAACCTCACCAAACTTAAAGGCTGTTCGTGGGCTAACTGGCGCAAGAATCACGTCAACTTGCTCAAACGCCTGCTGATAGTCTTTTGTAATGAGTGTTCGCACCTGTTGAGCAGGGTAATAATATGTATTATATACGCCGCTAGAAAGCAAATAGGAACCTAACATTATGCGGCGGATAGCTTCTGGACCAAAGCCATGCGCACGAGCCTGCTCGTAGCGGCTGCCCAAATCTGTAGCTGCCGTCTGAACAACATCATTTTTGTTGCCATATCTAACAGAGTCAAAACGACTAAGATTAGAAAAAGCCTCACAAGGTCCAATTACATAATAGGCAGCAAGCGCGGCTTGCGCGTTAGGTAGACTAACATCTACAATTTGTGCACCCAACTCCTGCAAATTGGCGATGGCGCCTTTAAGTGCCTTTACCACCTCGCGCTCTATTCCAGGTGCCTCTAGATACTCTGGCACCACACCTATCTTCATCCCCTTAATGCCCTTTTGCTGTGCTGCTAGCACACTATTATAATAGCCCGGATTAACATCTTGAGAAGTGCAATCTAGGGGGTCGCGACCGCAAATGGCATCTGTAGTAATGGCGACATCGGCAACGCTACGACCAATAGGACCTACCTGATCTAGTGAAGAGCCAAAAGCGACAACACCATAGCGACTGACGACTCCATATGTTGGTTTAAAACCAACCACACCACAAAAAGCAGCAGGTTGACGAATTGAGCCACCGGTATCTGAACCTAAGGCAACTGTAACCATGCCGCTTGCTACAGCGGCAACACTGCCGCCACTACTGCCACCAGGAACGCGCTCTAAATCCCAGGGATTGCGCGTTAGTTTAAAGGCCGAGGTCTCTGTAGAAGACCCAAAGGCAAACTCATCCATATTTAACTTGCCCATAGGTATAGCGCCGGCAGCTAGAGTCTTTGCAACACAGGTGGCTGTATAAGGAGAGATGTAATCTGCCAACATCTTCGAAGCACAAGTGGTGTGTGTTCCCATAAGGTTCATATTGTCCTTAAATGCAATAGGTACACCAGCCAAAATTCCTGCTTTCACTTGAGCGCTTTTAGCACTGTTAGTGTCTAACTTCTCTGCCGCCTCATAGGCAAGCATAGGTGTGGTGCTTAAAAAGGCGTCAACCACACCTGCATCCAAGGCATCTATGCAGCTTAATGAAGCATCTGCAATTTCCTTGGCACTAAAGTTTCCGGCATTTAAACCCTCGCGGATATCAACGACTGACAGGTTCGTATATTCACTTCTCAACATAATTAAGCCTCGCCTCCATCGCCAAGGATAGGCGGAATGCGAAATTGCCCATCAGCAGAACTTGGTGCGTTTTGCATGGCATCGTTGTGTGCAAGACCATCAATTTGAATGTCATCTCGCATCACGTTAACCAATCCGGCAATAGGATGAAACGTTGGTTCTACTCCCGTCAGGTCATACTCTGTTATTGGTTTCAGGCTTTCGATGATATTGTTCAGGTCTATGGTCATCGCCTTAACTTCATCATCTGCAAGCCCAATTCGCGCATACGTAGCTATGCCACGCACATCGTTTTCTGTAAGGTACATCAAGCTCCTCTATAGATACTTTCGCAAAAAGGCATCATGAATTGCAGACTCCCTCATGCCCAATTACCATTCTTAAATATTGCTATCTCTGTGCCATCGGCTAAGATTCCCGTAACGCAAAGGTCCTCATTGCCAATCATAAAGTCTACATGAATAGCGCTTTCATTTACGCCAGCAGATCTTAAGGCACTGTCATCCATTTCTTGCCCGCCGCTCACACAGTCTGGGAAACCCTTGCCTATTGCCAGATGGCATGAGGCGTTCTCGTCAAAAAGCGTATTATAAAATAAAATACCGGCATTACGTATGGGAGAATCAAAGGGCACCAACGCAACCTCTCCCAAGCGACTAGAACCATCATCTACTTCCAGTAGAGCCCGAAGCATTTCCTCGCCACATTTTGCCTCGCATTCTACCACGCGACCTTCCTTAAAGCGTAACCAGAAATCTTCTATGCGATTGCCATTGTGTATTAGAGGTAGAGCGCTATAAACAATGCCATTTGCGCGTCTAAAATCTGGTGTCGTAAAAATCTCTTCTGTAGGCATATTAGGAAAAAACTCGCGGCCGTCTACGGTTGTATCGCCACCGCCATTCCAGATGCCAGTGGGATTAAGACCAACTTCTAGGTTTGTACCCAGCGAGTTTGTATAGCGCAATGAATCAAAGTGCAGCGAATTTAACCAGCGTTTGCGTTCGTCAAATGCCTTGCGGTGTGCCTCCCAAGCTGCTATAGGGTCATCGGCAATAACGCGTGTGGCGGTAAAAATTGCCTGCCAGAGCCTATTTGTTGCCTCGCTTGCGCTTAAGTCAGGAAAAACTCGACTTGCCCAGGCATCTGATGCGCCAGCAACAATGCACCAAACGTTTCTTCCTAAATCTAAGGCATCATAAAACTCTTTACAAGCAACGTGAGCGGCTTTGGCGCTTGCCATAGGCTTAGCAGGGTCTATACCTTCCATGGCCAAAGGATCCTCAGAGGTGATACTTAAAATTGCCGCACCCATCCTTGCCATAGAATTAGAGCGTAAAGCTTGCCACTCTGCAATTGTCTGAAAAACTTCTAATGCACAATTGTCATAGTGCATGCGCGATATACTCTCGTCGCTAAAATTAACGGTAACATGCCCAGCACCCGCCTCATAAGCCGCCTTTGTGCAGGCGCGTGCCAACATGACACTATCTGTAGATGCACTAAGATAAAGTTCCTGACCAGGCAAAATATTGCATCCGGAACGAATTATAAGATTAGCATATTTTGCTAGCATGCTAGCTAATTCATTGTCATTCAGAGAATTAGTCATCTTAATGCTCACTTCCAGTTTGCCTCATCTGCCCACGCAGCAATTGATTTTTCGAATTCTGCAAAAGCCGCATCTAGGTTAGACACTAGCTTATCTTTTTCCTCCTGAGCATGCAATGTGTGCTTAATGCTGGTGTAGGCGAACTCTTTTAGCTCTTTATAGCCAATGTTTGGGTTTTGTGCTGCCAACAAAAAACCATCTAAAGACAAATTACCGCTTCTACCATCGCCACCGGAAAATGCAATGGGAACACCGCCGGTTTGCAAGAGGAAAAAGGGGTTCTGTTCTGCATAGATATCACTTCCACCATCTGTAGACATGTCTACCATAACTAAAATGTCATCTTTTTTTAGCTTAGCGAAAAGACCCCAAACATCCTGTTCTTGCATAAGGTTTTCTATGCCATTTAAACGCAAGACATGACTGCGCTCTAAGATATCAATAGTCTGCAAATTTGATTTATAATACCTATTAAGATATGCTTCATATGAACTAAGCGATTCGTAGTTGTAATATGAGCTAAGAGGAGTATCTAAGTTGTTAGAATTAGTAGAGCTTGCAGTGTTTGTGGAGTCGCTAAAGTTGGTTGTGCTGGCAAAGCTTAAAGAACTGTTGGAGTCACTTGGGGTGGTCAAGTCATTGTAGCCAGCGGAACTGTTGGAGTCGGTTGTGCTGCCAAAGCTTGCGGAACCGCTTAAGTCACTTAAACCAACAACGTCATAGGATATGTTGTCGCTGTTAAATTCTAAACCATTGCTACTTTTGCCCGCCTGAACAAAATTTAAAGGACGCATCTCATTCTCATTTTTTGATTCCTCTATAGCCACAGCTATCATTGCCAATTCCTCATAAAATGTCTCGCGCAAAAAAACGATACCGCCTACACGCACAAATTTTGAGACAGCCACCTCTGTGACGGATTCAGCGTCCTCGGCGCTCGCTTCGCCTGTCATGCTTGATGCGCTTGTATCTGCGTCTGCGGCGCTCGCCGCGTCTGTCGTGCTTGATGCGCTTGTATCTGCGTCTGCGGCAGCGCTTGCGTTTGATTTAACTTCAGCATCCTTGGTACTTGCTTCGTTAGTCGTGCTTGATGCGCTTGTATCTGTAACAATGGCATTAATATAGCTTGAAGCGTATGATCTTGCATCTAATAATGGCATAGCGTCGCCACCATTAGACCATGACTCAAAAAATGGATATTCTTCTTCCAATCCAATTGCGACAATTTGCTCAGGGTAAGTGTTATAGGCTTCAATCGCAGTGTTAAGCTGAACTGCAAAAGTGTCTATGTCTATGTCGTAAGCTAACGGCCAGATAAAGTAATAGTTAAAATCCCATTGTGTCCCAGATGCTTTACTTGCAGCAACTAACTCGTTTTTTAAGTTGGCAATTGCAGCAAATTGTTCGGCAGTTGGCTTGGCGACAATCTCTAGATAGCTGACCTTCTCAACAATAGCAGCCTCAAATAGCGGCTCGTAAACAAACTTTACCTCTGCCGCAATTTCTTCTGAAGTTGCATCGCTACCCAAATGAAGCATTGGCGCAACTGGGTACCGTTGCAGTGCAGCGCCTTTTGGCATCTGCTTTAGGAAAGTCATCAGCGCAACATTATCGTCCTTTAGATAATCAAAAAATCTTGAGACCTTGCCACTATTAACAGTTAATTGACGCTCTTCAGCTGACATTTCTGTTTCTTGTCCTGCAACTTGGCCTGTATTTTGTCCATTGTTTCCACCAGACAAAAGTCGAGCACAACCGCCCACGCTAAACATAAATGCTAGTATGCTAGCAAGAAAAACAGACAGTAATGAGTGCTTGGTGAACTTACATAATTTTAAATAGCTTCGCTTAGAGCAATCATCATTTGCTTTAGCGTTATTACGGCTTCGGAGCATTTTTTGCATTGGAGCTTCCTCTCTATTGTCTTATTACATAATAGCGGAAACAGCCAAACAAAGTCTGTCGGCGAATCGGGCAAGCGTTTCGGAATCGTTTCCCGCAAGATGCACTTGTAAAGCTCTACGCCCTCTAAACGCCAAAGCCTCAAAGTCGCCTCTGGCCTGAGTAGCAGCTAAAATTCCAAGCGTAAAATTCTCGCCAGGAATACCAATGTCGTCAGGTTCATCTGCAGAAAGATACAAATAGACGCCATTGTTTGGTCCACCCTTGTGCAGTTGTCCTGTAGAATGCAGATATCGCGGCCCAATTTCTAAGCAGGCAACATTGCCAAGGCGACTAGCTACACGATTTCGCATACGCTCCATCGCTTCTCGTCTACCATAACCCCTGAATGGCAAAAAGGCGTTAATGCTAAAGTAATCGTTTGGCTGTAAACTTGCTAACAAGGCACGCAAGGCTTCGTCTATACTGAGGTCTATATCTGCAGCAATACCCCTACATGCCCAAAGCGCATCAGAGATGCGTAAAAGTCGTACATAGTCTGTTGGCGCACAATCAATCTGTCTGTAATTAGAAACAGTTTCTAAATTTGAGTTTAAAATTTGCCGCACACGCTTTTTTGTATCCTCAACATCAGGTTGATCAAATGGGTTTACGCCAAGTAAAATGCCAAGCATGGCAGTTGCGTATTCCCACTCTACAAAACGAGCGAAAAGTTCATTGATAGAGTCCAAGGAAAAATGCAGCACGGGAATAGAGGG
>JAIRQA010000128.1 GCA_031256715.1 Coriobacteriales bacterium | reverse complement strand
GTCGCTCGTGCTACTTTGCACAACGCCGACGAAGTACAGCGAAAAGATGTTCGCGTTGGCGACACTATAATCATTCGCAAGGCAGGTGATGTTATACCTGAGGTGCTAGGCCCTGTTTTGTCTTTGCGTCCTGCATCTGCAGCTGTATGGCAAATGCCATCTATATGTCCTTCTTGTGGGTCAAAGGTTTACAAAGACGAGGACGCAGTTGCTTGGCGCTGCCTAAGTGCCGAATGCCCGGCTCAGGCACAAGAACGTCTGGAGCATTGGGTAAGCCGTGGCGCCATGGATATTGATGGCTTGGGCTCTAAACTAATAGAGAAACTAGTAGAGCAGGGTCTGCTAAGCAATATTTGTGACTTTTATAAGCTTAGTGTGAGCCAAATCGCTGCCACGCCAACAGGGGAGCAGAAGTTTGTACGTTCGATGTCTTTAGAGAAGCGCGAGAAGACAGGCGATTATGAAACTGAACCTTGTCTTGTGGGTAAGACCGTTGCTACTAAAGTCTACGAGCAGATAGCTGCCAGTAGAAATCGGCCATTTGCCAGATTGCTATTTGGATTAGGCATTCGCAATATAGGCAAACAGTTAGCAGACGTCTTGGCACAACATTTTGGTAGCATGAGCGCCTTGTCTAAGGCCTCATTAGAGCAGATTGAGTGTATAGAGGGTGTAGGCCCAGTAATTGCTCAAACCTTATTAGATTTCTTTAAGACCGAGCAAAATCTAGCGCTCATTAGCGAGCTAGAAGAGCTTGGCCTTAACATGCAGTTAAACGACGAAGAGCAAAAGCAGGCCGCAGCGCCTAAACCTCTAGCAGGTTTAACATTTGTGCTTACCGGTACGCTTCAACGTCATGCCCGTAGTGCTGCCGAGGCTTCGCTTGTGACATTAGGCGCCAAGGCGTCAGGTTCTGTATCGGCCAAGACCTCCTATGTTGTTGCTGGCGCGTCTGCTGGCTCAAAGTTAACTCGTGCCCAACAGCTAGGTGTTCCTATACTTTCAGAAGATGATTTAGAGAAGATCCTTGAAGATGCTGAGGCGTGGCTAGCAACTAACGTTTAAGCCATGAGCCCAAAAGGGCTAATCCCAATTAAAGAGTGTCAATGTGTCACCTGTGTGTATGCGCACCCAACCTTTAGGCGTTACTGCACTGCCATCTTCGCGCACAACACTAACTATTAAAGTGTTTGCGGGAATAGTTAAATCCTTAATCTGTTTATCAGACCATTCGCTATTTGCCTCAACTAAAAACTGAGTTATTTGTGTGTTAGCATCGCCTGTATATTGCTCACCAGATAAAACCACGACATCGCCTGGCAATATTTTTGTGTCGCCCCGTGGTGTCACCGTGCGCGAACCACGTTTAATCATTACTATAAGCAAGCTGTCGCCAACTGGAATCTCCTTTATTTGGCGGTTGGCCCAACCATGTTCTTCATTAATGGCAATGCGAAAAAACGAATGTGCGCTCTGTTCCTGAAAGTCGTTAAACGAAAGATGATAATCACTTTCTGTGTCCACCATATTTAGCCATTTAGCCATTTGCGGAAAAAGCGTACCCTGAACGGTTATAGAAAGTAAAGCGACAATAAAGATTAAGGAAAAAAGATCGGTTTGCAAATGTGCCTCAGACGACAACGCAAGAAAGACAAAAACAATGGATGCCGCGCCGCGTATGCCTGCCCAAGATATAAACAGACATTTGCGCCAACCATTGCGAATGCCATCAGGTTTAAACAGTGGGAATATGGCAAAAGTGGCAATTGGTCTTGCAACTACTACTAGAAATATAGTAAGAGTCAGAGCGGGAACTATCATTGAGGGCAGACGTTCTGGCACAGCCATTAAACCCAACAAGAAAAAAATCATAATCTGCGCTAACCAGTCTATAGAGTCAAACAGGGTAACAATATGCGCTCTTTTTGGGATTTTTGCATTACCTAAGATAATTCCGCAAAGATAAGTTGCTAAATAGCCTGCTCCACTAAAGAATTCTGCCAAGGCATAGGATAGTACAGAGACCGCAAGAACTAAAAGCAAGTTCATGCCTTCATGTAGGTGATGTCCAACTTTTTTTAATATCCAAACGGTACCTATGGCAATAACAATTCCTACGCAGACACCAACAATAAGTTGTACTAGCATGCTAGTAAAAACAGTTGTGGCATTTTCGCCAATAAGAATAATTAATGCCGCAAGTGTAAGTATATAGGCAGGTAAATCATTGCAACCGCCTTCAATCTCTAAAACCGATGCAGTGTTAAAGCGCAACGAAAGTTTCTCTGAGCGAAGGATAGAAAAGATAGAAGCCGCATCTATACAAGAAACAACAGAGCCAATTAAGAAACTCTCTGCCCAGCCAATGGCAAAGACAAAATGCATGAAAAGTGTAACTATGCCCGCAGTTATTAAAACACCTAGTGTCGAATATATTATGCTTTCGCCAAGAACTGGTCTTGCGGTCTTCCAGTTGGTGCCAAAGCCGCCATAAAATATTATAAAGACTAAAGCTATAGAGCAGATGTTTTCGGCAAATTCATAATCGTCATAATAAATTGGTCCCCATGGACCAACCCAGCCTGCCAAAAGTCCCAAAATTAAAAACATAATTAGTGCCGGAACGCCAAAGCGCTTAAGTGTAGATGACGCGGCAATGCAGACTATAACTATTAACGAACCAAGTATTAGTGCGGTAAACATATGCCTCTTTCTGAAAAGCATCAATAAAAGTTGGTGACAAAGTTGTCTGTATGCATATCTGTATGCATATCTGCGTGCATGTCTGTACGCAAGACTGCGTGCATGATTGCATAGGCGATAGCGTGGGTGCTCCACAAGATTTTGCCATCAATCAAATTGGTGCATTTCTAGCAACATTGCTTATAATACAAATTTGGTACCATGTTATGAACCGATTATATTGTACCCGACAACAGGCAAATAAGAAGTGCCAGAACAGATTATTAGGCGTAAAAATACAAAAAATGCTAAGTTTTAATGCTATAACATTTACATATCCAACTGACACTATTCCAGCGCTAAAGCATGTTTCGTGCGCTGTAGCAAAAGGAAGTACCCTTGCAATTTTAGGTGCTAATGGCTCTGGAAAATCTACACTTGCTAGATTGGCAAACGCACTCTTAATTCCTGACAGCGGCACTGTTAGCATCATAGCCGATGCCGCGGACAATCCTGTGAACAACCCTGTAGACTACTCTGTTGGCGACGCTTTGCACAACTCAGCAGACGTTGCTGTTTTTGATGCTTTTGCAGGTGCTGCAGCAAAAGCAGCAGTTATAAAAACAACCGAAGAAAAAACAGAAACGCATGTTAGCGTTATGACAAATGACGTAGCAGATGCGGCAGACATTACAAATTATGAATCAATACGCCGCCATGTCGCATTAGTCATGCAAGATCCAGATGACCAGATTCTTACGACATCTGTAAAAGACGAAGTTGCTTTTGGGCCTCAAAATCTTTGTGTGCCAGCAGACGAGATAGAAAAACGCGTGGCACAGGCACTGGTTTCTGTAGGTTTTACAACTGAAGATTTTGGCAAGCGCGACCCTAATAGTCTTAGCGGTGGTCAAAAGCAGAGGTTAGTGATAGCCTCTTGTCTGTCTATGCAGCCTGACTATCTGGTATTAGATGAGCCAACCTCGATGTTAGATACTACTGCCGCAAGCGAAGTTCAAAAAGCGCTTGCTGTGCTTAGTGCTAGTGGGCATGGGCTGCTGCTTGTTACCCACAGCTTAGATGAAGCCTTGCGCGCAGATGAAGTAGTGGTGCTGCAAAATGGACAGGTTGCATTCAGTGGAAGCAGCAAAAAATTGTGGGAGCTATACTTGCAAAACACACAAGAGTTTAAGTCGCTGGCTATAAGCGTTAGTCCGCTTTTGCAATTGGCGCATCAACTTTCTAGTTTTGGTCTGTCTATTAACACTAAGCAACTTTCACCTGCAGGTTTAACAAACGCCATACTTAGAGGAGCTAATGCGATCGCTACCTCTAAAATTGATGCCGCAAACAGAGATTTAAGCCATACCGGCGCAAAGCAAACTAATATGTCGCAACACGCATCGCACTTACATTGCTGCAATGACAAGCAACATGAAGTAAAAATTTTTAATGTCGAGAAGACCTCAGTCTATGGCGCTAAATGTCACAGCGAGGCTTTAAGCTCATTAACTAACAATAATGGTGCTTTAGAACAGCGCGAGACTCTAGACATTAAGGCTAGCGACAGCGGCGACACTAAAGAGCGTGAGGCACTTCTCAACATAACTAAGAGCAACAACAGCGATGGCTTTAAGCAGCGCGAGGTGCTTCTCAACATAAAAAATGTTTCATTTGCCTACAGCGAAGCGGGTAGCAAAAAAGTTGACGTAAGCAAAAAAGTGTTAAATAACGTAAATCTTAAAATTGCGGCGGGCGAACTTCATCTTTTGGTTGGTGTAAATGGTTCGGGGAAATCGACGCTTCTAAGAATAGCTGCGGGTCTTTTGCCACCTTCTTGCGGGAGTGTAACTCTTTGCGACTCTGGTATTGCACCACTGCCAGGCGATATTGGTTTGGTTTTTCAAAATCCTGAAGATCAGCTATTTGCCACCACTGTTTTTGACGATATCGCATTTGGTCTTCGCAATACAGGTCGCGGTAACGATGCTGCTCTTTTGCGCGAATACGTTAACGACGCTTTAGAAGATGTTGCCTTAAGTCCTAGTGATTTTTCTTCACGCTCGCCATTTACACTAAGTGGCGGGCAGGCTCGACGCGTCGCTATTGCAACTGTCTTGGCAATGCGGCAGCGTGTAGTGCTATTTGATGAACCTACTTCAGGCTTAGATAGTCATGGTGTCGCTCAGATTGTTGGTATGCTAATGAAACTTCGCGCAAGCGGCGTAGCCGTTGTGCTTGTTAGCCACGATATTGACGCCTTTTTACCATTGGCCGATAAAGTGAGTGTACTAAAGCATGGTAGGGTGACGTTTTCCGGCTCTGCGGCTGAATTGGTTGCCTCTGCGTTTACATTGGTTGATGCTGGCTTAAAGCTACCGGCGCTTTTGGATTTTCAGCAGCGTATGGGTATGTCGCCCAATGAATATAGTTTAGATGTAGCGACAGTAGCCAGTCGTGCGCTAAGAATAAATAGCAGATATCATGCAGTCAGGGCAGGCTTGTAATGCGCATGCCACTTGGACAATATATCGCTGGCGATAGCATACTGCACCGACTTGATGCTCGCATGAAATTACTGTTACTCGCTGCTTATGTGGCAGCACTTTTTTTGATTCAAACTTCGCTTGCAATGATAATAGGTGTTGCTATCTTGCTAGCATGCTATTTTATTGCGCGGATTTCACTCGTTATGGCCTTTAGAGGGTTGCTACCTGTGGCATTTATCCTAGCTTTTACTTTTTGCGCACATGCGTTTACACTTACGTATGACCCTTCTGTGACAACAGCAGAGCCACTTAATCTGCCGCCTTTAATTCCTGATTTTTTTGCGAGCGTTTTTCTTGATGGTATTCCTGATTTTGTTCCTATTTGGGGAAGCTTTGCTTTTAAACCGGTTGGAGCTTTAGAGGGACTCTTCTTTGTCACGCGTATCTTTGCTTTGATTTCTGCCACAACGCTGTTAACAATAACAAGCTCTATTGTTACACTTACCAGTTCTATCTCGCAACTTTTACGTCCGCTTGCTCGCATCAAAGTGCCAGTTGAAGATGTTGCCATGATGTTTTCTATTGCGTTGCGCTTTATTCCCTTAATTTCAGAGCAGGCAGAAAAGTTGGTCTTTGCCATGTCTGCACGCGGGCAACGCTTTAATCAGGGCGGTCCCATACGTCGACTTCGTGCCTATGTGCCTGTTTTAATTCCGCTTTTTGTTAGTCTATTTAGGCGTGCCGACACGTTAGCTCTTGCTATGGAGAGTCGTTGTTATCAAGGCGAGAACCGCACACGCCTTGCTAACACACAACTCACCGTTTGCGAGCTAATTAGCACTCTGACAATAGTTGTAATGCTGTTACTATTTGGCATATTGTGTTAGGAAGAAAGGATAGCTACAAATTATGTCTGATGCTCTTAATAAAACCGAATACAACCTTAGGTCTGACGCTTGCGCAAATCCCGATTCTGGTCTTAATTCTGACGCTTGCGCAAATCCCGATTCTGGTCTTAAGTCTGACGCTTGCGCAAATACCGATTCTGACCTTAAGTCTGACGCTTGCGCAAATCTAGATTCTGGTCTTAAGCTGGATTTGGATACAAAGACCAAATCTGACCTAAAATCAGAGCCGATAATTAAGCGCGCATTGCTCTCTGTTACCAACAAATCAGGCATAGTTAACTTCGCTAAAGCCTTACATGAGCAATTTGCTGTGGAGCTTGTCTCTACCGGAGGTACAGCTAAGGTATTAATAGATGCGGGATTGCCAGTTAAGACCATCGATGAACTAACCGGCTTTCCCGAGATGATGGATGGGCGAGTAAAGACTTTACACCCGCGCGTACATGGTGGTCTACTTGCAAGGCGCGACTTGCAAGAGCACATGCAACAAGCTAGCGAGCATGGTATAGGCATGATAGACATGGTAGTGGTTAATCTTTACGCCTTCGAAGCCACAATTGCTCGCGCAGACGTTACTTATGAACTTGCCATAGAAAATATAGATATCGGCGGACCGTCTATGTTGCGCTCTGCTGCCAAAAACCATGCATCGGTTGCGGTTGTAACTGCACCCGAAAGTTATGCTAGCATAATAGCAGAGATGCATGAGCTTGGCGGTTGCTTAAGTTATGCTACGCGTCAAAGCTTAGCTTTAGAGGTATTTAAACTAACATCTGCCTATGACAATGCTATTTATAGTTGGCTTGCCACACAGGGTAGTGATTCGCAAAATGGTGGTTATGTGCAAAAGGGTGATGATGCACAAAAGGGTGACGATTCACAACGCGACAGCTTTGCTAACAGCTTTGCTAACAGTTTTACTAACAGTTTTGCTAACGATAAGCGTCTCTTTTTACGAAAGTCCGCCAATTTACGCTATGGAGAAAATCCGCACCAGCAGGCAGCATTTTACGTTGGGTCAAGCACAGATTGTGGTAAGCAGAATAGCGAATATTTGCTTGCCAACGCAAAGCAACTTCAGGGTAAGGAGCTTTCTTACAATAATTATTTAGATCTAGATGCTGCTTGGGCGGCAGTTCGAGAGTTTTGCAGTGCCAATGATAAGCCAGCGGCAGTGATTGTTAAGCACCTTACGCCATGTGGAATAGCTTTAGACAGTTCCATAACAGCTGCTTATCAAAAAGCACATGATTGCGACCCGGTTAGCGCATTTGGCGGAGTTATGGCTTTTAATAGAACAGTGACAACAGAACTGGTACAAGCAATTTTTAACAACGGTCAGTTTATTGAGGCTATGGTTGCGCCAGAGTATGAAGATGGCGCGTTAGAGTTGCTTAAACAAAAACCTAGTGCTCGTATACTTGTAACAGGGGGCATAAATCCTGCAGGTGCGTCGCTAGAATATCGCAGTATAGAAGGTGGCATACTTGCTATGACCGCCGACTCTGTAAACGAAAATCCTGCCGAGTTTTCTTTTCCTACAGATGTAAAGCCAACACCAGAACAATTTGATGAGTTACTGTTTGCCTGGCGTGCTTGCAAGTCAGTTAAAAGCAATGCTATTTTAATAGCTAAAGATTATGCTAGTATAGGTATTGGAGCCGGTCAGCCAAATCGTGTTAATTCGGCAGAGCTTGCCATAAAACAAGCTGGTGATTTAGCTCAAGGTGCTGTAGCCGCCAGCGACGCGTTTATGCCATTTGCAGATTCACTTAAAGTGTTAACTGATGGTGGCGTTGTTGCCGTAATTCAACCCGGCGGTTCTGTTCGTGACGAGGAAGTCATAGCTGCCGCTAACGAAGCTGGCATTGCACTTGTCTTTACCGGTCATCGTCACTTTCGGCATTAAAGTGGTGTCTTGTGCCTAAAGAAGACTTACAAAATAATGCTATAGATTTACGTTGGCGTGTTGTTGCGGGAAATCTGCCATTGCGTCAACGACACTTGCGCTCGCTATTGCCTCTAGACCTACCTGCTCCATTGCATGCTTGGGTACACGAGCGACTTGAATGGGCGCAAGCCAACCTCTTAGACAATAGCAAGCGCGACGCAGTGCTTTGTTTGCATATAGACCCAAAAAAAGAGATAACGGTCTCGTTAGAAGACGTTTCTGAACGCCCAATATTAAGTTTAGAAGATATTATCTGCACAGAAAATCAAGGGATTAAACTTGCTAATTATGCAGGAACTGTTTGGTTGCATTATGAAGATGAACTTATTGCTGCAACAGATGAACTTGTTTGTGCAATGGACACTCTTACACGCGATTTGGCTCAGACACAAAAAATTCCCGTAAAGGCTGTGGCTTCGTGTGCAGAATTATTAAGCAAAGCCAATGCTTGTTTTCTAATTTCAGATGAATTTGGTTTTGTGCCAATAGCGGGCAGTAGCGACCTAGTTAGCAATCTGCAAGCACAACTTTCTAAAGTTATTCCTTAATGAAGTTTAGGTGTTGTTTGATACTTGTACTTCTTAATGCCTTGACGTAGGGGGCACGCGACTGCATACCCCCTACGTTCATGCTTAACAACAAACCTGCTCGCACGCTTTCTGTTGCTTGCGCCCCACCGACTGCATACCCCCTACGTTCATGCTTAACAACAAACCTTGTTAACAACAAAACCTTGTTAACGAAAAAGCCTTGGTAACGACAAAGTCACGTAAGCAGCAAAACCTAATTAACAACAAAGTCATGCTAACATCAAAGCCTAATTGCGTTAATTATGGCGTGCTCACAGTATAGTTACCGCTGTCAAAAGTAACCGTTTTGCCGCTAATCTTAATTTCAAAATTAGTTAATGTACGTCCATCGTATTCTATTCCTGTTAAATCTGCCGGAGCAATGGTTGTGCTGCCATTAAGTGCGGTGACCTCTGCGGCAATAGTCGAAGTTTTTGGATTACCAGCAGAAGGCGCAGCTCCAGAAACCGGATTATAGCCATAAATAGTGTCTGCAGCAGGAGTTGCAGGCTCAGGCCCACTATTTAAGTTTGTTGAGCCACTGTAGGTGTCATCTAAGCTGCTGCCCCCAGCAGAATAGCTATCTGAGGCAATCGCCTGCAATGCTGTTCTTACTGTTGCTGCCTGCGAAATCACCGCCCGCTGATCTGCTTTGTCGATGTATCCTGTTAGCGCTGGAATGGCAATAGCAGCAAGGATTGCCAAAATTACCAAAACTACGATGACTTCAATTAGCGTGAAGCCTTTTCTTGCGTTTTTCTTGCGTAAAGTTGCTTGTAAATTTGCCTGTAAATCTGTCTGTGATTCCGCCCGTAAATCTGTTTTTTGCTTAATCAACTCCCACATGATGATTCCTTTCTAAGATTATTGGGTTGCTTACACACACACCTAATTTCAGACATTGTTAGACCACATAAAATCTGACAATAATAGTGTGCTAGCAAACCACCCGCTCCCATATTGCAATCAGAATACCACTTAAAAACAAACTTGGCAAACAAAAAATGTATGGCAAAAGCTGTTAAGTGCTAGTTAAGCGGGGGCAACGTGATGCAACTTATAGTGGATTTTTTAAGTGCAGTCGTGTTTTTTTAGTTCTAGATGATGTAATACGCTGCGACTTTTAATTTTTGCTGGCAACAAGAAAAGCAAGTGCAGCTTTATAGCTAGCATAATATCATGTTATTTGTGTGGATAAGGAAATTCTGCGTCCAAGTTTGCGAAATTCTAGAAGCATTAATGTTCCTGCTGTAACAATAGATAAAATATCAGCAATGGGAAACGCATAATACAAACCCTCTAGGGGACTGTCCATTGCCGATAGTCCAGGCACATTAAGATGTGTCGCTAAAAGAGGCAGTAGATACAAAAGTGGTATCAGGTACAGCAATTGCCGCGTTAATGACAAAAACATGCTCTTTAATGGTTGCCCTGAAGACTGGAAGTAGTTTGCTGCAACAACCTGAAGACCAACTAAGGGCATAAAGAAAACCTGAACCTTAAGTGCATCTATGGTAAAGAGCAAAAGTTCGTCTTTAATGCCAAAGATAATGCATATTTGTTCCGGAAAAAGATGAATTAGAATCCAGAAGAATACGCCAATGGCTGCAACCCAAGCCATAGAAAGCAAGATAGCAGAACGTACACGAACAAAGTTCTGAGCTCCATAGTTATAACCAAACAGTGGGGCAGCTGCCATGGCTACGCCAAGTATGGGAAAAAATGCAAACATTGCCACACGCTGAACAACACCTATTGCTGCCTGTGCGCCTTCGGCGCCAATAGGATCTAAACCGCCGTAGTATACAAGTTGATTGTTAAGTATCAGATTTAATATTGCCGCTGCAATTTGCAGCACAAAAGAGGCAGAGCCCAAGGCAAATATCGAGCCAACTAAGCGCGGAACAATAGGTAGATGTTTGCGCTTAAGCTTAAATGGCGCTTTGCGCGAGAATGCAAAGTACCAAAGCACAAGGCCGGCGCTAAGTGCTTGACCAATAACAGTAGCCCAGGCAGAACCGGCAATTCCCCATTTAAAGACAATAACAAATAAATAATTTAAAATGATGCAAAGTACCGTACCTGCCACCATTGTGTAAAGCGCACGGTTTGGATCGCCCGCAGTACGAATGAAGTTATTAAAACCCATGCCAAAGAACTGCAAGATAAAGCCAAAAGAGATGATGCGAACAAAAGTATGAGCGTGTTCCCAAGTAACCTCTGTAGCGCCAGAAATCCGTAACACCGGGTCCATGAAGACATTTACCAAAAGCATGCAGACTACCGCCGCAACAACAGTTAATGTAAAGGCATTGCCCAAAACTTTCTCTGCATCATCATGTTTGCCCTCACCTAGCTTTAGTGCTGCCAAAGCATTGCCACCAGCACCTATAAGCACACCCATAGCCATCGAAAAAATCATTGTTGGCATCGCAACAGTAGCGGTTGCCAACCCAACTTCGCCTACACCATGACCTAAAAATATCGAGTCTACAAGGTTGTAAAGCCCATTAACCACTAAGCCAATAATAGAAGGTATGGCAAACTCCAGCAATAGCCGCGAAATTTTTGCTGTTCCTAAACGGTTAACCTGTTTGGCGTTAATATTCTCTTGAATATCTACTTGTGTATTGGATTTAGATTCACTCATATTTCTAGTATAACGCAGAAAAATGCAATTTGTGCTGTCATTAAGCAATATCGCGTAAAGTGACTTCGCCAGTGGCAACTTTACTTACGACGTCACCAGACCTTAAGACAAGCTCGCCATTTGCGCCTACATCTATAGCTTTGCCCGAGGCGATAACTTCGCCAAGTGCGTTGCGCACAATAACATCTTGTCCCAATGTGACAAGTTTGGCTTTGTAGTCACTAATAAACCTAGAAAACAAGTGGCCATTTTCTTGCCATTCGCAAATATGATCATGTAGTGAGGCGATTATTGTTTCTGAAAGTTCGTAAATTAAATTGTTGAGATTGTTTTCGTTGCTTTGCCTATTAGGGTTATTAAAGCCAGTTGGCTGCTGACCATTGGTAACAAAGGTTGGCGATAGCTGTATTTTGTCTTTACTTGTTAATTTTAAGTCTGCAAAATTTGTGTCTACCACATTTACGCCAACACCTATAACTATTATTGCGCTGTCATTTTTTACAGTGCCAATGCGTTCAACCAATATTCCCGCCAGTTTTTCGTTTGCGCAGACAACGTCATTTGGCCATTTCACACTAGCACAGCGATATTTCTCTAGAGCCTTGCAAACAGCTAATGCGCTTAGTGGCGAGACGGCAGCTAATGCGTCTGGATTTTCGTTGGGATGATTAACCATTAGTGCCAATGATATATATGCACCACCAGGAGGGGAGTGCCATTTGCGACCAAGCCGACCGCGACCTTTGGTCTGTTCTAGGGCAACTACTGCAAAAGGCAACTTTATTGCTTCTGTTGTTCGTACAAATTCATCTGCATTATTTTGCGAAAAATTCTCTGCTCTTGTCTGCACAGTGTCTTGGGCATTTTTTTGTGCGCATTTTAAAACACCATCTTTAGCAAGCAGGCGTTTGCAGTAGTCATTGGTAGAGTCTACGCTATTAAGATAGCATATTGATATGCTAGGATGCTGCATTTAAATAACTATCGATTCGCTTAAGTAAAGCATTGGTTTCCAATACAAGCTTGCCATTGTTGCTACTTACAAAGTCAAGGCGCCCATCCCTTGCGGCAAACTCTAAATCTTTAGCTAAATCGCCTAAATCATTGGCAAAAATGCCATAGCTTGCCCCTTTTAGTCCATGCACAGTTGTTATGTAGTCATCAAGACCTTCAACAGGGGTTTTCTTCTCTACATAATTACTTAGTTGTTCTAAGACGTCGGGAATGCTATCGCGATACTTTGTTAGAATGCGCAAAAAAACTCTCTCTAGCTTAAATTGAGCCAATGCAGCATTAAAGTCTATCCCCACAATTGGTGTTGCCATGCTTACTCCTTAAGTGCCTAAGGTTTTAGTTAAAAGGTTGCGTCTTGCTTTATATTTTGGCGTAAGACTCATTTCCGTTGAAATAATGATACCGCAATGGCGCTAAAATTTTGTAATAAAATCGCTTAGAATACAATAATGCACTCTTTTGAATACATATTGGTAATGCTTGGCGCTGTGCTTCTAAGTAATCTTATTAGCCAAAGGTTTCCGCGCATCTCTACACCATTAATCCAAATTGGTCTAGGCATAGCAATTGCGCTGATGCCTTTTCTGCATTTTGACATGAGCTTAGACCCAGAACTTTTCTTGGTATTATTTATAGCTCCCTTACTTTTTGAAGACGCAAAGAAAGCCAATAAACCTATGCTTTGGCGACTTAAGCGGCCGATTCTTTTGCTGGCACTAGGCTTGGTTTTTACTACCTGTTTGGCAGTGGGCGGTTTTGTGAACTGGTTAGTCCCTGCCATTCCGCTTGCCGCTGCCATTGCGCTAGCTGCAGCATTAGCGCCTACAGATGCTGTAGCTGTATCTTCTTTAAAAGAGAGCATTACCATCACAGAAGATCAGGAAGGGCTTTTACAGGGCGAGGCACTTTTTAATGACGCTTCATCTATCGTTTCTTTTCAGTTTGCATTAGCAGCTTTGGCTGTAGGTCCTTTTGCCGCAGCGGCTGGCGAGCCTGGATTAGTATTTTTTGGCGATGTTGCCATAACCTTTGCTGTCATGTTTTTGGGTGGCGTTGCCACAGGAATAGTTCTAATGTTATTGCGTTATGCATTGGTGCGCTTTTTGCGCGCAAGAGGTGTAGATAGCATTACTTTTCACGTTCTTTTTGAGATTGTTACACCTTTTATTGTTTTTCTTATTGCCGAGGCTCTGCATGTTTCCGGCATCATTGCTGTAGTCACCGCAGGCATTGCGCACTCTTTTGGTGGTCGCAGTCAAACACCAACAAAAGCCATGCAAAACATCGTTTCAGGTAGTGTTTGGAGTGTAATTGGTTATGCTCTTAATGGTGTAGTCTTTCTAATTTTGGGCACTCAACTTCCTGGTTTAACGATGCACCTTTGGCAGTTTTCAGAGGTAGGTCACCTACGCCTGATTGTTGCCGTTGTTGCCATATTGGCAGCGATAATGTTGTTGCGCCTTATTTGGGTCTTTGTTATGCATCGCAATAGTATTATTGTAACGAGAAAAGCGCATCTACCGCTGTCGCCGCAAGTTACAGGTGTAGCTAATGCAGCTGAGGTGACGCAAGTTACAGGTGTAGCTAATGCAGCTGAGGTGACGCAACAAGCTACGTATTCTGCATTTCCTATGACCTTTGATTCTACGCCTTCTATGACGCAAGTAGATGAATCTATCACAACTATCGAGGAAATGGCTGAAGCACGTCACACTTTACGTACGCAGGAGCGCGAACAATCTAAGCTTGATGTTAAGGCGCAACGACGCGCAGCCATTGCCGCCGAACGCAGCGCTCCCGGTTATTTTAAAGCACATGTTCACGATGCTTTAGTGCTTTCATTAACAGGTGTAAAAGGTGCTATTACCTTAGCTTTGTTGCTTACGATACCTTTAACATTAAGCGATGGAGCAGATTTTCCGCAGCGAAGTCTTTTACTCTTTTTGGCGTCATGTATCATCATGCTTTCGCTCCTGCTTGCCAACTTTGTCCTTCCGCTTATAGCTCCAAAAGTGCATGAAGCTTTACAACCAGAAGATGAAGTACGCGCAATTATGGACATCTGCAGAAACGTCATACATAGGCTTTCAGAACAAATGACGCCACAAAACAAGCAAGCTAGCGAAAGTGTTATTAGACAATACAACAATCGCCTAATAACATACAAGCAAAACAATAATATCAGCGACCCTGATGAAGACGAACTTAGACGTCGTATTATAGCTTGGGAACGCGAGTATACCTTAGAACTTATAGATGAAGATAAGGTTTCTTTGGTTGTGGGAACCATGTATTTATATCAGCTTAGTCGTATGTTGTCGCATATCGAGCATCATGGCGAGAGGCAATGGTTACTTAAAGGTTTCTTTGATCAATTGCGCCACCGCTTTTTGGCTCGCAGATTCAGAGCCAACAAAGAATCTGCCTTAAATGCGTCAGAGCCCTCTAAAGAGCAACGTCAAGCTTTGCGTGGCGAAGCCGCAAAGATGGGACGACACAGTATGGCTATTAGCTTGCAAGAACTGCAAAGGGTTAACTACCGCAATGTCTTACGCAAGCTAGATACGCTTATGGCAGAACCTGGTGCACCTATACGTGCCATAAATATGGTTGTTAGTGATTTTCGCCGTCGCTTGTCGCGCACAGAGACATTTGGTAGACCTCTAACAGGTATTTCGGTACACAAGAATAAAGAATATGAAATGCATCTGGCAGATGTCGAGTCTGCCGCGCTTGCCTTTGAGCGTGAAGCCATTCGTTCATATCAGGAGCATGGGCGTATTTCCAGAGAAACAGCTGCAAAGCTTTTTGATAATGTTGCTATGATGGAGCTAGATATCGAAGAGCATCTGGAGTAATATTATTCATAAATATTTCATAACTGTAAGTTGCCGTTCTAAGGAAGTTTTGCTATGACAATTAAATCTGACATTGAGATTGCCCAATCAGTTACGCCTAAACCAATTACGCAAATTGCTAATAGCATTGGCGTAAGTAGTGAATACCTTGAGCTTTATGGCGACTACAAAGCCAAGATAGACTACAACATTTTATCTGGTTCTCTGTCTGATGCTAAAGATGGCAAGCTGATACTTGTAACGGCGATAAACCCTACACCTGCCGGTGAAGGCAAGACAACAACAACTGTGGGCTTAGCAGATGGACTATCACGCATTGGCAAAAATGTTGTTGTTGCTTTACGTGAACCCTCGTTAGGTCCGGTTTTTGGCGTAAAAGGAGGTGCTGCGGGCGGGGGCTTTGCGCAGGTAGTGCCAATGGAAGACATTAACTTGCACTTTACGGGAGACTTTCACGCTATTGGTGCTGCTAACAATTTACTTGCCGCGATGTTGGACAATCATATTCAGCAAGGAAATTCCCTAGACATAGACACTAAGAGTATAGTTTGGCGCCGTGCGTTAGATATGAACGACCGCCAGCTACGCAATATTATTGATGGTCTTGGTGGATCTGCACAAGGAGTACCTCGCGAGGATGGCTTTGACATTACAGTTGCATCCGAGGTCATGGCGATACTTTGTCTGGCTTCTTCAATTACAGACTTAAAGCAAAGGCTTGCCCGCATAGTCGTAGCTTATGACCGCTCAGGTAAGCCGGTTACAGCCGCAGACCTAAAAGCTCATGGGGCGATGGCAGCGCTTTTAAAAGACGCATTAAAACCCAATCTGGTGCAAACGCTGGAAGGAACGCCGGCATTTATACATGGTGGGCCTTTTGCCAACATTGCGCATGGTTGTAACTCGGTAATGGCAACCAGATTAGCTATGAAGCTAGGTGACTATGCTGTTACTGAAGCCGGTTTTGGTGCCGACCTTGGTGCCGAGAAGTTCTTAGATATTAAATGTCGTTTGGCTAATCTTCGTCCTTCTGCCGTTGTTATTGTGGCTACCGTGCGAGCACTTAAGAATCACGGTGGCGTTGCAAAGGCAGAACTTGCAAACGAAAATCTTAATGCCTTAGAGGCAGGACTAGCCAACCTCTTACAACACGTGCATAACATTACTCAGGTGTACAAGTTACCCGCAGTAGTTGCCATAAATGCGTTTGCCACAGATACTGCGGCAGAGCTTGCATTGGTAGATGAGCGTTGTCGCGAGCTTGGAGTAAATGTGGCTTTATCTGACGTTTGGGCTAAAGGTGGCGAGGGTGGCGTTGCGCTTGCTAATGAGGTTGTGCGTTTGGTAGAGCAGGATTCCCAAATGCAATTTGCCTATGACGAAGATAATTCTATTGAGCAAAAAATTAATGCCATTGCTACGCGCATCTATCACGCCGATGGCGTTGACATATTACCTGCTGCTCGCGCACAAGCAAAACGTCTCACAGAGCTTGGCTTTGGTCACTTGCCTATCTGCATGGCAAAAACACAATATTCTTTTTCTGATGACCCAGCATTATTAGGCGCTCCAAGCGGCTTTAATATCACCGTCCGTAGCTTAAAAGTGTCTGCTGGTGCCGGATTTATTGTGGCATTAACAGGTGACATTATGACAATGCCAGGCTTGCCTAAGGTTCCGGCAGCTGAACGCATAGATGTAGATGAAACAGGAAAGATTAGCGGTCTTTTTTAAAAAGCCACGTTTTAACAAAGTTAAGCTAATAGTGTTTGATTTCTTACATTAAGAAGATAGGGCAAAATAATGAGCGAGCAACCAAGCAACAACAATGTCGCAGACGAGCAAGCATGCAACAACAATGTCGCAGACGAGCAAGCATGCGGAAACGTATTAGCTGAGCAAGCGATCAATCTTTCATGTAAGCAATTTGTAAGCGTTTTAGCCTCTAAGGCACCTACTCCAGGTGGAGGCGGAGCTGCTGCCTTAGTTGCTGCTATAGCCGCGGCATTAGGTAACATGGTTGGCTCGCTAACTGTTGGTAAAGAAAAATATGTCCAAGTACAAGACGATATTATTGCTTTAAATCAGCGAGCTAAGTCCTTGCAAGACAGACTATTAGAACTTGTAGATAAAGACGGCAAAGCCTTTGATTCACTAATGTTGGCCTATTCTTTATCTGGCGAAAATGACCAACAAAAAAAAGAAAAAGCAGATAAAATAGAGCTTGCACTTGACGACTGCTACTTGACATCATTACATATCATGCAAGAGTCTTATAAGGTTATAGAGCTTGCAGCCGAATATACCAAAAAGGGAACTAGATTGGCTATTTCTGATGCTGGTTGTTGTGCTATTTTTGCTAACGCAGCTCTTAAGGCAGCGGCACTTAGTGCCTTTGCGAACACAAAGCTTATGAAAGATCGCAACAAAGCCTTGTCTGCAAATAGTGAAGTAGAAGCGCTGTTAGAAAATTCCCGTATGGCATCTAAAGTTTATTGTGATGTCATTAACTTTTTAACGGATTCTAATAAATGAGGGTATGTCGGGGTAATGAACTTTAATACAAAGTTTAATGTACAATCTGTGGCATAAACTTAGCCGCGGGGTAATTGGAGGAGGATGTAAATGACAAAACTGCTTAATGGCCGTGATGTTGTAGAGGTAATGAACGCCGACACGACAAAAAGTGTTAAAGAGCTAGAGCAACGAGGCGTTAAGCCTACACTAGCAATTGTTAGGGTAGGTGAACTTAAAGACGAAATTGCTTACGAGCGAGGTGCTATAAAGCGCTGCGAGGATGTGGGCGTGGCAACAAGCAAATACCTACTTTCTAAAGACGCAACGCAAAAGCAGGTCTTAGATACCATTATAAGATTAAACGATGATGCTAGCATTCACGGCATACTTTTGCTCTGTCCGCTTCCGGCGCATATAGATGAAGATGTTGTACGCAACGCTATAAATCCAGATAAAGATGTCGATGGCATAACCGACAAGTCTATTGCTTCTGTTTATGCTGGTGAAAATGTAGGCTTCGCACCTTGCACCGCACAGTCTTGCATCGAACTTCTTGAACATTACAACTATGACTTTTCTGGCAAAAATGCGGTAGTTGTTGGTCGTAGTTTGGTTGTGGGCAAGCCTGTTGCCATGATGATGCTCGATCGTAATTCGACAGTAACAATTGCACACTCGCGCAGTATTAACTTACCAGAAATTGTGCGTCAGGCCGACTTGGTCATTGCCGCTGTTGGTCGCGCCAGATTAGTTGACGCCAATCATTTGCGTCCAGGGCAAACCGTTATTGATGTAGGAATTAATGTCGAGAATAACGGGCAACTCGTTGGTGACGTAGATTTTTCCGCTGCTGTAAATATTGTTGATGCAATAACACCTGTTCCTGGTGGCATTGGCAAAGTGACAACTAGCGTTTTGTGTAAGCATGTGGTGCAGGCGGCTACCAAATTTGCTAATAATTAACCTTTTGCCGATTAGATCAAATAAAACGCTAGATTTGTAAAGACAAAATAATAAATTATGGTAGAGTCTATTGTATGTGGCTAATAGTTATTTAGCTATGAGCTGTATGGGGATCTTAAGGGAAATAATTTTAGATAATTGTAGATTGTAGATAGGGCGAGTTGATTAATGAGGGAGAGCAAATTGAGCTTTCGTAAACAGACGCAGGAGCAAATGCAGGACGAAATTATGGATGACATTAATTTAGAGCAGTCAAGACATTGCAATAAAAGAATGGCTATAAAACCAAAAAAGAGAACTTTTTCGCGAAGCGCAGTAATGTATTTACTATCTTTTTTGCTGCTGCTTTCTATAATTCCGGCACTGGCATTTGCGG
Source organism: Coriobacteriales bacterium (assembly GCA_031256715.1). Classification (GTDB taxonomy): domain Bacteria; phylum Actinomycetota; class Coriobacteriia; order Coriobacteriales; family UBA8131; genus JAIRQA01. The sequence goes on along the minus strand of JAIRQA010000128.1, from coordinate 39,001 downwards.
GAGGCGAAAATGTCTTAGAACAAGATGAGCAAGCTACACTAGATGCGACGCGCGCCCCAAGCGATCTAGTTTCTCTGAATGCCAATGTTATCAGCGATTCACAGGCAAACTCTGAGTTGACTGCAAGCGAGCAGTATGAGGTTAGTGGCGTACCTGTGGTTTTATCGTCAGGCACAGATGTGCAATCTGTCGACAGTAGCTCAGCAGATGAAGAAAGCTTTGGCGAGAACTTACTTGCCCCTATCGGTTCAGAAACTAACGATGCACAAACAGATAACGAAGATGTTAGTTTTTCTCAACATAAAAATAATGATGAAACTACGGAAGGGCAGTCTGAGGCCTTAAGTAATGAGTCTGCGACAAAAGAAGAGTTAAATGAGGGCGGCGATTTTAATCTGCAAAATGGGTTAGGTGAGTTAGGTGCGCATAGTGAACAAAGTGAGGAAAGTTCACAGGAAGAGACAGCAGCTAAAAATGAGCAATTTGATGTCGTTGATGTTGGCGCGCCAGTAAATGACGATAATCTTCGTGGTTTAGTTTTGCCAACATCATTTCTGCAGCCGTTTGCCGATGGCTTTCAGAGTGCGTGGGCAGTAAATGGTGTTGCTCAAAGCATGGTTGCCTTTGATGTTACAAAGTCTTATGACCCTTATGGCGCGTCGCCGCAATACCAGTATCTAAGTGAACATGTTTTAAACTTTGCAAAGGTTGACACCAAGTATTCGCTAACAATTTCTTATCCCGATTGCTATCAGGCCATTTTAGCTAATACACCTGTGGGAATGGTTGGCGCGCCAACTATGGGTCAGAATGGATCGCAAAAAACAATTACCTACAATTTTAAGTCATCTGGCTCTACCATTAGAACGTCTGCCAGAGTGGTATTTAGATTATTGCCGGATAAGGTCTTTAATGGCATGAGCGGTGACTACCTTGATATTAATGCAGCATTTGCAGAAGAAAGCCTAAGTCCTAAGCAAAATACTCTTAAGGCAACATATGTATCTACTACTCAGAAGCTCTATGATTGCTTCACTTCTGCAGATTATCCCAATAACATTTTTAGACGTGATGGCTCTACAATGCAAGTAAACCTAGATGTCTTGGCATCAGGTTTTCCTGCTGATTCGCTTACGGACTCTGTTTATAGTCTTAATTCGTGGTCTGGTGCACTGCAAGATAATGTTGTAAGCATAGACTTTAACAAGCTTATGATTGATACCGGAACAGGTTCAGTTGCAATTGCCGACTTTCTTAGTGCTAATGGCTTATCGCTTGACCAAGTCTTAAAGGTTGAACAACCAGATAACTTGCCCTCAGGTGCTAGCTGGGACTTAAACAATGGCGTTTTAACTTACAAAATTCCTGGCGCCAGCCGTGTTTATCTTGGTGATTTAAGCTATGGTTCTAAGGTATCTGTTCCCTTTAAATTAACAGTTTTGGATGTCTTTCCTAGTAGCGCCAATGTCACATTGCAATTTTTAACTGAGGCCTTGCATTTTAGTGCTAAGCACAATGGCTTTGGCGATAATCTACCGGCAGAGCAAGAAGCCTTGGTAAACAGTAACTTGCCAGCCTTGTCTGTGCGTTTAGTAAATCTGCCTTTCGATTTATATATGGCTCCACACACTCAGTCATGGATGCGCCCAGGAACAAATGACAACGATGGTTTTGGTTATATTTACCGTGGTCAAGACCGACAATATCTTACACGTCTTTATTTAAAAGAATTTGATCCTGCAGTAAAAGATGTTTCAATTAAAGTAGATATACTTGATAATCCCAGCTTGCCTGGCGATACTTATGTTCAAGGCATAAACTTTAATGCGGCTGATGGCAAAATAGGCTTATATAATGATAATGGCACTACCGGTATAGTGCGCTACAGTGACAGTCTTGGTAACACACGCGATTTTGTGATAAATAAAGCGTCTGAAACCTATATCGATTTTTCTGCCCATGGACTTCCAGCTCTGACCACAGGTAATTATTATAACTTGACTTTTGAGCATATAGAAAAGATTGCTTTTGGAAATCCATATTGGAAGAGTGGTTCTTGGGAGGGCGCTTATGGCCTTAGTAACGCACTATTTGAGATGTACGGTCGTGTTGATGCTACATGGGACATTAATGGCGATGTTGCTTATACGCAAGCATCTATAGAGGTTAATGGCGTTTTACTGCCCGAAGGCGACAGTAGCATTATAGAAGCGGGCGGGTATGTCTCTTATGATGATAGTAACAACGAACACAATAAGCAAGCTATCACCATTACAAAACGTTTAAGTCAGACATATTATGTTAGCAATATGCAACTTCATGATTACGCAAAACCAGCTGACGAATGGGGGACTTCGCTAAGTGATGTTTCGCTTGGGGGTAAAGTTAGTCTTTATGGTGAGGTTTCTGTGTTGCATCGCGATGTGGTAACAGGATCGTATCAGGGGAGTGGTTATTATGCTTACCATGACCCCGTTGCCCTTTTTCTGGTTCCTAAAGGCTTGCAGCTGCCAAGCAATTTAAAGGATTCTGTGTCTGCCTGGATTGCCGATGTAGACGCTTCTGGTAATCGCAGTGCTCGTGAAGTAGACAAAAGTGATTTTAATGTTCGTCTTTTGCTTGATGCAAACGGTAAGCCAGTGCAATATAGCTTAGGTTCGGCGACTGCTTCGTATGTTGTTGCTGTAGAGTTTAAGGGTCTAACAGTTGACAATAAATATAATAGCGTTTATGTCGATCCTAACACCGGAACAAAGTGGACATGGTTAGACAATACCATTGGCGTTTCTTTGGATCTTTTTGTGGCTGATTCTATGTCAGGCAAGATTGGCGCTTTTGGTCTTGTGGCAACTAGCGATTGGGAACATGCCGGTTATTACGCAAACAACACTGTTCAGGGAATCTATTATCGTGATATCTCTGAAGCCGCATTGTTAAAGACGGGCTCTACATGGTTGCCGGCTGCGTCTGGCGGAGCATACCTTACAGGTGGCGGTATCGATCTAAAGTCATCGTCTTTTGCCGAAGCAGAGGTTGGTGTTGATGTTTACAACACAACTCCTTATGACACCACCGTTTTTCGCACCTATCAAGCTGGTGGGGATGTTCCCGAAATCATTGCTGGTGATACAGGGCAATTTCGTATTCGTCTTTTAAACTCATCAGGCGAAGAGTTTAATAATCCCACAGCATACTTTATCTTACCCAGATATAATGGCGTTGGCGCAAATAGTTGGCCGCTAACAGCTGATGGCAACATTACGGTACAGAAAGGCGCTGCACTTGGTTTTAATGTTTGGTATACAACTGATGCGGCAGACCCAACAGATGATGCCTTGGCAATGCAGCTTGCAGACAACACTGATACAAGTTTAAGCTGGACGCTATACACACCAGGAAGCACCTTGCCACAAAATGTTTCGGCTCTGAAGTTTGAATCAGGGTCTTTACCAACAGTAGATGGAAACAACCTTTATGAAGCTACCTTTGGTTTTGTTTCTCCCGCAGTTAATGGCAATAATGTTTTATATGGACAAGCAGCTTTAGGTCGCACTATATATAGCTTTACAGACGCTTCAGGCGATGTTTTGAAGTCTAGCGCAGGTCGTACAGCTGGCGTTAAGTTAAAAAAGACCGGAGCGCCTTGGTTTGATGCGTTAATAAGCAACGCTAATGTCGAGTATAAATTGGGACCTGTTCCCGAGTGGACACGCGGCAAAGTTAGAGACGACAAAAGTCCTGTAGGTGTTCAGAAGGTTGAAGTCATGAGCGGAGGTGCAACTGGTACACTTCTTGCTACTATTAATAGTAGTGCAATTACTCACAATCCTTTAACACTAGCACCCGATACGCAGTTTTCATTTATTGATAACACCACAATTTCAAATGCTATAAAAGGCGAATATACTATCGTCTACACATCTACAGCAGATGATGATGGGCAAGTTGCCAAAGCTGAACGCAAGATTATTGTTCGTGACACTATTTCTGCAACTCTTAAAGATATTTCCCACACTGTGGCAGTGAACTCACCTAACTTAACATCAAATGATTTTGCTAATCTTGTTAAAGCGGGAGTAAATTTCTTTGACACCCAAGACTCACTTGACCGCTCTAAGCTAACATTTACCGCTCTAGGCTCAAGTTTAGATACAGCAGTGCCAGGCACATATAAGTATCGCATAGATTATATAGATCCTGCGGGCAATCCTTCTGTGCCCGCAACATTAACTATTCAGGTATCTGCAAATGTAGTGGACTTTGACATTAATGGTGGCGATGGCACAGCCCCCCAAGCACAAGTTATTCCCACTGGTGGTAAGGTTGTTAAGCCTCAAGACCCCACAAGGACAGGTCATACTTTTGTGCGCTGGTATGTAAAAGGCGCTGACCCCAATACCGCTTATGACTTTGATTCTGCGGTTTCATCATCTTTTACTCTTGTTGCCGTTTGGGATGATGGCAGTAATAGCTTTTCTATGACTATAGAGACAACCAAGTTTGAGCTACCTGTTAACGAGCAATATGCTACGCCGCAACCGCTGCTGCACACCGCCGCCAACAATGCCAAAATTAAACAAGAGGCAATAGATAAAGCGAAGTTTTGGAGGCAAGGGTATGCTGTAAATGTTACGCCCCAGTTAAGCTATACGCTTCTTAGCGATAATGATTATAGATATGTTACAAATGGCTTTGATAAATTAGTAACTGTAAAAGCTACATTTGATAATGGCGACGAAAGTACAGTAGAGATTCGCGTTAAAGTTGTAGATAATATTGCGCCTGTGATTACAGCACCTGCGGCATTACACTATAGTGTTGGCGGATTACCTACTACAGAAAGTGCACTTGGCGTTAGCGCGCTAGATTCGTACCAAGGCGACTTAACGTCGACAGTCACTTTTAAATATTATCGTGTGTCAACGCCAGCAAATGTTTATGTGACAGGAGGCTTTGCAGCTTTAGATGATAGTCAACCTGGCGAGTATCTGGTTTATGTAAATGTTGCTGATTTAAGTGGCAATTTTGCGGCGCAAAAGAGTTTTCGAATAGTTATAGAGCAAGCTCCACCGCAATATCACACTGTTCGATTTTTTGATTCTTTAGATAATAGCATGCTAGCACAGATGCAAGTTTTACATGGATTAGGTGCTCAAGTAAACTTTATTGTGCCAGCGCATCAGGGATACACCTTCATTGGCTGGGACAAGCAATTTGCAAATGTGACTACTGATTTAGACGTTTATGCTCGGTACAGCTTAAATACCTATAAAGTACGCTTTTTAGATTGGGACGGGACATTGCTTAGTTCCCAAAATATTGGTTACGGTGGCATAGCTGTTGCTCCAACAAACCCCTTTAGGACAGGCTATGTGTTCACTGGTTGGTCGCTACCTTTTAACAATGTTAAAGCAGATATAGACACTTGGGCACAATATAGACTTCTTGATGTTTCTACTGATATCTACTTTACAGTGCGTTTCATTAATTGGGATGGCGCTATCCTTAGTTCTCAGACTGTGATTCAGGGTGGCTCGGCGATTGCCCCTACAGTGCCAAATAGAACTGACTATAGATTTACAGGTTGGTCTGTCCCATACAATAACGTTCAGGCAAATGTTGATACATATGCGCAATTTACTTATATTGGCTCTGGCGGTGGAGGTAATGGAGGCTCTGGCGGCGGCGACAACGGCGGCGGAGATGGAGGAAACGGTGGAAATGGCGGTGGCGGCAACAACGGCGGAGGTAATGGTGGCTCTGGCGGCGGCGACAACGGCGGAGGTAATGGAGGCTCTGGCGGCGGAAGTGATGCTGACAAAGACAACGAGGTCTACTTTACCGTAAATTTCTTAGATTGGGATAAAAAAGAACTAAAGACCGAACAGGTTTTAAAGGGCGGTAGTGCTACTGCTCCGCCAAGCCCCAAAAGAGCAGGATATACGTTTATTGGTTGGCTACCAGCATTTGACAACATACAGTCTGACTTAGATGTCATAGCTCAGTATAAGGCCAATAGCACAGTTGTTGCGCCACCAGCTACGCCAACTGCTCCAGGCAATCCCTATGTTGATGCTGGCTTTAGCGAAACTGACGCCGAATTACTAATGAGCCAAAGTGGCAATCTATTAAAAGATTTGTTTGATGGCAAAATCCCATTAGGCAGTTTTAATGCCGTAATGGTCTGGTCACTGCTTAATCTGATCTTAGCATTAATTGCCGCAATTAGCTTTATCATCCTTTTGGTTCAGTCTATAAGAAATCGTAATGCGTGCTTAAGCATTGTCATAAGTCGTTTTTTGGCAATGGCAATTGCGCTGGCTACTGTTATTGTTTGGGCTATTTTAGATTGGCCAGATGGTGCTGTAGTTTGGATAAACTTTTATACGCCTATTGTAGTTTTGCTTTTCTTACTTTTTGTTGCTGCCATAATCGTATATGTTGTTTTCCGTAGGCGAAAGGAAAATAATGCTAAGAAAAACCCTGAGCCTCAGACTGATAAAAATTTAGTGAGCATCGAAACTAAGACAGGCAACATTGGCAAAGATGCCCAAGTCATATAGTAGGTTTTAAGGGTATTAGGTCGTAGTTAAGCAAGAAACCATTGTCTTGTTTAAGCAAAAAACAGTTTTTTGGTGTCTGTTTCCTTGTGTTTTGTTTTGTGTGTTTAACTACAGGTGATAGATTTAACGTGCGATTTAAAGCCGCTCATTGCCGCTCGGCGGTGGCATCTGCCAATTGCTTTTGTTTGAATCAAACAGCTGTGGTAGAATAGAAAGTTCCATTGGGGCATCGTCCAATGGCAGGACTCTGGTTTTTGGTGCCAGCTATGTAGGTTCGAATCCTGCTGCCCCAGCCATCACTATTTTGCCTTCTGGGTTCGTCAAGCTATTTTGCTTGCTCGGTTTCGGGACTGTGCCCGTGGCTTTTGCAAGAAGCTTGTTTGCCGCCTAGAAAACAAAATGGTTGCGATGAAATTTTCACCACTTTTTTGCCAGAAGTTCGGCAGACTGCGACATGCTTCCTTTAGTGGATGCTTAAGAGCAGATGGTACTTATCAACATTATAATTCTACGCCCAAAGGGAGGTGCTATGAGAAAACTGTGCATAATGGACACCACGATTCGCGATGCGCACCAGTCGCTTTGGGCCACGCGAATGGGTATTGGCGAGATGTTGCCCATCCTAAGCAAAATGGATCGTGTTGGCTATTGGGCCATCGAGGCTTGGGGCGGTGCTACTTTTGACACCTGTCTACGTTTTTTAGATGAAAATCCGTGGGAACGACTGCGTGCTATTAAAAAACATTGCCCAAAAACACCGCTTTCTATGTTGGTGCGTGGTCAGAATCTTGTTGGCTATCACCATTATTCGCAAGAAATCGTCAGTCGTTTTATTAAAGCAAGTAATCGCAATGGGATAGATGTTTTTCGTGTCTTTGATGCCCTAAATGATATTCGTAATGTACGCGATTGCGCTATTGCCATAAAAGAGGCGGATGCGCATTTTGAGGGTGCCTTATCTTACACCATGAGTCCTGTGCATACATTAGATAGTTATATCGAATACTCCTTGCAATTAAAAGAATTAGGTGCCGACTCAATCTGCATTAAAGACATGGCGGGCATGCTTACTCCTTATCGTACAGAGCGTATGGTGCGGGCTTTGCGCGAAGAGGTTGGATTACCCATTCATGTACACTGTCATTATGTTGGCGGCATGGCGCCTGCTAATTATCTAAAGGCGGCAGAAGCTGGTGCGGCTATTGTAGATACCGCGAGCGCACCTCTAGCTTTTGGCAATTCGCAACCAGCGGTAGAGATGATAGTCTCGGCATTAAAAGAGTCTGGTTACGATACAGACCTAGACCTAGACCTACTCTTCGAGATTAGTCGCTACTGGGAAGATGTACGCATGCGTGGTGGCTACAAGCGCGGCGTGACATCCCTTATCCACATGCAAGTTTATTCGCATCAAGTTCCCGGTGGTATGATGAGCAATCTAATTAGCCAGTTAGAAGTTCAAAAGGCAGCTGATCGTCTAGACGATGTTATGGATGAAATTCCGCGTGTTCGTGCAGAGGTTGGCTACCCTCCACTGGTAACACCTATGAGCCAGATTGTAGGTACTCAAGCTGTCTTTAATGTGCTTACCGGCAAGCGCTGGAGTGTAGTTTCTACAGAAATGAAGGATTATATTGCAGGGCTATATGGCAAGGCTCCAGGACCTTTAGACATGGAGATTGCTCGCAAGGTATTAGGTGCGCGCGAGGCATTGCCAGATGATGTTGCGCCATCTTCGCTGGTTACCACCAGCTATGATGAAGTCGCCACAGAGGCAGGCGAGTTGGCTCAAAGCGAAGAAGATGTGTTAATGTGGGCGCTTTTTCCCAACGAAGCGCGTGCGTATTTAAGCAAACATCGCACGTCCGAAAAGACTGCATTTTTGTTGGAGGAGGAGTCGGCTGCCACAAAGGAGGAGCAAGTCGTGGATATCAATCAGATACGAGACCTTATTAGGGTTGTCGAAGAAACTGGCGTTGGCGAAGTCACAGTTGAAGAAGCCGGCACCAAGATTACCGTGCGTTCGCAATCTGTAGCAGAGCATGCCGCAGGTGCTAATGGTAATGCTATCCAGCAAGCATCTGCTGCAGTAAGCGCTTATAATGTCGAGAAGGACCTTGCCGGTGCTTCTGCTAGCACTTTAACGCACAGTGGTGCAGGACAATCTGTTTTGGGCAATGCGGGCGGCAATGCTATGTCTGCTGCCAGTCGCCCTTCATCTTGGATACCTGTTATGGCGCCTATGGTTGGCACCTTTTATGCTGCACCTGCTCCGGATAAGCCCCCCTATGTGCAAGTAAATGATGAAGTTATGGCTGGTCAAGCATTATGTATTGTAGAAGCTATGAAATTAATGAATGAGATTACTGCTGAACAAATGGGAATTATACGCGAGGTCTGTGTAGAAAACGCCAGTCCTGTAGAGTTTGGCTCGGTGCTATTTTATTTAGAGCCTGTTTGTGATCAACCAACCTCAAGTTTAGAAGACACGGTGGCCTAGTGGCACTGTTTGATAAGATACTCATAGCAAACCGCGGCGAGGTTGCAGTGCGTATTGTTCGTGCATGTCGCGACCTTGGCGTTTTGAGCCTTGTGGTCTACTCGGATATCGATCGTAACACTTTGGCAGTGCAACTTGCCGATGAGGCAGTATGCATAGGGCCTGCGCAATCTGCTCAATCATACCTCAATTTTGCCAATCTCATTGGAGCTGCAACTTCGCGTGGAGCACAAGCCATACACCCCGGCTATGGTTTTTTGGCAGAAAATGCTGCATTTGTGCGAGCCGTAAAAGAAAATGACCTCGTTTGGATTGGTCCTGAACCAGAAGCCATAGAGATGATGGGCGACAAAAGTGTGGCGCGTGAGACTATGATGCGCATTGGCGTTCCAACTGTGCCAGGTTCTGATGGCCCCATTAAGTCTGCCGATGAAGCTTCACGCTTTGCTAGTGAAGTTGGTTACCCGGTTCTTATAAAAGCTAGCGCTGGCGGGGGCGGACGCGGCATGCGTGAGGTGCATGCTCCACAAGAGATGCAAGCAGCCTTTGATGCCGCTCGTGCCGAAGCAACTGCGGCATTTGGCAACGGCGAGGTTTATCTAGAAAAACTTATTTTGCGTCCTCGCCATGTAGAAATTCAGGTACTTGCAGACACACATGGTAATAGTGTACATCTTTGCGAGCGCGATTGTTCTATTCAAAGAAGGCATCAAAAACTACTAGAAGAAGCGCCTTCACCAGCACTTAGTTCTGATTTGCGTGAACGTATGGGCAAAGCTGCTCTGGCGGCTGTGCGTGAAGTAGGTTACACAAATGCTGGCACTGTAGAGTTTTTGCTTGATGAAAACGGTGATTTTTATTTTATGGAGATGAACACCCGCGTTCAGGTTGAACACCCCGTAACCGAACAGATAACGTCTACAGATATTATCTGTGAGCAGATTCGAATTGCGGCGGGAGCGCCAATTAGCTTTATTGCGAATAAGTCACTTGATATACCAGCTGTGCCTAAGGGACACGCTATAGAGTTTCGCATTAACGCCGAAGATCCCGCTAAAAACTTCTGGCCGTCGCCTGGTACGATTACAGAGCTGCGTTTACCTGGAGGTCCTGGAGTTCGTGTAGATACACATTTGTATACCGGTTATACAGTGCCACCAACATATGATTCGCTAGTTGCTAAACTTGTAGTTTGGGGTGAGACACGCGATGTTGCCATTAATAGAGCAAAGCGTGCTTTAGACGAGTTTGTTATTGGTGGCATTCATACTACCATTGGTTTTCATAGAGCGCTACTAGAGATACCTGCCTTCGTTAGCGGCGATGTGCAAACCGATTTTCTTGAGCGTTATCCCATTAGTTGTGTTTAGGAGACATAGGAGACTTCAATGAGCACAAATGATCAAACGAACATAATTGCAAACGAGCAGGCATATGCTAACACCGAACTAACAATTGCACCAGGTGTTTTAGAGACTATTGCCAGCATGGCAGTACTTGAGGTTGAGGGTGTCAGTTCGCTCACAACAATTACGCCACAGAAGTTTTTGCGTGCAATCCTTACAAAAAATAGCCATCCGGGTATTTTTATCTATGAGGAGGAAGGTACCATAAAGGTAGATGTACATGTGCATGTCTTTTATGGCTTTGTGCTTCCCGAAGTTGCGGCAAATATTCGTGCCAGCGTGACTGACGCTTTGCTCTCGCAGGTAAACATTAGCGTGACAGAGGTAAATGTCTTTATAGAGGCCGTGCAATTTGCTGCATAGGCAGATCATAACCGGAAAACGCTCCTTTACAGATGAAAAATAAGCAAAAAATGTTTCAGACCCGCACTGCTGCCCGCCGTAAGGCGTTGCAGATGCTTTATCAGTCGCAGATTTCAGAGCTATCTATTCATGAGATTATTCACAAAGAGCTCTATATTCAAGATGAAATTGGGCTGCCTTGTGAGTTTACTAGCATGCTAGCATTAGGCACCGAATGTAACCTTCATGAGATAGATGATCTTATAGCTAAGACTTCGGCAAATTGGAGTGTCGAGCGTATGCCGCTGATCGATTTAAATATTTTGCGCTTGGCAGTTTTCGAGATGATTTATGTAGAGGATGTTCCTTTTAGCGTTACTATAAATGAGGCAGTTGAGCTTGCTAAAGACTATGGTGGTGACGATTTGTCATCTAAGTTTGTTAATGGGGTTTTGGGAAAAATTGCCAAGGAACTTGTTGATGATGCCAAGCAACAACAAGCAACGGATAACACGAGCGCTGATGAGTACAACAGATTTTTAGATGGTGAATTTACCATAAGTCAAGATCCCGCAACGGATAACACGAGCGCTGACGTGCCTGATAGCGCGGGTAAGTCAAGTATTACGGCAAAGAGCGAGGTAGATGTTTAATAATGGATGACCAGAATTCGTATTCGCGCCTAAAGGATAGGCTAGAAGAGATTGTTACATCAGTACGTCAAAAAGATCTTTCTTTAGAGAAGAGCCTTGAGCTTTATGAGGAAGCCTTACGACTTGGCGGTCGCTGTGTCGAGCTTATCGATCGCACCGATTTTACAGCTGAAGAGCTTGAAGCTGTTGGTTGGTTAAATGATGACGAAGGCAAAAGCGGCACCACAGAAGATAACAGCGACGTGACAAACGCTGTTGAGGTTGGCACTTCTCAACATGATATTTCTGATGAAAAGTCGGATTTTATAGAAGAAGGGCAAAGTGGCGCTTCTAATGATGATATTTCTTCAGACATGGAAGACGATAGCGAAAATGAACAAAACGATACTTTTTATGACGACACATTAAATAATTCGTGTGACGAGTAATCTGAAACTAATTTCTAATGACAGCAAGTATACTAGAAAACATCCATCAGCCATCTGATATTGCATCATTAACTCCAGATGCTTTAAATGTGCTTGCACACGAGATTCGGGAGCGACTTGTGCAAGTGACCTCTGTTACAGGTGGGCATTTGGCTTCATCTTTGGGTGCAATCGAGATTATCTTGGCTTTACATAAGCTTTTTGACTTTAGTACAGACAGGTTACTTTTTGATGTCGGGCACCAGTCCTATGCACACAAACTAATTACCGGGCGCAATAACAGATTTGATACTTTACGTACCTTTGGTGGTATTTGTGGTTTTCCACGTCGAGACGAGAGCATCTATGATGCCTATGATGCTGGTCACGCATCTGATTCACTTTCTATTGCGGCAGGCATGGCACTGGCTCGTGACCTTAAGGGCACGGCAGAGCAGATTGTTGCCATTATAGGTGATGCGTCATTATCTGGCGGCATGGCATTTGAGGCTCTAAATCACATTGGTCATGAATGTCTAGATGTAAACATAGTTCTTAACGACAACGAGATGAGCATCTCACGAAATGTTGGCGCACTTTCTCTTTATCTGGGCAAAATCCGAACCTCAAAACCGTATACTCACACTCGTGACACTTTAGAAAGTGGGCTTTCTCGTGTTGGAAAATTAGGCAGGGTATTGGTTGGTGCTGGTGAACTGGCAAAAAGTTCGGTAAAAAAACTTTTGGTTCCAGGCATGTTTTTTGAGGATATGGGTATAAAGTATATCGGACCTATAGATGGTCATAACATTGCGGCATTGTTAGATGCTCTTGCGGCAGCACGTAGTGTTTCTGGACCGGTAATTATACATGCAGTGACGCGCAAAGGTTCTGGCTACGCTCCCGCAGAAAGAATGCCTGATGTCTTTCATGGCGTAGGTGCGTTTAATGGCGAGACTGGCGAGCTTGTGCGGCGCGACAACTCTGACTTGCTGCCAACATATACACAAGTTTTTGCTAACGCTCTTTGCGAAGAGGCGCGCATAAACTCTAAACTTGTTGCAATCACAGCAGCGATGACAGATGGTACAGGGTTAAAAGAATTTTCCAGCGAGTTTCCTCAGCGCTTTTTTGATGTTGGTATCGCCGAAGAGCATGCTGTTGGATTTGCGGCAGGAATGGCATTAGGCGGACTTCTGCCTGTTTGTGCAATCTATTCTACGTTTTTGCAGCGTGCCTACGACCAAATGCTAATTGATGTTGCTCAACAAAAGCAGCATGTTGTTTTTGCTATCGATCGCGCAGGTCTGGTGGGCGAAGATGGGCAGACTCACAACGGAGCCTTCGATCTTGCCTACTTAAGTAGTATTCCAGGTATGCGTATTCTTGCTCCGGCATCAGCAGACGATTTACGCGATAGTCTGCATACGGCATTGGCGCTTAACGGTGGGCCTGTTGCTGTACGTTATCCAAGAGGTACAGTGATAAAGGCTCCAACAGAGCGCTGTCCCAAGATTTTGCCTTTTGGTAAGGCTAGGCTAGTGCGCATTGGCAACTGGACTATAGATTCTAAAGATACAGAGGTTCCTCAGATTAAACCCGATGTAGCCATTCTTGCTATTGGTCGCTTTGTGAGTTTGGCAAGGCAGGTATCAGATCTGCTAGCCGATGAGCATTTTTGTACCTTGGTATATAACATGATTTGGGCAAAACCTTTAGATGTTGACGCTATTAAGCACGCTTGTTCAGCCGACTTGGTTGTTACCCTTGAAGATGGATCTGTTAGTGGTGGATTTGGTAGCTCTGTTGCCGGTATCGTATCTAAAGGATTTGCGCCATTAGATAAAAAGGCTACTAAAACAAAAACGCCACCCTTAATGCAGCTTGGTTTGCCAGACAGCTTTACAGTTCATGGCAAGGTTGAGGCATTGTTTGAGCACCTTGGTCTTACACCAGAAGTGATTGCTGCAGACGTTAAGACGATGTTAGGCAAATAATCGTATATGAATAAGCTGCGGCTAGACGAGTTATTGGTTAAAAAAGGCTATTATGCTAGCATAGATGATGCCAGTAGAGCAATACATGCCGGAAAAGTTCGCTGTGGTACAGATGTTTTACAGCACCCTGCAATGCGTATAGCAACCGATGCCGACTTAGCTGTAATTGTTGAGAAGAGATATGTTTCTCGTGGTGGCATAAAACTTGAAGGTGCCTTGTCTGACTTTGATTTTGATGTTTCAGGTCTTAATTGTTTAGATGTTGGTGCTTCTACAGGAGGCTTTACAGATTGCCTTTTGCAGCATGGCGCAGCGCATGTTACCGCTGTAGATGTTGCATATGGTCAGCTTGCTTGGCAATTACGACAAGATGCGCGTGTTAGTGTATATGAACGTTGCAATATTTCTAAAATTGAACTTTCTAAACTAGGCAATACGCACTTTAATTTGATAGTTGCCGATGTAAGCTTCAGTCCACTTTCACGCTTGTTGCCTATATTGCAGAAGTTTGCCGGTGATCTGGGTCATGATGCGATCGCAGATGTCGTGAATCGCGGTGTGTCTGCAGAAACTTTAGAACATGGTGTGTCTGCAGATAACGTGGACGCATGTAATAATTTTGATAGTTTTCTGATAGCTCTTTGTAAGCCTCAGTTTGAATTGCCAAAATCGATGGTTAAAGATGGTGTGATCATCGATGCTAAAGCGCACGAACAAGCATTAAGTCAAGTACTTAACGCAGCGCAAAAGAGCAGGTGGCAGCCCAAAATGCTATCTGTTTCACATTTACGCGGTCCAAAGGGCAATATAGAATTCTTTTTTCTTATGCAATTTGTACAGACTCAAGGTCTAGACACAGCCGCAAATCATGTTAACATAGATGTTAGCGCAACTGTTTTAGATGCGCATGCTAGATTTAATAATCGTTAGTAAGGACACTTAAGGTGAACGTCTTTCTTGTTGCCAACTCAATTAAGTCTGATGCTTATGCTGCCATGCAGTCTGTAAATCTGTGGTTAAATGAACGGGGGATATCTAGCAAAACTGCCACAGCAAACGAATTAACTGGCACCAATATTAGGGCAACCGGTTTGGCTCAAGAGATTCAAAAATTCGATCTAGTTTGTTGTTTTGGTGGCGATGGCACAATACTTAGAACAGCACATGCCATTGGCGTTAGCGGTGTTCCACTGCTTGGCATTAATTATGGCGAGCTGGGCTTTTTAACGGGCACAAGTGCAGACTTAGCTTTTGTTGCACTAGAGGCATTTTTAGCTAACGAAATAGTTGCCGAGAATCGTTGTTTACTTAAAGCTAAAGTTAGTTATGCTAATGGCAAAACTGACGAACTGCTAGCTTTAAATGAGCTTGTTGTAGGACGAGGAGATCAGGGAAGAGCAATCCGCCTAATGCTGGGAATTAATGGCGACGCCATTTTAGATTTTCGCGGCGATGGTCTTATTGTTGCTACTGCCACTGGCTCAACTGCTTATGCTCTTTCTGCTGGCGGACCGATAGTTTCTCCAACGCATCGTGGCTTATGTGTTGTTCCTCTTAACCCTCACAGCTTGCATACGCGAAGCATCGTTACCGGCCAGCTTGACTGTGTCGAAGTACAAATGCCTGATGTTAGCTCTAGAGGCATCATGCTTTGGCTTGATGGGCAAACTGCATACCCTCTAGATACGACAGACGAGCAGTTGCAGACAGAGATCATAGGGATAACAGTTTTACCGGCAAGTGAACAGTTGACGCTTTTGCGCTATGATGCACCCGCCTTTTATGAACGTGCCGCAAATGCTTTTTTTAAAAGGTAGACTATGATTGAATTTTTGCATGTAAAAGATCTTGCGTTAATAAAAGACGCCATTTTAGAGCTTAAGCCTGAGCCTGGTTTAATTGTTTTTACTGGTGAAACTGGTGCTGGCAAGACAGCGCTTTTAAGCGCATTGAAACTTTTAATTGGCGAACGCGGTGATTCTACAATGGTGCGAAGCGGCTGTCAGGATGCACAGGTAGAGGCAATTGCATGGATCGATGACAGTTGCGAACATATTGTTTCACGCAAACTTAGCGCAGATGGTCGATCGCGCTGCAAACTTGATGGCCAGTTGGCAAGTGTTGGCGAGCTAGCCTCACTTTTAGGTTCCAGTATAGATCTTTATGGACAACATGAGCATCAATCATTGCTAAAAGCCGCATCGCACCGTAAAGTTTTAGATAGTTTTGGTGACACAGATCTTAAGGATTCGCTAGCATACTATAAAGATAGCTATATAGCGTTTCAAAATGCGAAGCAAGCTTTAGAAGTCTTAAAGTCTGAGGCAGATGACCTGCAAGACAAGCGGGAGCGTGCCGAATTTTTAATACATGAGATTGGTGCGGTTTCGCCGCAAGAGGGGGAGTACGAGAACCTAGAAAAACAGTTGCCTTTAATGCAAAATGGTGCCACTATAGCCGATTGCGCCCAACGTGCCTTAAACTCCCTAAACGCAGAAGATGGAGCGCGCGATAAGTTGGCAGAGGCCGTGCAAGCGACAGCTCAACTTGCCGCTATTGATGCTACCGTGTTGCCTATAGCACAACAACTTACAGACATAGAGGCACTTGTGCAAGAAATAGCCATAAGCATTCGCGACTATGCTAAGGACAAAGAGTTTAATGCTGAAGACCTTCAGGAAACATTTGAGCGTCTTCATGCCCTAGACGGTCTTCGCAAGCGCTTTGGACCTGGCATAAATGATGTTTTTACGCGTTTTCAGGATGCACAGCAGGTTTTAGAGCGAAGCGACAATTACGAGCAAATTTTAGAAAGCCACAGCCAGTTAGTAATTGCCGCTAAAAATGACTTGTGCCAAGCAGCTTCTGAACTTAGCAAAATACGCAAACTGACTGCCAAACGGCTTAGCGCTGAGCTAAGTGAGGCATTACAAGAACTTGCCATGGCGGGAGCAAGCATTAAGATTTCCTTAAGCGAATTAGAGTTTGAAGATTGGTCGGCAAATGGCTCTGAGTCTATAGAATTTCTTTATAGTCCCGCAGCAAATATAGAGGCGCGAGCGCTATCAAAAATTGCCAGTGGTGGTGAGCTGTCTCGTGTTATGCTGGCGCTTAAGAGCTTGTCCCATGATAAACAAGCAACCCATGATGAGCAATTGGCTCATGACGAACAATTGGCACACGACGGAAAAGCGACACATGATAAGCAAGCAACCCATGATGAGCAATTGGCTCATGACGAACAAGCAACTTGTGGCGTACAATCACAGTTAGGCGACAGCATGACACTTGTTTTTGACGAGATTGATGCAGGCATAGGTGGCGCTACAGCCGTAGCTGTTGCTAATCGCCTTGCTCAACTTGCAAAGTCGCATCAGGTTTTAGTTGTCACGCATCTGCCTCAAATTGCTATACGCTCAAGCGATCATTGGCTTGTATCTAAAAACATAGTTAACGGTGAGACGTTTACACAAATCAGTAGATTAGGCGAAGACGAACGTATAGACGAGATCGCGCGTATGCTCTCTGGTAATGTTGATAAGCTCTCAAGAGAGCATGCATGCAAACTACTTAGTGAGTTCAAGTGATTGTTGGCAAGGCATACAAAGGCAAGAAGACTAAGGATCTTTTAAGGCAATTACCAGCAGGTAGCATTGCTATCATCGATCACGCTGACATCGATCGTATATCTGCAGAGGGATTAGTTGCAACAGCACCAAAGGCTGTAATCAACGCGGCGAAATCTATTAGCGGGCGCTATCCTAATGTTGGACCTGGCATTATTAATGCAGCCGGAATATTGCTAATAGACGATTGCGGTGATGATGTCTTTACAAACATAGAAGACGGCGCAGAAATATGTATTAAGGGCGCAAAGATTTTCTGTAATTCTAAGCTTGTCGCTACAGGAACTTTACTTACCGGCAAACTTATTGCAGATTACCTTAAACATGCCGAGCGCGCAATGGATAAAATGATGGCTGACTTTGTAAAAAACACAGTTGAACATCTAAATGCCGATGCCGTAGCCTTAATCTTTGACCCCGTCGTTCCTGAAATAAAAACAAACATGCATGGTCGTCAGGCTTTAGTTGTGGTTCGCGGTTATGATTACAAGGCTGATTTAAAGATGCTCAACCCATATATACATGACATGCGACCGATTTTAATTGCCGTAGACGGCGGTGCTGATGCCCTGATAGAGATGGGTTTAAAGCCAGACATAATCATTGGCGACATGGATTCTATTACCGATGACGCTTTGCTTTGCGGTGCCGAGATTATCCCTCACGCTTACACCGATGGCACTTGCCCTTCTTTACCGCGCTTGCAAGGTCTTGGCATTCAAGCTGAACCTTGGCCACTTTCTGCAACCAGCGAAGATTTGGCACTTTTATTAGCTTGGGAGAAGAAAGCGGAGCTGATAGTTGCTTTGGGAACACACTCTAACTTGGTTGAATATCTTGATAAGGGACGCAGCGGCATGGCATCATCTTTTCTTGTGCGTCTTAAAGTTGGTACAAAATTGGTAGATGCCAAAGGTGTAAGCAAGCTATATCGCGCTGCTCCGCCAGCTTGGCAAGTACTGGTGGTGCTTTTAGCAACACTGTTTGTTGTTGCTAGCATAATAGCAATTTCTGAACCGCTGCGTGATGTCTTAAGGGTTCTTTGGCTTAACTTGCGAACTAACTTGGGCATCTAGTCTTAAATCGCTTAAAAACCAGCATAACAATAGCTGCTAAAAGAACAGTATAACCTTCTCAAAAAAATTAAAACTTTATACAACATTAAATCCTTCTTGAAGCATTGGGTCTTTAGCAATTTCAGCGAACTTGTTCGCTACGCTAGCAAAAATCTTTACCAATTCTGGGTCAAAGTGGGTGTTTGTGCCTTCTAGAATAATATCTCGTGCTGCATCAGTGCTAAAGGGCTTTTTATATGGACGCGAAGACACCAGTGCGTCATAAACATCGGCAATCGCCATGAGCCTCCCTTGTAATGGTATATCTGTGCCTGATATTCCATTAGGATAACCAGTACCATCCCATTTTTCGTGGTGCCCACTTGCCACTAATAGTGCATGATGCAAAAAGTCGCTTTCACCTGCGTCTTCTGCAACTCGTAAGATAATTTTTATTCCAGAAGTTACATGGGTTTTCATTATCTCAAACTCTTCATCTGTTAATTTTGAGGGCTTGTTTAGTATTGTGTCACTAATAGCAATTTTGCCTACATCATGAAGTTGAGAAGAAAAAGCAATGGTTTCTAGATCCCAATCTGCTGTCTGTGCTTGATAAACTCCTTGACGCTTCATTTCATGAAGCAACATGAGCATATATCGTTGCGTGCGTGTTACATGACCGCCTGTATTAGCATCGCGAAATTCAACTAAATCTGCCATAACATTTAGCATTGCTAACTGCAGTTTCTGAATTTCCTCGGTGCGTTGCTCTACTAAACCGCGTAAGTTATCATTAAAGATTTCTAGCTCATGTCGTTGCGCTTCTAGCTCTAGCTGATTATTAATACGCTGAATTAACAATGGACCAGAAAATGGTTTGGTAACATAATCTACAGCACCAAGTGTTAAACCTTCTAGCTCGCTATTTACATCGTTTAGTGCTGTCAAAAAAATTATTGGTATCTGCCTAAGTTTTGGGTCTGCCTTTATCTTGCGTATTGCTTCGTAGCCGTTAACTTCTGGCATCTCGACATCTAAAAGTATTAAATCAGGTATCAGGTTTTCTAAAAGATCAAACATCACTTCTGCAGAAGGTAGTGGATAAACCTTGAACTTCTCTTTAAGTATGCTTTTTCCTACAGTTAGATTAGTTGGGTTGTCATCTACTAATAGTATAGTTTTACGTTCGTTTGTTTGCATGCTAGCCTCCAAAGCTATTAAATAATATATATCTTTCTTCTAAACTAGATGTTAACTGGGGAAAAGCGCAAATTCTTGTTGCTACAGATTTAATATTGCAGATCCGGTAAAACATCATTCAATACCTTTAACAACACCACTTGCAGCACCATTAGTGGATTTAAGGGCTTCACGAATAGCATCATCGCTACGGTGATCGTTTGCTTTAATAAACTCTTCTAATCTCTTAGCAATTTTCTTAAATCCAGCGACCGCTACCTGCTCATGCAACCACGTGCTTAAACCGTCGTCATTGCTATACCTATAAGCATCTAGCTCTTCCATAGCTATATCTGTTGCGTCAATGTCAAAGTTTAAAGCTGCTTCATACAAGCGTTTAAGAATGTCTATGTCTGGCCGCTCTTTTACCTCAAGTGCTTGCTCTTTTGTTGTGTCTTTATAACTGTCTAGCATTTTTTGTAAGGCATCAAGTAAGACAGTGGTCTTTTTTACAAATTCTTTATGATGTTCACTTACAAAAACGCTATTGTCCGACTTTGCTGCATGCTCAAGCTCTTCGGCATGAGTGCCCAAAGTCTCGGCCGCAATTGCGCGACTAGAGCCTTTTACGCCATGAATGGCTATGCCATATTCACTCATCTTATCCTCTGTTAGATAATGATTTAGGTCATGCAAAATTTTCCTTGTGTTTTTTACATAAGACTCTATAACCTCCCAATAGGTTGTTGCATCATCGCCGAATAGTTTCAGTCCATGCTTAAGGTCTATGTCATGAATGCACCAATGATTTAATAGATCGTGCTGTGTTATCTGTTCGTTATTAAGGAAAGCCGCATCAGGCATGATGGCAGCGCTAACATTTTCGCGGCGATCCTTGCCACTGCGTCGTTCGCTTTGACGTCTGTCACTGTTGCTTCGGCGTTCAATTGCTGTAGGCTGATTTTTGCCTAAAGCTACTTCTTGCTTGGCTAGTTCATGCTCAAGCTTGCGATTGCGAACGAACTGATTAATTATAGAATCTAAAAGCATGATATCTATGGGCTTAGATAGAAATGCCTGAAATCCGTGGTCTAGGAACATTTGTTCGTTACCAACAATGGCATTAGCTGTAAGTGCAATAATGGGAATATTGCGAGCATATTCTGTGTTTATCTCATTGCGAATAATTTGCGTGGCTTCTATGCCATCCATCTCTGGCATCATGTGATCCATAAAAATGGCGTTGTAAGTTGGCATCTCGCTGCGAATGGCTGCAATGGCTTGTGCAGCACTCATTACTGTGTCAATTTGCATGCCATAGGGACGCATCAATCCTTTGGCAACGTCTAGATTAGTAGACACATCGTCAACAACTAAAACACGAGCATAGGGAATGTGAGCGCGCACAAGCTTTGACGAGCGGTCACGCTTGCTATCCGAGTACTGTATCTGCGTTAGCTTTTCTGTAATCTCTTTGCCAATGGGCACATCTGTAACAAAGCCTTGCTTAAAGCGCACGGTAAAAATACTGCCAATTCCGTAGGTGCTTTTGGCAGTAACTGTTCCATCCATTAGCTCTACAAGGCGTTTAGTTAAGGAAAGACCAAGTCCTGTACCTTCTACTTTGCGATTGCTCTTGGTGTCAACTTGACTATAATCGCTAAAGAGCTTGCTCATATGCTCTGGCTTAATGCCTATTCCTGTATCTGCAATACTAGCCGTTAGCCATAGCGTTTGTGAATCAAGTTTATCACGCTCGCAGCTAACAGAAAGCTCTACTACGCCTTCTTTAGTATACTTAAAGGCGTTGGACAACAAGTTGTTAAAGACCTGCTTTACACGCAAGTCGTCCCCATAAAGCCGGCTAGGTAGATTTTCATTTATATTTAGCTTAAACTCAATTGGCTTAGAACCTATGCGCACCATATTAAGCACTACTGTATCATTAATAATGCTTGGGGTGTCATAATCTACCGGAATAATCTCTAATTTACCTGCTTGTACTTTAGATAAATCTAAGATGTCATTAACTAGTCCAAGTAAAGTGATGCCAGAAGAATAAACCTTCTCTGCGTTAGCGCGCACTGTTGCTGACAGCTCTTCTGTAGATAGCATTAGTTCAGTTAAACCAATAATGGCATTTAGGGGGGTTCGCATCTCGTGACTCATGTTTGCCAAAAAAGCGCTTTTTGTCTCGTTAGCGTTTATGGCTTCTTGCTTATTGCGTTCTGCCTCAAGATAGGGTTTCTCGACATTTTTAGCAGTAATAATAGCACCAATAAGGCTGCAGACTAGACAAATTAAGCCAATAACTATCACTCCGCCTAGAACAA
The DNA here is from genome assembly GCA_031256715.1 of Coriobacteriales bacterium. Lineage (GTDB taxonomy): Bacteria > Actinomycetota > Coriobacteriia > Coriobacteriales > UBA8131 > JAIRQA01. The sequence continues at coordinate 16,940 of JAIRQA010000128.1, read as the reverse complement.
TCTGCATAGGGCCTTCATTAAGAGGCGCCGAAGCTCCAACGGTCCAGCCAACAGTTGAGCGCGAAACTTTACGAAATGCAAGGATGTTTTCTTCGCTACCAACTTTAAACGTGCTCATGCCTTCATTTTCTGAGATCATTTGCTGCGTAGTTTTGGCACGACTAGCAAATTCGGGATCTATTTTTGCAATTTCTATAAAGTTGTAACGATTTTTTATCCAGTCATTAGAGCCACAGGCAAGCATTGTGCCCGTCTCGTCCAGCAAAAATAAGTCGCCTGTTACCCAAACCGTGAAGTCTCCCAAAAGTTTCTGAAAATACATTCCGTCTATGGTGGCAGAAAGTATGGTATCTTTGTCTATGGGCGAACAAACATGCATAGTTAGCGCGCCATCATTTTCTACACGCGTTGTAGACATGACTGTTTCGCCTGAAAACGCATGTTGCAAATAAGGTGCGCTAAGTAATCCGGCAGACGTTGGGTAATCACCCACGGCCATGACAATAGACTCGCGGTTAAGTATGGTTAGTGCTAAAAAGTTATTGTCTAAACGTAACAATTCCTCATTAAGAATTGCTTGTCTTTGCTCGCTTGGCGAAAGCTTTAGCCTTTGAGCAATAAAGTCGGCATCCTTTTTAAGGATATCAATCTCGTCAGAAACTAGTTTATCGGCAATGCCAACAAGTATCTGAAAGTCGCTTTGAATGGTGCTTTGCAAACTTTGTGAGACAAACACGCCGCCAATGCCTAGTGCAAGGCAAATAATAAGGATTGCTGCTACAGAAAAAGTAAAGAATGCACGCAGTCGCACAGGGTGATGTTTAAATTTTAGTTGCTCTCTAATATCCTTTGCCACAAATTTCCCCACTACTAGCTCGTTTACCATGTCAGGACACATTAAAAAACTGCACGTCATAGCACCTTAGAGCATTAAAATGTAAATCCTAGTATCTATTAGCATTTTTGTGCATTTCTAACTAACGGTTTTGCGAGGCTTTCAGCTATTCCAGTTGTTGCGCCCATTAATTATCATTTTAACATAAATGTGACTGGGTATATTATCAAGCATTACAGTATAATTATCTCTTTGTGTTTTTACACAAAGTGCATTCAATCTTAGAGAGGTATATCGTGCAAGAAATAGAATCAGATACTAGCGCAAACATCTTGGGCGCGCCTGATGAAGACGGCGTTGCTTTAAGTGATGGCGAGCGCGGCAATAATACATGTGTAAATTTGCCACAAATTGCCAAAACACATGACCTTGCTTTATCGCTTGAAGCCGGCAATCAAGATGAATCTTCGTTAATTACTGTGCAAGATCTGCCGGCAATTCAGCAAGCCGCACTAAATGCAATTACGACAGCAGGTGACAGCCGAATACTAGATGATGTGCGAGTCGCATTTCTAGGCAAAAAAGGCTCACTTACATCAATTCTTAGAGGTATGGGCTCTATACCAAAAGAACAACGTGGCGAGGTTGGGCGTGTGGTAAACGAGACTAAGACCGTCATAGAGTCTGCGCTTAAAAAACGCGGAGAAGAACTTGCCGCTCAGGAACTTCAAGCGCAAATTTCTGCAAGCGCAATAGATGTTACTTTACCCGGACGCAACTTTACCATTGGCAGTCAGCATCTGATATCTCGCCTAACTGCCGAAATTGTTGATGTTTTTAGAGGCATAGGGTATCAGGTGCACGAGGGCACAGAGGTCGAAACAGACTACTACAACTTTGTTGCTCTAAATTACACGCCCGATCATCCGGCACGACGCTCACAGGATACTTTTTATGTAAGAGACCTTTCTGGCGATAAAACAGCGGTTGTGGGAGAGAGTGATGTTTTGCTTAGAACTCAGACCAGTGGCGGACAAGTTCATGTTATGGAGACACAGAAGCCGCCTATATACATACTTTCTCCTGGGCGAGTCTACAGGCGCGATGTTGCTGACCCTTCTCACCTGCCGCAGTTTACGCAAATTGAAGGACTTGTTGTAGATGAAGGAATCACGTTTGCCGACCTTAAGGGTACGCTAGACTATTTTTGCAAGGCAATTTTTGGTAATGATCGCAAGACGCGTTTTCGTCCACACTATTTCCCATTCACTGAACCTAGTGCAGAGGTAGACGTAAGTTGTGGCATTTGTGGCGGCAGCGGCTGCCGATTTTGTAAAGGAACTGGTTGGTTAGAGATTTTAGGCTGTGGTATGGTTGATCCTAACGTTTTTGGTTTTGTTAACATCGACCCTAATCGCTACAGTGGCTTTGCTTTTGGTTTAGGAGTAGAACGCATAGCTTGCCTAAAATATGACATTGCAGACCTTCGCATGCTGCTTGAAGGTGATATGCGTTTTTTGCGTCAGTTTTAGATAGTTTTACAATTTTGCCGAATTTTGCGAAGCAGAAACTTTATCGCCTTAGAACTTTCTTACTTGAAATTTTACTGCCTTAAATAGAACTGGCAGATCTAGAATTTTAAGAGTATTGCCAAAAATGATGCTATTGTGCTAGTAAGCTAGCTTGCTTTTTGGTTAGCAAATGTTAAAACTGCAAGAATTTACTTATAAGCTAATGTGTGATCAGACAAGTACTTTTGTAGAGAGGAATTTATGAAAGTAAGTTATAAATGGTTAAAGACAATGGTGAGCGTGCCAGATGACATATCTGCGTTTGCTGATCGTTTAGACATGACAGGTACTGCTGTTGAGGACATTAGCAGTACAGGTGCGACAATGGATGGCATTGTCGTAGGTCAGATATTAACAAAGAAACCACATCCTAATGCAGACTCTCTTTGGGTAACTACTGTAGATGTTGGCGCTAATAATAAAACTTGCAATGATAGTAGCGACAATAATATAGCTGGCAATAATATAGCTCATGAGCCGCTGCAAATAGTTTGTGGTGCGCAAAACTTTAACGCAGGCGATAAGGTGCCTGTGGCCACAGTTGGAACCATTATGCCTAATACTAGCGCTACAGAAGACAAAGGCCATTTTATTATAAAAAAAGCCAAGCTTAGAGGCATAGAGTCTTGTGGTATGAACTGTTCTGCCAAAGAGTTAGGGCTTGGCGACGACCATGCCGGATTACTTATCTTGCCTAAAGATGCTCCAGTTGGTATGCCAATAGCTCGCTACTTAGACATCTGTGACACCGTGTTTGATTTAGAGATAACCCCTAATCGCCCAGACTGCATGAGCATGTTAGGCGTAGCGCGTGAAGTCGCTGCTATTTATGATGTAGATTTTAGCTTGGGCAAGCAGATTGATGAGCCAAAACTAGATGGCAAAGCAACAGATTGCGTTAAGGTTGTGATCGATGACGCTTCGCGCTGCTCACGTTATACTGCTGCTATCATCCGAGGTGTTAAAGTTGGACCATCTCCTCAGTGGCTAGCTGAACGCGTAACCGCTGCCGGAGCACGCTCAATTAACAATGTTGTAGACGCTACAAACTATATCATGTTTGAGCTTGGACAACCGCTGCATGCCTTTGACTTAGACACATTGGCAAAAGATGACCATGGTAAAGCGCAGATCGTTGTTAGGGCTGCTATAGATGGCGAGAAGTTCACAACTTTAGATGGCATTCAGCGCACGCTAAGCAACGATATTACTGTAATTAGCGATGGCAATGCTATCTTAGAAGTTAATAAAGCTAACTTTAACAATAACAAAAACTTAGACAGCGTATATAGATCTGAAGATAATACTAGTAACGACAGTTGTTCTAATGAAAATAACACAGATGCTATCTGTGTACCACAGGCAATAGCGTTAGCTGGTGTCATGGGCGGTCTAGACTCTGAGGTTACCAACTCAACAACAAATATTCTTCTAGAGTCAGCAACATTCAGCTCTTCTCACACTAGTCGCACTAGTCGTAACTTGCAACTCTTTAGCGAGGCGGCAGGACGTTATGAGCGTGGTGTAGACGCAGCCACTTGTGGCGATTTTGCACAAAGGGCGGCTGCGCTTATAGCACTTGTTGCGGGGGGTACAGTCTGCGAAGGTCTGGCAGATGTCTATGTTAACCCCAAAGAACTACCAATACTTAACTTGGATTGCCATAGGTTGCGTCGCTTCATTGGCGCAGACATAGCCAGTGACGAAGCAGTAGCAATATTGGAGCGCTTGGGCTGTAGTGTATCTAGGGCAGCTAACGATAATTCTTGTGCAAATGACAATTCTTTAGATATTTATAATGTTACGCCACCTAGCTTTCGCCCAGACCTTGAGCGCGAAATTGATCTATACGAAGAGATTTTACGTATCTGGGGCATGCAAAACGTACCTTTAACTTTACCAACAGGCGCTGGTCGCATTGGGCTTTTTAGTATCGAACAAATCAGGAGCGAACGCATAGGTGCAAGCTTGCGAGCAATGGGAATTAATGAAACAATGACCTATGCTTTTGCCAGTCCGCAAGACATGCAACTTTTACGCTTGCCTGTACCAAAAGATCAAAAAGCTGTTTCACTTCTTAATCCCATGAATGCCGACCAAAGCGTGATGCGCCAAAGCATTATCCCTGGTTTGCTGCGCAGCGTTGCCTATAACCTTAATCATGGTGTCAACGATGTTCACCTTTATGAGGCGGGAGTGGTTTTCTCTACATCAGAGGGACGCAAATTGCCTCGAGAACGCAAAATGTTAGCTTGCGTTCTTTGTGGAAGCTGGCATCAGCAACAATGGAACGAGACTGCACGACGCATAGATTTCTTTGACGTCAAAGGCATCATTCAGTCTTTGCTACGTGAACTAAATTGTCAAGCTCCTCGCTTTAAAGTTTTAGAAAGTAAAATTGAAGCTAATGATGAATCCAGCCAAAACGAGTTTTGGTTGCAACCTGGTCGCGCAGCAAGTGTTCTAGTTGGATCGCTGCAATTAGGATGGGTTGGAGAAATTCATCCCCTCGTGCTTCGTGACTTTGATGTGCAAGCTTCAGTCCTTGCCTTTGAACTAGATTTTAATGCTTTACTTGTTGCGGCAAATGCCAAGCGTGAATATAAAGATGTGCCGCAATATCCTGCTGTAGAACGCGACATTGCAATCACGCTAGATACAGCTATTAGCTGTGAGCGCGTGGAGCAAGTTATTCGCACTGCGGCCGGTGCATTGCTTTATAACATCAGGCTATTTGATGTTTATAAAAACACTGAACGCTTAGGTGTTAACAAGCAGTCTTTGGCATTCGCATTAGAGTATCGCTCTTCTGAGCGCACGCTTACAGCCGATGAAGTAGACAAGTTGCATAACAAAGTCTTACGCAAACTAACTGCCGCGACTGGTGGTAAAGTTCGCGGAAGTGAAGATGGCAGCGAAGATGGTAAAGTACATGAAAATGAAGAAGGCCGCGACGATGACAGGACAGCCAAGAATTTAGTTGAAAACGCGGTTAAAAATGTAGCAGAAAATGTTTTAGGCAATATAGCTTGTGACGGTGAACAAAGTGTACGATAAATTACAAAATATTATAGGCACCTTTGCCGACCTTGAGGCAAAGCTGGGAGATCCAGAGGTTTTAGCTGATCAGAAGGAGTATACAAGGCTAGCAAAAGAGCATGCTAGCCAGTCTGAATTAGCGCGCTTGGCCAAAGAATTTGTTCAGTCTACTGAGGACTTAGAACAAGCTCGCGAATTACTTAAGAGCGAAAACGATCCCGAGATGAAGGATTTTGCCCAAGCAGAAATCACCTTACTTAGCGAACGTCTTTTGGCATTAGAAGACGAGATTAAACTGATGTTGGTTCCTGGAGATCCCAACGACGACAAGGACATTATTGTAGAGATACGTGCCGGTGCCGGTGGAGATGAGGCCGCCATCTTTGCGGGGGATCTTTATAAGATGTATGTACGCTTTGCCGATGAGCACAAATGGCGCGTAGAGCAGCTAGACTCTTCTTCCTCTGAAGCCGGAGGCTATTCTCAAATTGAATTTAAAGTCACTGGCGAAAAGGTTTTTTCTGTGATGAAGTTTGAAAGTGGCGTGCATAGAGTGCAGCGTGTACCTAAAACCGAAAGTCAAGGACGCATTCACACTTCTACGGCAACAGTAGCCGTTTTGCCTGAGGCAGATGAAGTTGAAGTAGAAATTAATCAAAACGATTTGCGTATAGATGTTTACCGTGCTGGTGGCCCTGGAGGACAGTGCGTGAATACAACCGATTCCGCAGTTCGCATTACGCACTTACCAACTGGTTTGGTTGTGCAATCTCAAGATCAAAAGTCGCAACTGCAAAATAAAGAGGCGGCAATGCAGGTGCTTAGAGCTCGTCTTTACGACAAGATGCTGGCAGAAATGCAAGCCGAGCTGGGTGCAGAGCGTCGTTCGCAGATAGGCACCGGAGATCGTTCTGAAAAGATACGTACTTACAACGGTCCTCAGGACAGAGTTACAGATCATCGTATAGGTTATAATGGCACATACAATGGCATTCTTTTAGGCGCTGGCGGTAATGGATTAGAAGAGCTTATCACAGCGCTTATTACAGCAGACAGGGCGCAGCGTCTGGCTGAGGCAGTTTAATGGTCGTATAACTTGAGCATCTGGACCATACATACCGCCTTAGAGTGGACGACTGACCACTTCAGTAAAGCGGGTGAGCATAACCCGCGGCTTGTTTCTCAACAGCTTCTTGCTTATGCAACAGGGCTTTCGCGGTTGGAGCTATATTTAGACTACGAACGTCCTTTAAGCGTTAACGAAAGAGCTACTTTGCGTGAGGCCATCAAAAGGCGTGATGCACATGAACCTCTGCAATACATTATGGGTTATGCGCCCTTTCGTCACCTTGAGTTAATAGTGCGTTCGCCTGTGCTTATTCCACGTCCAGAGACAGAGATGTTGGTAGAGTTGGTGTTAGATGAGCTTGTCTGTGGCGGTGCCACTAAGGCTTTTTTTTCCGGGGATGCGCAGGAAAATGCGGCTAGCTTTAGGACGTCTGATGCAAATGCTGTTAGTTTTAGGACGTCTGATGCAAATGCTGTTTATTTAGAGAAGACAACTTCTTTTGACAAGCCAAAGGTACTAGATGTGGGCACAGGCACAGGTTGCATCGCACTTTCTTTGCTTCATGAGCATCCGTGTTGTTTAATTGTGGCAACTGATAATGACGCCTGCGCTTTAGAGCTTGCCAAAGATAACGCTCAGCTTCTAGAAAAGACGCAAAGCAATAGAGTCACTTTTTTACTGGATGATTTGGCAACTTCACTTCTTACCAGCCCGCAAGATCAGAAGAGTTTTGATGTTGTTGTCTCTAACCCGCCTTATATCCCCAGTGACTTAATAGACACGCTGCCATGTGAAGTGCGATATTTCGAAAACAAACAGGCCTTAGACGGAGGTGTTGATGGTTTACGAGTTTTTGAGCTTTTATCTAAACAAGCAACTAGGCTTTTAAAACCAGGTGGATTGTTGGCTTGTGAGCTGCATGAACAATGTTTAGACAGTGCTGCCAATATCTTATCTGCCATGGCCTACAACGATATAGTCATTCATAACGACCTTACAGAACGGCAGCGCTTTATAACTGCCCGTAATTGCTCTTAGTTGCTCGTGACTGCCCGTAGCTATTTGTAATTGTAACAAATTATAGATGGGACACTTATGAACACTATGATTGCCAATGCGGTTGATGCACTTAAGTCTGGCGGTATTGTGATTTTTCCAACAGACACTGTTTATGGCATAGGCATGTTAGCTACAGATAAGAATAACCCAGACGAGCTATTTCAGATTAAGCAAAGGCCGCCACAGAAAAAAATTCCCTTGCTTGTGGCAGACAAAACCTCGTTAGATACGTATGCTTGCAGTGTTCCCAAATATGCGTATTTACTTTCTACGAAGTATTGGCCTGGTGCCTTGACCTTGGTTTTAAAAGCAGGTACGGCAGTGCCTTTGCAGTTTGTGGCTGATGATGGCAGTATTGCGTTGCGTATGCCCAATAACGCGATAGCACTTTCTTTGATTGCGGCCTCAAGTGCCCCATTAGCCACAAGTAGTGCTAATATTAGTGGCGAAGCTGCTGTCACTGACATCAGCGATTTAAGTCCTAACTTATTAAAAAGAGTTGATGCAATTGTAGATGTAGGCAGATTGCCACTAGCTACGCCTTCAACAATCGTGTCATGTTTGGGCTCTAAAGCAAAAGTTTTGCGTAGAGGCGAAGTTGATATAAACATAGACATAGATTAAGCTAACAAGACACAGGCAAAAGACAGAAAGGTGAAGCATGAAAAGCCGGTTAACTTTCATACTTAGTTTTAGCCGCTATGAAGTGCAGGATTGGAGACAACTATGAGAATTGCTATTGCCTCAGACCATGCTGGTTATTTTCAGAAACAAGCCCTTGTGAAGTACTTAGAAAAAAAGAGGCACATTGTTTGCGATCTTGGACCTGCTAATGACGAACGTGTGGATTATCCGGATTATGCTCAAGCAGTTGCTCTGGCAATATTGGCCAACAAGGCAGATGGGGGAGTGTTAATCTGCGGCACCGGCATAGGCATGTCAATTGCGGCAAATAAGATTGCCGGGATTCGAGCCGCAAATGTAACGACACCTGAATTTGCCAAACTTGCAAGAGAACATAACGATGCTAATATACTAGCATTATCTGCACGATTTATTTCTGTTGAAGACAATCAGGCGATCATTGATGCATTTTTTGGCACTGATTTTGTAGGCGGGCGTCACGGCGAACGACTTGCAAAGATTAGCGAGTTAGAGAAACTGCGATAGCGTTTTAAGTTGGTACTCCTAATGCGGCGAACGACTTGCAAAGATTAGCGAGTTAGAGAAGCGCTAAAAAATGTGGCAAGTGCCATGTTATTTGCAACGGCACAAAGACTTAACAAAGCATCACTGTGAGTTTTTGTAGGTTTCACAGACATCATTAACATCGCCAATCATTTGTGTGTGTCCCTTGTCTATCCAAATTGCTTTTTTGCAAATTCTTTCTACTTGCTCTATAGAATGCGAGACAAAAAGTACAGTAGTATGCTCGTTGTCTATCAGCTCCTGAATGCGTCTTTCACATTTCTCCTGAAAAAACATATCACCTACAGAAAGCGTTTCATCTACGATAAGGATATCAGGGACAATTACAGTGGCTATCGCAAAAGCTACTCTGGCAACCATTCCAGAAGAATAGTTTTTCATTGGCATGTCTAAAAATTCATGCATCTCGGCAAAGCTAACGATATCATCAAAGTTTTCTTGAATGAATGATTTAGAGTAGCCCAACAACGAGCCATTAAGATAAATGTTTTCGCGAGCTGTAAGCTCAAGATCAAAGCCTGCACCAAGCTCTATAAGAGGAGCAATAACACCATTTACAACACAGCTGCCCTCTGTTGGTTCAAGCACTCCGGCAATAATCTTAAGTAGTGTAGACTTCCCTGACCCATTGGTGCCAACAATACCAAAGACATCGCCTCTTTGAATGTTTAAGTTAATACCATCTAGTGCCAATAGCTCAGAAAAGAATAACTGACGTTTAATAAGCTTTATGACATATTCTTTTAAGCTATTTAGCTGCTCTGAGGCCATATTAAAGACCATTTTAACATCTTTTATCTGAATAGCGTAATCAGGCAGGCTTGCATCAATTGGCGCACCCGCACAAGCAACTTCTGCTAAAGCATTTGAGGCATGATTAGTGCTATTAAAAGACATTGCATCGTTATCGTTCATACTCTGTAAAGTGTTCATAGCAGACGTTGGCTTAACGGCGTGTTTATTAGTAAGCTGTGACTTAGACATGAAGGATGAACCTCCTTTGTAGCTTGCGAAATATCAGATAGCCAGCCGCAAAGGTAGCAAGACCCATGCCAAGGCAAATTAGATTAGAAAATAGGCTGGGTGTGTCTCCCCAAAGTACTATCTGGCGAAAATAAGTCACAAAATGAAACATGGGGTTAAACTGAATAACAGTTTGCATATAATCTGGAAGCATATCTATAGGCCAAAAGATTGGTGTCGCATACATCCAGACTAAAACAACAACACCCCAAAGATAAACCAAATCGCGAAAATAAACTGCGAAGGCAGCAAGCGCAAAAGAAAGTCCGGATGCAAAGAGAGTAACATAAAGCATTAGCAAAGGCAGAAAGAGTATATTTGCTGTTGGTATAATCTGAAAGAAGATCAGAACTAATGCCACTGCTATTAGAGATATCGCAAAGCTTAATAACTCAAAGAGAACTTTCTCTAAAGGAAAGATTGCCTTATTAACACGAATTTTTTTAATGAGTGGCGCGGCGTCGATAATAGAGAGCATGCCATAGTTTGTCGAACGCGAGACGTAGTCGAAAAGCGTGTTGCCTAAGATTAGGTAAAGCGGAAAGTTTTCTATTTGAAATCTAAAAAAATGTGAGAAAATCAACGAAAGTGCCACCATCATTAATAGTGGGTTAAGTACACTCCAAGCAACGCCCAGAACGCTACGGCGGTACTTTAGCTTGAAGTCCTTAGACACCAAAGTTGTCATTATATAGCTATCCTTGGCAAAACGCTCGCGCAGAAAGCTTTGTTGTTTTCTCATTTTACTTTTCAGACCTTATGGTAGTTGTTTATACTTTGGTTTCGTGCCACATCCTTACTAATACAAGATGCAAATGTTAATGCTGCTAACTTAACATTGCGATTTTGTTTAGCTTGCAGTTTAAGCAGGCAATGACGGTGGGGGCGTGACCAGAAACATGATGCGCGCAATGTTTTTGCGCACGCTGCTTTTTTCGCTTAAAGATGATACCATATTTTTATCATATTGGAATATAGCTTGGAGAACAATAACTTGCTTAATGGTTCTTCGTCCACAAGTCGCCATTTGCAATGCCGCTTTGTGACGCTTGGAAAACAATAACTTGCTTACTGTTCCTCGTACGTACGCAAGCTAAGTGCTCTTTATTTAGCCAAGCTTAGTTAGGAAGGTTTAAACTTGCTTAATGGATTTTCGCCGCCAGACATCACCGAGGCCGAGATTCAAGCTGTCGTAGATGCTTTGCGCAGTGGCTGGATAACCACAGGTCCGCGTACCAAAGAATTTGAAGCCGCTCTTTGCGACATCACTGGCACTGCGCGTGTCGCCGCTTTGTCTTCGGCGACAGCTGCTTTAGAGACTGCGTTGCGCATTTTAGGCATAGGTTGCGGCGACGAGGTGATAACCACAGCATATACTTATACGGCATCGGCAAGTGTCATCTGTCACGTTGGCGCAACACCTGTCTTATGCGATACTGAGCCAGGTTCTTATCAAATGAACTATGATGCGCTTGCTGCTTTGGTTACGCCTCGTACAAAAGCAGTCATTGCCGTAGACTATGCCGGGGTTATTTGCGATTATACTAGCTTAATAGCACAACTTAACGCAGTTAAAAGTCTTTTTACACCAACGAAAGGCACCTTACAAGAGAATTTCTTGCGAGTACCAGTTATAGCTGACGCCGCACATTCATTAGGAGCAGTAAAAGATGGGCGCTCTAGCGGTATGCATGCCGACTTTACCGCATTCAGTTTTCATGCGGTAAAAAATCTTACAACAGCCGAGGGTGGTGCATTAACTTGGCACCAGTTGCCCGACAATCCAACACCGTTTAACAACGAATGGCTTTATCATGAGGTGATGTTGCATTCATTGCACGGACAAGATAGGGATGCGCTGTCTAAGCAAGGTGCCGGTCTTTGGGAATACGATATTGTTTCGGCTTTATATAAATGCAATATGACAGATATACAGGCAGCTTTGGGATTGGCCCAACTCAGTCGCTATGATGCTTTACTTACAAGAAGACATGAATTGGTCTCACTTTATGATGCCGCATTATCTGCTCTTGTAAATAATGACAGCATACAAACTCTGGCACATTTTAACCAGAATTTTGCATCCAGTTGTCATTTGTACCCAATACGCATTAATGGCTTTAGCGAGACAGATCGTAATGCTCTTATTGCCAAGCTTGCCAGTAAAAGCATTCCCACCAACGTTCACTATAAACCTTTGCCCATGCTAACAGCTTACAAAAAACTAGGCTTTAACATAGCTGACTTTCCCAACGCTTATAAACAGTACGCTAACGAAATTACACTACCACTGCATACCTTGCTAGACGATGACGATATCAATCTTGTTGCAGATGCATTATTAAAAGCGTATACTAATTAATGTTAGAGCTTTAAAGTTTAAGTTTAAAAGTTAAAGCCATATTTTAAGTCGATTGCAAAGACAATAAAGATAAATATATGATTAAAATAAGATAAATAAAGGCGGCAAAGAAAGGATGGTTATTCTGAGAAGCGAACCACATAACAGTTTTTATGCACGTTACATAAAAAGAGCCCTAGACATAGCATTTGGAGTTGCAATATTGCCAGTTGTTGCAGTTGAGCACCTTGTTGTTGCGCCGCTTATAAGAAGCGAAGACGCAGGCCCGGCAATGTATGATTCTATTCGCGTAGGCAAAGATGGACGTTATTTTGTGATGCATAAATACCGTTCGATGCGTGTAAATGCTCCAGACATTAAAGAGGCAGATGGATCGACGTACAATGCGCCTGATGACCCTCGCCAAACACGCATAGGCGCATTTTTGCGTAAAACCAGTTTAGATGAAGTTCCACAGGTAATTAACATTATAAAAGGCGATATGAGTTTTGTTGGCCCAAGGCCAGATCTTCCCGAAGAAGTTGCGCTTTATCGGGGGGAAGAACACTTAAAGCTACTGGTTCGCCCTGGGCTTACAGGCTATGCGCAAACCCATGGTCGCAATGCCATTGCCTGGCACGACCGCTTGGCACTAGATATCTATTACGTAAAAAATATCAGCTTCATGCTTGATTTGCGCATTTTCTTGCGCACATTTATCGTTGCGCTGCTGCAACGCGATGTTTTTGAGTCTCCTGTCGGCAAACGTCTTATTGCTGACTCAGATCATGCTGATAATGCCCAGAAGTGCCAGCCAATAACAGAAGCCATTAAGCAGAACGCGACACAGGATTTTAACGTTTTGAAGTGCCAGCCTAAGCCAGAAGATATTAGTGAGCGTGCATCGCATGATTTTAATGCTCTAAAGTGCCTAACAGAGGGCACAGTTGCCTGAACTTTCTACTATAAGTACCATTAGTCTGGTAGTTGTTGCTCATAATGAGGCTGGATGTTTGCCACTGCTTCTTAAAGATATTGCTGCACAAGATTATCCTCATGAACTAATAGAGTTGCTGCTTATAGATAGCGCGTCTAGTGACGAAACGCATGCTATTATGCTAGCATTTAAGAATAGCGTATGTGATTGCATAAGTTCAGGGGACACAAAGCGCCAGGGTTTTCTCGACATAAAAATTATTAGTAATCCACGTAAATCTCTTGCCTCTGGCTGCAATATTGCTTTAAATGCTTATAGTTGTGAGGCATTTGTGCGCATAGATGCTCATGCGCGGATACCAAAAGACTTTATTAGTAGTTGCATATCTGTTCTTAATGGTAGCAATAGTAACAATGTCAAACAGCAATACTGTTGTGGCGGACCTCGTCCTACAGTTCTGCAGCAGCCAACGCCTTGGCGTGAAGTCTTGCTTTTAGCAGAAGAATCGGCCTTTGGGTCTAGTCCGGCAAAATACAGACAAGAAGGCACAAGTCTTAAGCAAACCTATGTGAACTCGGTTTTTCATGGTTGCTATCGCCGTGAAGTTTTTGCAAACGTTGGCAATTATAATGAACGCCTTTTGCGCACCGAGGACAATGATATGAGTTGGCGCATTAGGTCTTTTGGCTATAAAATTTGTTATGATCCCAGTATTCGTTCGCAACAATATGTCCGCGCGTCATTGCGCAGTATGCTTAGGCAAAAATCCGCGAATGGGTTTTGGATTGGTCGGACGTTAGGTATTAGTCCACATTGCATTTCTTTAATGCATTTAGTGCCAATGTTTTTTGTGTTAGCGCTACTTATTGGCTCTGTACTATTTTTTTCTATTAGCGCTTTGCCGCTAGCTGTCTTGTTCTTTGCTTATTTTCTTGCGGCAGTTGTAATGAGTTGTCGTGCTTGTTTAACAATGCAAAAGGTAGGCGCGCAAGAGGTAGGCAAGCAAAAGGTAGACGCACAAGAGGTAGGCAAGCAAAAGGTAGGCGCGCAAAAAAACTTACGCGTGTTTGCATTGCCACTCATCTTTTTTCTTATTCATGTTAGTTATGGTGTCTCTACATTAATTGGCATCGCCAGTTTAGTTAAGCTAATAGCGCCTGATAACAGCACAGCTCTTAATTTAAAAAGTAATTTGCAGCCTGATGCTTTTAGCAATTCCGGCTCTACAAGCAACGCCGATGCTTTAAGCAATTGCGGCTCTACAAGCAGCGCCGATTCTTTAAGCTATTGCGGCCCCACAAGCAACGCCGATGCTTTATGCAATTCCCGTGCAGCGACAGATTATTTATCACCTATAGAAATCAATAACTATTTAGAAGAAGATAAACTGCCATTAATCTCGGTAATTATTCCTGTTTATAACGTTCAAAGTTATCTGCGCCGATGTATAGATTCTGTTCTCGCGCAAACGTATCGCAACTTGCAGATTATTCTAGTTGATGACGGATCAACCGATGACTCTGGAACAATTTGCGAACAGTATGCCGCAATTGATAATCGCATTGTTGTTGTACACAGAAAAAACGGTGGACTGTCTGTGGCTCGTAACACAGGACTTGCTATTGCCAAAGGCAGCTATATCGCATTTGTAGATAGTGATGATTGGCTGGCTAGCGATATGTATAGCTATCTTTATGGCTTGATAGTAAAACATGATTGCGATATCGCCGAATGTAAATATGAGATTGCAAACTCAAGTGAACATCAGATGTCTATCGTGAAGCCTAAGGAAGAGGTTTTTGCAAATAAGGATATCCTTAAAGAATTTCTGCGTCGCAACGAGTACGGTTTTTGGATGCGACTTTATGCAAGACATACAGTAATGATAGACGCAACTGCCGACAGCTTTACAAATAATAATGTCGAGAAAAACAGCAGCTACGACTCATCTTTTCCTCAGGTTGCTCTCTTTGACGCCGGACGCATTAACGAAGACATTGCCGCTGGATATATAGCGTTAAGTCATGCCAAACGTATGGTCTTTAGCAACCTTCCCAAGTATTATTATTTCTTTAATGTTGCCGGCATCACATCTAGTCCGCTTAGAAAAAAGGACTTCGATCTTTTGTTTGCTTGCGAGCGCTTAGATGAGTTAAGTAAAATGGAGTCTGGTGAGCTTCGCGCTTTAGCAGAGCTAAAAATAAATCGTGCCCCCTTTACCCTTTTGGTAAAGATGGCTCTATTTGGCTGCAGCAGCGAGTTAGATGAACGCACTACTGCGCAGCAATTGCTTACAATGGTACGCGAAAATCGTAATCTCTTGCTGGCTTCATCTATGCCTAAAAACCGCAAAATGATGCTACGACTAGCTTGCAGAAGCTATCCTTTACTTAAGCTTACTGCCAGGCTCTATCGCAAGTTTTTTGGCGCTCCGGTATAAGCGTTTGCTAGTACAAGCATTTGCTAGTACAAGCATTTTGCGAGTACAAGCATTTTGCGAGTATAAGCGTTTGTTAGTAATATCGTTTTTGGTATAAGTAGTTTGTTATGCATAAGCGTTTTGGCGCAGGGGAGCAGATGCCCCACCCCCCTGCAACAATAGATAATACTTTACTTTGATGCACCTTTATTCGCATTGTTTGTTTAGTGTTAAGCGCCGTTTGTTTGTTGCAGCATAAGTGTTGGCGAAGCGAAAAGTAGATGACGAAATTAGATTACGATGAATATTAGCCAAAAAACATAGCCAAAAGCCGCAAAGATTACTGAAAATAGATTACAAGATATAGATCACGAAGTATAGGAACTTGTTTTCTGTACTGCCTTAGAGTTTTGAGCGTAGTATTTTAAGCAAAAGCCTTAAACCACCAAGGCGATAGTAGTGCACTAGCTTGCCTTTTTGCGAATACTGACCAGCTGCTGAACGTAAGCGATGATAATTATCGGGATCTGCAACAATCAGCTGCATATCTTTAGCCTTCCACTCCTCAAAAAACAAGAGTTCTTCTTTTGCATGCATATCACAGGTTTCTTGAAACTCTTTGGCAAAAAACTTTAGAAAGGTAAGCTGCAAATCGCTTTTAAGACGCTCGTAGTTCCAAAGATAAGTGTCAAATTGCATTTTGCGTAAAACCGCTAAAAGCAAACTTAAGCGCTCGTTGTCTAAGGTCAGTGTTAGCTCAGGTTTACTTTTATCTTGCGCTTGAAATGCATCATTGGCTGAAGCTTGAATAAATCTTTTCATCTCGGAAAACTCTGTGACAACAGCGTCTGCCTTTGCCTTAGAGTTCATAGATGATGACTCATTATCTTGACGGTAATACAAAACAGCTTCGCTTATAAAGTTTACTTTACTTGCAAGTACCCAAACCTTGAAGTTAAACGAAGTGTCCTGATAAGACGCACCAGGTGTTTCTAAAAAGCGGATGTTATTGTTGCGAAGGAATTCTACTTCGTAAAGACCAGACCAGATTGATGGTGGTAGAAAAAAGATCTCTGTATCTTTAATCTTGCCACTTAATGGCGCTAAAACATAGCCTGTCTGTTTGCGCGGCACAAGACTCACAAATTTTTTGCGTTCACGCGATCGTCTTGTTTTTTTATCTTTAACGCCTGAAGCGCCCTTAAGCTCAGAGGCCACTTTAGCGCCTGAAGCGTCCTTAAGCTCAGAGAACACTTTAACGTCTGAAGCGTTCTTAAGCTCTGATGCATCTTTAAGCTTATTTCCGCTCCAATAAAACCAACAGTTTCCTTTTACAACTTGAACCTGATGCTTAATTGCGGCATTGTATAAGAGTTCAAGCATTTTTGGCAAGGCAAAATCATCTGATTCTAGTACTGCCAACCAGCGACCTTTTGCC
>JAIRQA010000047.1 GCA_031256715.1 Coriobacteriales bacterium | reverse complement strand
CTTATCAATCCTAAAAATGTCCCTTCTGCACCCAATACAGATGAAAAAGGCGAGAAGGTAAAGATATCGTTGCCAGTATCTGGATGGCTTTTACTAGTGCTATTTTTAGGTGCCATTATCATGAGTCAATCCCTTTTTAATCTTGGTGGCGCAACCATTGGCGCTGTTGTAGATAACCCAGCTGTGATAGGCACTATCTTTTCGCTTTTTTCTGTAGGTGCCTATGGTGCAACTTTGCTTTTTCCTTTAGGCTATCGTTTTGTTAAAGCATATGCCATCCCCATGCTTTGGGTTATTGGTATCGCCGGCTACGTTTGCTGGCTTGTTGCGCATATCACCGGCAATGTCGTATTATTCTACGTCGCCATTATCTTAGCAGGTGTTGGCGCTAATGCCTTAACTATAGGTGTTCCCATGGTGTTATCTACTCTTGTTGCGCCTGCAGTTGTCTCTGCAATTATGGGCTTTAGCTATGTCTTTATGAACGGTGGTGGTTTTTTGGCGTCGCCTATAGACATGGCAATTGCTCAAATTGCTGGTGCAGACACCATTATGACACCTGTATGGGTATTTGATATCGCTTTAGGTGTCATCATCCTTGTAGGTCTTTTCCTTGTTGCTAAAAAAGTAAACGCACTAAAGTCAGCAAGTGACGCGTAAGACGACTTAAAAGAATAGCGTATCTGTGCCCCAGATGGACACAGAAAGGCGGGGCGGACGCGGAAGCGGACACGGGTGCGGACGCGGGGACGGTTCATCTGTCCGTACCAGCAGATTGAGAGCTGACGACACGTTGCGGAAGCGAAAGCGAGCACGAGAACAAGGGCAAACGCAGAAAGCGGACACGGACAGATGAACCGTCCCCGTGTCCGCGTTCTGAGGCGAGCGAAGCGAGAGCTTAAAGCTCTAGCTCGCCAGATCAAAGTGTCAGATCTTTAAGCATTGACTTGCGGTAATCTCAGGATGACGCAGGGAGGCGTGAGCAGACACGATTTCACGGGCATTTTTTGTGATGTATGTCGAAGTTTTGCGCCACATTCTGTCATTTGTTATACTTAGCACATGGAAATGACCTACAACATATCCCACTTTATGGTCTTTATTACCGAAAAAATAGCCGAGCGCTTCTTTTCTTGCAATAGCGTAACAGCCTATCAGGTAATGCGAAAAAGCGGTTTTTGGGAATTTCTGTTAGAAACCTATGATGTATCGCACACATTATCTACCGAGTATCTTCTTAAGGATGCTGCAGAGTGGTTTGCGGCAAAGGAGATAGCAATATGAGACTCTATCATGGCAGCAATATGCCTGTCCAGTTTCCGGAGCCTGACAAGGGCAGAGCAAAGCTAGATTTTGGCAAAGGCTTCTATGTTACGACAAACTTGGAGCAGGCACAGGAGTGGGCAATTAGAACGGCTAAGCAACGCAAAGCACTTGGTCATGACGGAAAAGCCACTGTTTCTGAATACGAATACAACGACAACAACAATCTTATTGTAAAGCAGCTAAGCCACTACAATGAAGAATGGCTCTTTTTTGTTTGCGACAATAGACGTAGCGACTATCCAATAATTAACCATGGCTATGATGTAATTTTTGGACACATAGCAGATGACAGAGTAATAGAGACTATAGATTATTTTATAGAACAATTGATATCTGGCAATGCCAGCAAAAACTTGGTAACACTAACAATTGAGCAGTTAAAAAAACAGACACCAAACGATCAGGCTTGCTTCACAAACCGCAAAGCGCTTGAACAGCTAACATTTATAAAAAGCTACGAGGTGCAGTAATGAATAGTGGCAATATACCATTGATCAATCTTATCGTTTTAGAACTGCATCAACGTGAAAAGATTGGGTACGCAGACGCAATTGAACGGCTCTATACTTCAAAACTATTTGCCTTAATGCAAGACATGCATCAAAATACCTATAATACCTGGGCGGCCGCCGACCTAGTAGACGAAATGTACCGAATAGAAGCCATCTATGGCAAAGATTCAAAGGGCAATTGTAACAGACACGGGTAGCAGACACAGGTAACGCAACGTACATAACGGACACGGGTGAACGGACGCGGGGACGGTTCAACTGTCCGGAACGGACGTGGGGACGGTTCAACTGTCCGCATCTGTGAGTGATGGGAGGCAGATTTAGGAACGCCTCAACTATCAACTTCGTAGAACACCAAGGCTCAAAGCTACAATAGTGTGTAATTGCTAATGTATTTTCTTCTCAATAGTGTGTAAATTGCTATATGAATTCTTTACAATAATGTGTAAAATCTTCTTGTTTTTTTTGCAATAGTGTGTTTTACTATTATAAATGTTCAACTTAGGAGGACTTTGATGAAGCGCAAAGCATGGAACCAGCTCCTTGTTTGGAAAGACGACCCAGAGCGAAAACCCTTGATATTAAAGGGTGCAAGACAGGTAGGCAAGACATGGTTGATGAAGGAATTTGGAAGAACGCAATATAAAAACTTCGTCTACTTTAACTTTGACGAGGAGGAACAGCTTGCATCTATCTTTGAGGCAAACAAAAATCCGCTGCGCATTATAGATCTGCTCGCAATATTGGCCGACCAAAAAATTTTTCCCGGCGACACGTTAATCATCTTTGATGAGATACAAGAATGCTCAGCGGCACTAAACGCGCTGAAGTATTTCCGCGAAAAAGCCAATGAGTTTCATGTCATCGCGGCGGGAAGCCTGCTTGGAACGCTTTTAGCTAAACCCAAATCTTATCCGGTAGGACAAGTAAACTTGATTGACATCTATCCGCTATATTTTGATGAGTTTCTCGCCGCCACCAACGAACCACTCCACAGATATTACACTCAAATTCAGAAGGATCAGACAATTGAAGAAATTTTTCACAATCAACTTCTTGAGGCATACAATTACTATCTAATCATTGGTGGTCTACCAGAATGTGTCGTGTCATGGAAGCGATACAAAGATCCACAGCGCATTAGACGCATACATGAAGAACTTGTGACTATTTACGAGAACGATTTTTCTAAGCATAACTGCAAGGTAAACGCCGGACGGATTCTAATGGTGTTTAGGAGCATAGTATCTCAGCTTGGCAAAGAAAACGAAAAGTTTATTTACGGCTGTGTGAGGCAAGGAGCAAGGGCTAGAGAGTTTGAGGAGGCTATTGAGTGGTTGGTATCGGCAGGAATGCTTAATAGAACATACAATGTATCTAAGCCGGAACATCCCTTGAAAGCCTTTGAGATTACCGGCTACTTCAAGCTGTTTATGTTTGATACCGGTCTGCTTAAACATATGGCAGCCATCGACAACGCGGCTATTTTGCTAAAAAGCGATTATCAGTTTAAGGGCGCGTTAACAGAAAATTTCGTGCTGCAACAACTAAAGGGGCAATTTGGGGCTCCACCTTGCTTTTTTGCTGAATGTCGTAACGAGATTGACTTTCTGATTCAAAATGGTACAGAAATTGTTCCGGTAGAAGTTAAGGGCGGCGAAGGCAAATCCGCGCCCAGCTTTAAAGCATACATCAAAAATCGTCAGCCAAAAACAGCTATTCGCTTTTCTAAGCGTGGCTATACCACAGACGGCGGTCTGATTAATTTGCCATTGTATCTTGCTGCGCAAACTCATCGTTTGATTTAAAAGGTAATCTTGTTGAATAAGGCCTATGAACTAAAGCTACTTACAGTAAAGATACTTGCATCCTTTGGAGTTGATAACTTGAGTTGATTTTGATTGATTTTTTCAGACACATAGATAGATACTATTATGCTAGCATAATAGTATTATTACTACGTATGCAATAGTTCGTATTGAGCCTCTATGCGATCTAGAAGTTCTTGTTGCGAATGTACATCCAGCTTGCGATAAATTGCATAGATGTGACTTTTAACAGTATGATTAGAAACTATGAGCTTCTCTTGTATCCACTCGGCATTTCGCCCATGCGCCAAATACATTAATACCTCTGCCTGACGATTAGATAGATTGTATTCGTCTATCAGCATTTGGGCGGCTAACGTTGCCCTGTCTAAAAACAATGTCTTTACGTCTTCTACATTATGTTGGGCAATATATGCATCAATAACATCTTTGCGGCGCCGAGCAGACTTTTGCGCATCCAATACTTGCTCAGGAGCAAACGCGGGACCGCTATCTGTGGTATCAGAACGATTTCTTGCGGTAAATGTCGCAACATTAGCAAAGACAAAGAGAACTACAACTAAAAAGCCAACAAAAATCATTCCTAGATTGGGTACTGGGCTATAAAAGAAAACTAGCTGACCCATAACCCAGCCACATAAGACACCAAAAGCATTAGGGAATCTTCCAAAACCAAAAGTGCGAACAAAATTGATTCCGTATAAACCTGAACTTTTAGAAACAGTAGTTGTGTTAATGATGTCATTGCAACTGAAAATGAAAAATAGAAAGGCAATGCAAAACAAACGACCTAGAGAGTCAGTAAAAACAAAAAGAAACATTCCAGCTGCCATACATGGCAAGCAAAATGTTGCCAAAATTCGTGCCACATCTCGCTTAAAGCGAATCAGTAGAACTACCATCACGATACCACCGATGCAGTTGGCCATGGCAACAAAAACTATACTGTCTTGCTGGAAATCTGCCATACTAACACATGACTCCATAAAACCAAGTGCCAGACAATAAGAAAAGGCATAAATGTATAACTGAACAAGGTTATGACGGTTTGTTTGAGGGATAGTCTCCTGCTTCATGATTGCAATGCGCTCATCGGCGTCGCGGCTTCCAAAAACAAAGAAGACCAGTGAAATTATTGGCAATAGGCTCGACGCAACAACGGAAGGCAACGGCTGCAAGTAAGAGATAACAAGAAAAACCAAACCAGCACCCGTAAACGCAACCGATGTGATTAGTATTAGTTGCTTGCGACTAAATAACACTAGATGTTTGCTCCAGAGGATAAGGACAAAACCATGACCTATGCCTGTAATTATCCATGCAAACATATAAATATCAAAAGACATTTGGTTGCCAACCAAAAGCACCATTCCGTTTGTGGATGAAAACACCAAAGCGCAAACTATAAGCAGTGCATGACCAAGCCTTGATGCCAAAGGCTTTGCAAAAATGCCTGACAATAGATATATCACAGCGACACTTGCTGCAAGGGAAATTCGCAAAATATGCGCATTCGCGTCAGAAAAAATATTAAGTGGGGCAAGCGGTATGCCCCAATAAAGTATAAAAACCCAACCTAAATAAAATGCAAAACCTAATACCTCAAAAACGGGCAAACGAACCTGAAATCTGCGATTTGTGCCATGTAATGTTTCGCGATGTATGATTTTCAGGCTTAAATCCTCTTTGATGGTGCGATTGGTTATTTGCATATTGTCTCCAAAAATTAGGATGCCTTTACTGGAAATCATTTTACCATCATTAACTAATAATGCTATGTTGCGCTTTCATACAACCAGACTGATTCTTTTTATCTTGCAGCTGATACATATGATTCACCTGATGTTTGTTATCGGCAATGATCATATTCTTTTTATATGCATTCTGAATGGCTACTTTGTGCATAAGCAAATGCTAAGTGATGCTGCGATTTAGATGCTTTGCTGAGCTTATGTATAAAACACCCCTTCAAGCAATCATTGTCGTTGTATTAAAAAACAAGTTAAGAAACTTAAAAGAGAAAGGAGTTGGCTATGGCATTTCATTTTAAAGAAAGTCCTGCCCCCAAAGAGGAGGTTTTGGCCGATGGCACAGTGGTAACCAGAACCTGCGCTTGGTCTCCTCCGGGATGTCACGCAGTTGGTTGTGGTCTAAAACTTTTTGTGAAAGACGGAAAACTACAAAAAGTTGAAGGAGATCCTGATCACCAGCTAACACAAGGTAGATTATGTCCCAGGTGCTTAGCACTAAAAGAGGCAGTGTATCATCCGGACCGCATTCTTTATCCAATGAAGCGCGCAAAGGAAAATCGTGGCTTAAATAAATGGGAACGCATTAGTTGGGATGAAGCAACTGAGCTTATCGTAACCAAGACAGAAGAGATTCGTGCGAAATATGGCTCGGAGTCTATATGTATTTATATGGGAACCGGACGAGAAGCGGTACGGTATGGCTTTACACTTGGCGCTAAAGTGTTACGCACACCTAACAATTGCTACGCGCAATCTGGCTGGAGCTGCATGGGCCCACGCCAGACAGCGATGACCATGATGCTTGGCAGTGCATATATCGAGCTAGATTACGGCGGCGGCTATTTGGATGTTTGGGACAGCCCAGACTTTGTAGCTCCTGATTATGTATTTTGTTTGGGCAAAGAGCCGCTAAAGTCAAATCCGGATGGGCTTTGGGGACACGCTCTTATCGAAATCATGAAACGCGGCAGCAAACTGATAATGGTAGACCCGCGCATGAATTGGCTAGCAACCCGGGCAGACCAAGTTTTGCAACTTATCCCTGGTACCGATGCAGCTTTGGTTTTGGCCATTCTTAATGTCTTAATTAATGAAGATTTAGTAGATCATGACTTTATAGACAAGTGGTGCTATGGTTTTGATGAACTTAAAGAGCGAGTGCAAGAGTACACGCCCGAATTTGCTGCCAAAACATGCGGTATAACTGCAGAAGAAATTGTTACCTGTGCGCGCAAGTTAGGTTATGATGGGAAGCATCACTGGAGCCTATTAATGGGCGTAGCTGTAGACCAAAATCCCAATGGTTGTCAGGTTACACAGGGTTTAATTGCAATGGCTGCTATCACAGGCAATTTGGACGTTCCTGGAGGCACTGTTGTTGGTGTGCAAATGCAGTTTGAGATGACTGGATGCACTGACTCTATGACCGAGGAACTTAAGAACAAATGCATCGGTTGGGATACCTACCCTATTGTAAAAGTGCTTCTGAACACCACTCATCCAGATATCACCTTAGAAGCTCTAGAGACAGGACGTCCATACGAGCTAAAAATGGCCTGGTTTGATTCTACAAATCTTCTTTCGCCAACTTGCAGTGCTCAACCAAAGCGCTGGCATGATGCCCTGATGAAAATGGAATTTGTAGTTGCAAAAGAAATGTTTATGACTCCAACAGTAATGGCATTGGCAGATGTTGTGCTTCCTTTGGCAACGTGGGCAGAACATGATGGCATAGTAATGACCAATCAGGGTTGTCAGATGGGTATCGCTGGCGCCATAAATAAAGCTTTACAGGTGGGAGAATGCAAATCCGACCTAGAAATGCTTGTGCACTTTGGCAATGCATTCTTAGACGACTACCCATTTAAAACTGTTCAGGAATATCTGATTGATGATGTTGGCAAGCTAGGAACCACATGGGAAGAACTTTCAGAAAAGGTTGTGGCAATAAACGACATCGGCGGCTATCGCAAACATGAGCGCGGTTTGATTCGCGCTGACGGTCAAGTGGGTTTTCAGACTGCAACTGGACGCGTTGAACTTTGGGCAACAGGATACAATCGTATGGGCGATGAGCCACTACCTTATTACTTTCCTCCAAAACTTGGTGCAGAAGCTCGCCCTGACTTAGCAAAAGAGTATCCGCTAACCTGCACCACTGGAGCGCGTTACTATGCCTCGTTTCATAGTGAACATAGACAAATTCCATCTCTTCGCAGGTTAACGCCAGCACCATATATAGAAATCCACCCCAAGGTTGCTGCTGAACTTGGTATAAATACCGGCGATGAAGTCACTATAGAAAATCCTTGGGGCAGCTGCCATGAGATAGCAAAAGTGACACCAATAGTGCGCGAAGATGTTGTGTCTGTTGCACATGGCTGGTGGTATCCTGAGGAGGATGGTGAGGAGCCAAATCTTTTTGGTGTATGGAAATCCAATATTAATAGCTTGGTTCCGCATCGTGTTTTAGGCAAAATGGGTTTTGGCGCTCCCTACAAGCAATTACCAGTAAAGATATACAAGACTCCTGTAGAAGAGCAAATCCTTAGAGGCAAGGGGGAATATCATGGCTAAAGTTGGCTTGATGATTGATTACGAATATTGCACTGGATGTCAGAGCTGCGAACTAGCTTGCAAGAATGAGCATGGTTTTGGTCATGACAAATGGGGAATAAAAATGCAAGAGTTTGGCCCTTATGAGATGGAATCAAAGAAACTTGAATGGAACTACCTACCATTTCCAACCAGCTATTGCGACCTATGCGAGACTCGTGTAAATGATGGTGGCATACCAAGTTGTGTGTTGCACTGTCTAGCAAATGTCATAGAGTGGGGACCGGTAGACGAGCTAGCGAAAAGATTAGATGCAAAAGGTTCAAAGGCAGTTATATTCCTGCCGTAGCAGATGACACAATCTTCATGACGCGCTAGTAAGTAGTAAAGCCCTCGTCTAAAGTTTACGGCGAGGGCTTTGGTTTTTCATACTTCTAAGCACTTAACTAACTTGGATTACCTCAGATTTCGTTCCCGACTTTGGCACAAAAATTGTAAACTTACTTTTTCCATCAAAGCGCTTAAGCAAATCGTTTACCTTACCATAATCCATCACCAAACTTTGGCAATGCTTAACACACAATGGCTTTTTGCCTTTAGAAGTACGGCTGGCACATAGATCGCATTGGTCGGTAGGAATTGGCACAAAATCATATTGATAAACATCCTGCTTGATTTGCCAAGGTCCAATCTTTTGCAATTTAATTCCCCAACGGTCTGTTGGCAAATTATGTTCCATCTGACATGACACTTCACATGAGTGACAACCTGTACAATATTCATAGTTAATAAGCAGCCCAAAGGCTTCAGTGCTTTGTGAGTTTTCTGACATTTAGATCAACTCCTCATTTGGGGCAAAACGCAATGCGATTTCTGCCATGTCTGTCTGAGCATATATTTCTTCGGGCTCGCATAAATATACCTGGCATAACTGAGACTTGCAGTTGTTACCAAAACCACTCTCGCCGCACCCTGCCTGAATTATTACATTTGGATTTGAAGCATATGTGCCATAACTGCCCATACGCTTGCCATTCTTATCTAAGGAGTCTTTTGCGTCACGTTCAGGAAACCACCAAGCGTGATCTAAGGACACCACACGTGAATCTAGAATTGGTTGTATATTTGCCTTTAGCTGTATGCGTCCAATATGATTCTCTATCCAGCACCAATCCCCCTGCTTTATACCCCGCTCTGCTGCTGTCTGCGGCGAAATCTCAAATTCAGGATTTGGATGCAGGGCTCTTAGGTGCGGGATCTGCCTATGTTCAGAGTGAAACGATGCCCATTGGCGCGCGCCAGTTGTCATGATTAGTGGATATCTCTGAAGATACTCTTCCTTGTTAAAGCCGTCCGGCACATTGTAAGGACTATAAGGCGGCTCTGCGTAATGCGGAACAGGTTTTTGCCCCCATTGCCCAAACAAAGTTGAATAAAGCTCTATTCGTCCTGTAGGCGTATTAAAGCCTAACTGCCCATCTGGACGCTGTTCGCCTTTGCGGAACTTCTCATAATGAAATTCTGGATAAATCCAATTCTCCTCACGAGTCTCCTCAAAGCTCATGCCTACTTCCTTCATGGTAAAGGAGAAGAATTCTTCTACCGTATCGCCAGGCCACATCTCTGCATTCCACTGTCGCCCTAGTTCCCAGCAGATTTCCATATCTGACTTGCTTTCGCCTAATGGCTTACAGGCTTTATTTGTGTTTTGAACGAAATAGTAAATTGAGCGAATGCCATTGCGCTCTGGGTAGAGACAAACAGGTAAAAAGACGTCACAACATGCTTGCGCTGTTGGTGTCATAAATGGATCAAGCATAACATTAAATTCTGCATTGCAATACGCTTGTTCCATCCGCGTATCTGGTTGTTGCGCCGTACAGGATAAAGCGTTGGTTGACTGTATCCAATTGGCACGAATTTTATATGGACGGCTGCTGAGCATTTGGTCGATAGTCATATCTGCCTGAGTTAAAACAACACCGGAATACTTTAACGCAGGAAAATCATCCCCACCAATGCGTGCCTTCTGCTCCTCGATAGTTAGACTTTCGGCAGGATCAGGCGGATTCCAAGTTTGAATATTAAATGGCTGGTGAGTAGTAATCATGCCGCCAGGAATGTCAATCTGTCCAGTAATGCTCCAAAGATCAACAATAGCTGCCGAACCCGCAATGCATTCCATGGTCATATCGATAGCCAAACCCCATTGCACTGAGCTAGGTTTCTCTGCCATTAAATATGCTGCGCGACGAATCTTTTCTTCTGGAATCCAAGTTACCTCTGATGCCCGCGCTAAATCCCACTCTTTTGTAGCCTCATAATACTGCTCGAATCCATAGCACCAATTGTCTACAAACTCGTGGTCGTACAGATCCTCCTCAACAATAATTTTACCCATTGCTAGGGCCAGAGCAGCATCCGTTCCAGGGCGAATTTGCAACCAAAGCTCAGATTTGGCTGCTAGCCAGGTAAGCTTAGGATCGATTGTAATTAATTTTGACCCTCGCTTCATGCAGTCGACTATCCAATGACCAAGATTACCGTCGGCATTTGCAATTAGCGGGTTGTTACCCCAAACAAAAATGTTCTTTGGCGGCACCCATCCTTGATGGTCGTAGCGGTCGATAAAGTACTGAGCTGTATCTGGGCAGGTGTAAGCGCCCATCAACACAAAAGATGCTGCAACTCTGGGCACATAACACGAATTACCAGAAAGGAAATATGCATACTGTGACGAACCAAAAGCGTATTGTAAGCGAGTCATATAAGGTGCAGTTCCGCGACCAGTACCCAGCGAAAACACAATTGATTTTGCGCCATATTTGGCCTTAATTTCATCAAATCTCTCTTTTATCAGAGCGTACGCCTCATCCCAAGTTACGCGTTGCCACTTATCTGGTTGACCTCTAAATTTTGGATCGCGTTTCATTGGATACAACACACGATCTGGGTGATAAATAGCCTCTTTAAGCGTTATGCAGCGTGCGCAAAGTCGCCCTTGATAGTAGGGATTGTCTTCATCGCCCTCAACTTTAATAAACTTACCTGTCTGCTTGTCTGTATAAATTAAAACTCCGCAACCATCATGACAACCTGGAGCTGCCCAAGAGGCAGACCTGGTGACAACCATGCCATCTTCCTCCCATTGCCAAGGCAGGTCTCCACCAGTGTATTTTACCGGCGGCTCGCGAAAAAAGTCTGGGCGGATTTCATTTGTTCCACCTTGCTCTACGACCTCCTCAATTCGCTTTACCATTTTTGCCTCCTTTCTTTTGCTTTGTTGCAACACAAATCATAACTTGACTTATGTTTTA
This sequence comes from Coriobacteriales bacterium, assembly GCA_031256715.1. GTDB lineage: Bacteria > Actinomycetota > Coriobacteriia > Coriobacteriales > UBA8131 > JAIRQA01. The sequence continues at coordinate 360 of JAIRQA010000047.1, read as the reverse complement.
GCCACAAAGCAATATTAGCCACTGTTTGTCGCTCACTCATACTTGCTCCTTTCCTTTTGCATTACGAAATTTTGCCGCTCTATAGTAACTATTAATATACCAAGCAAACAATCGTGCTACATCAAGCTGAATGCGCGAATAACTATTAACGTATGCGCTTTTCAGTCTGTGCGCATGACTGCATTTAGCTCTATAATTTAAGTGGTCTTTATATCCTTGCGAACATTTGTTCTTGCGTAAGCCTTAACCCCATCAAACTCTGTGGCCTCGGCATAAGGTGGTGCTATGGTGCTATGACTTGTGGCAATAAGATATACTGTGCAAAACAAAAGCACGATAAGCATTAAAGCTGCCATTGTT
>JAIRQA010000013.1 GCA_031256715.1 Coriobacteriales bacterium | reverse complement strand
GTTTCAGATGCCGCTTCAGTTGCCGTGCTTACTGTTTGCGCATCATCTGAGCTTAATGGCAACGGCGTCACGTTTGCAAGAATTCCAGACATTGTAAGCATAACTGCAAGCATAGCACCCACGCCGCGCATGACAAGTGAAAATGATTTTTCTCCAAACACGCTTATCTCCCCTCGCGATTAACGACTTTGGCTTCATCGCATTGCGCAAGGCAACAATCGCAGCGGTAATTAATGCCACCGCTTAACGATGAATAATTAAACGCCATCCCCTTAGAACAACTAAGCGATAACTTTAACAACTGTACTTTTCTTGCATTCGTTTTGCGCACCTAAATCTCCTGTTTCATTCCTCTACTAACATGACTTGACGCCAAACCCGCACAGAGAGACTCCGCCCATGAATTTCCCTTTTTCCCTTACACCAGCAGTCCCTTAATTACAAAATACGTAAACCTTAAGTTTTGTCATCTATATTAAATATAATATGTTAAGAAGTGCCTCACTGAAACTCATCCCCTAGCAAAACTAGAAAGTTAATATAGGTGCTTCAGTAATTCTATTACACATGAATTCTGTTACATATGAATTCTGTTACATATGCTTTGCTGATGTTAGCTTAAGATAGTATGCTAGCATGCCATTATGAGACTGTCAACGTATGCTATGTTACAATATGAGACCGCACTGAGACTGTTGCACTGTTCGCGCCAACGCCCACACCTCCCTGACACCCACACCCCCACACCTCCACACGCCCCCTGCCGCCCACGCCCACACCACAAACACCCTGCGTCGTCCTCATATGCCGCAAGGCAATGCTCAAAATCTGACACCTCAGACTGGCGAGCCAGATCCTTAAGTTCTCGCTTCGCTCGCATCTAGATGACATGTGGTGGGGCTTAGTACAGCAAAAATATCCGCGACTAACTGCTAAAGTCTAGCTGCAGAAAATTTAATTCGCACATACAGATAGCACAAACATCTATTATACTTTGCAGATGTAAAATTACTTTGCAGATATAAAAGCACTTAGCAGATGCAAAATCATTTAGCAGATGTAAAACCACTTAGCAGACGGAAATACCATAAAAGAATACCGCGAAAGAAAAGAGGGACAATTGCAATCTAAGCCCTTACCGCAAACTGACTCGGCATGCCAGACTGATCTAGCGAGATTAGCTAGCACAATGACCTCGACGAACTTAGATGGCGAAACGGGTCTAATAAACTCAGGAGATGCGGCAGATATAACCAGCACATCAACCTCTGCAGATTTAACAACCGACGCTGGTCTAACGGGTCTAATAAACTCAGGATACACAACAGACTCATCAAGCACACATTTTCTTCCTAGACATGCCAATATGCAGCAAGTGCATGCCGCTTTCATGCAAGATCGCTTTGCCACCAGCATTGGCTGCCGCATAGATGACGCATGTTACGGAAGAGCCGTCTGCTCTTTGCAGCTAGAGCCACGGCATCAAAATGGAATGGGGAAAATTATGGGCGGTGCAATTTTTACACTTGCAGATTACGCGCTAGCAGTCTGCTCTAATCTGGGCGAAAACCCCACTATTTCTATAAGCAACACGATTGATTATCTGGCCTCACCAAAAGGTACCAGCTTAATAGCAACATGCAGTGTAGTGAAAAGTGGACAATCGGTGGGCTTTTACACTGTAGATATTGTTGACAACCTTGGCACAAACGTCGCCAAAATGAATGCGAAATGCTTCAGACGCTAGAGTTCGCGCACTATTCACCAACCTCGCACTCTGGCTCGTTTCGGTAACACCATTGCCAACACGACGCTAGAGTTCGCGCACTATTCACCAACCTCGCACTCTGGCTCGCCCTCAAAGTTCAACGCAAAAGAAATGCCACTCAGATTGTCATCTTGCCAATGACGTAAGCGCTCAAGCGCGCACATTTGAGCATGCGCAAATAAATCTTCAAAGCTCATCGAGCTACTATTGCCGGTGAAAGGGTTTCTCCACAAATTCATATCGCTATTTGCAAAAGCATCGCCTGTACTTGCACTCAGCGTTGGTGTCATAGCCAAAATCAGCGAATGACGACGAATACGCGACTCTGCCGCCACTAACGCAGTGTGAAGTCTGCTTCTGCTTAGTTTACTTGCGTTAAGCATCTCGCATCCATTGCAAAAAGCTATAGCGTTACGCGGCACACTGTCACCGCATATGGCTATGGCTTTACTTGAAGCACTGTCGCTGCGCGGCACACCTCCCTCAACCGAATATAAAGTATTTAGCGTCAACCTCATGTCGGCAACACAGCGAGTAAACGCCCGCGGCGCAATACTAATCCCATAAACATTTTTAGCTATGTATTTGTATAGCTTATCGATTATTGCTAGCATATTATCATGTACACATAATATCTTACTAGTATAGTCACTAATATTATGTCGAGAAAAGACTTGCTGTTGCCCCTCCGGCAACTCATGGTTTAACTTGGCGTAATCTGTATTATCATGCTGTGCAGAAACGTCATTATGGGCCTGCACCGCTATATCATGTCCTGCTGCTTTAGATTCTGAATCAAGTTTAGAATGACAGCTTAAAGTTTTTTTACACAGGTTGCTTGAATCCGGCGCACGAGCAATTAGCTGTCGCTTATTTAACATCCAGACATCTAGGTCGCTTTCTATGCGAGCATGAACAACTTGACCATCTCTAATATCTAGGCCAGGCACACCAGCAGCACAGAGTGCATATTGTTGCGCGTAAACAAAAGGATGAACTATGCTATCTAACACGTAGTGACAAAGATAACCTTGAACATAGGCATCAAGAACAGCAGCTTCTTTTATGTTGCCTTGCATCTTGCAGCTTTGTATATATTCTTTCGCAAATGCAATACTGTCAGAAATTTTATACTTATGCAGATTCTGACCGAATTTCTTGTATTTAACTAACTGCGGCGTACGCAAGGCAAAAAACAAAGGATCAGGACCCTGATTGCCCAAAATAAAAGCATTGCGCTCTTCTACAGCCTTAAATCTGGCAAAAAATGACGTGGAGGGGGTACGCATGGTTGACTGCGTCTTGTTAGGCAACGGCGTTTCAGCGACAGTTAATGTCTTTGCAGGTGATAAGTCCGCGCCGCTAGCAGTTAAAGGCACTGGCGATACTGCTGAAGCGCACGTTAAAGGCTTAAACTCTTCCAATAAGTCTAATGCAAAAAGATAATGTGTAATTGCTGCTGGCATATGCACTATAATATCACCGATTGGTTTTTTTGGTGCGCATTAAATTTGCAACTTGAATTTAGCATGAATTTACGGCAAAAAACCGCAATGCAAATTCGCGACGTAAATATGCACCAGACAAAACTAACTTGCAAAAATTACTGACAGGATCACATGCATGGCTATTAACAAAGCTGCAGACACAGCTACAAACAAATCAGCTGCCAAGGTCTCTAGCGCAATGAATATCCGCGAGCTCAGTTGGGTGCTTTACGATGTTGGCAACTCAGCATTTATGATGCTCTCAACTGCTGTTGCGCCCATTTACTTTGGCAGCATGATAGCAGAGGGCGACTCGCTAGTTGTTGCTTGGGGCATGGCCGAAACCGTTGTAGCACTAATAGTAGCTTTACTAATGCCAATTCTTGGCTCACTGGCAGACTACCCCAAGAACAAAAAGAAGTTTTTCATTGGTTCTGTAGGCACAGGCTTTGTGGCCTGCATGGCCCTTAGTATTCCCAGCACTGCAATGCCGTTTCTTATCCTTTACATCATTGCGGCAATAGGGCTTAATAGCTCGATGGTTTTCTATGATGCCTTTTTGGTAGATGCCACCGATGAGTCAAACTACGACTCTGTCTCTACAAAAGGCTATGCCTGGGGATACATAGGTTCGCTTGTACCCTTTATTGCCTGCATTGTTATCATTTTTGGCTCAGAAGCATTTGGCATAGACAAGATCATGGGCATGCGCATCAGCTTTGTTATCACAGCACTTTGGTGGGGCGCGTTTGCCATACCCCTAATTAAAAACGTCCGCCAAAGGCATATGAAGCCTAAGGTTGCGCACCCCATTGTTAGCACATTTAAGGGTCTGACAAAAACAGTTAAAAGCATCGCTAACAACAAACATCTGCTATTTTTTATGCTGGCATTCTTTTGTTATATCGACGGCGTACACACTATTATAAAAATGGCCACCAGCTTTGGCACCGACCTTGGCCTTGATTCTACTAACCTTGTCATCGCCTTAATTGCCACTCAGGTCGTCGCCTTTCCATCGGCATTAGTCTTTGGACGCTTAGCCAAACACTTTGGAGCGCGCACGATGCTTATTGCTAGCACAATAGCATACGCGCTTATCACCTTATATGCCGCGTTCTTCTTAGATAGCGTACCAGAATTCTGGATTATGGCCATCTGCGTAGGACTATTTCAAGGTGGAATACAGGCGCTGTCCAGGTCTTACTTTGGTCGCCTGATTCCTGATAAGTCGCACAGCAACGAGTACTACGGCTTCTTTGATATCTTTGGCAAATACGCAGCAATCATAGGCACAGCACTACTAAGCTTCTTTACCTTTGCCACCGGCAGCGCCTCTATTGGCATACTCTCGATAGCCACGCTCTTCTTTTTAGGCTGTCTTTTCCTAGTGCTAATGCCCAAAGACAATAAGGAATAATGTTGAGAAACACTACCCCACCCACAAACGAACCAACAGCAATACAGCCCGTTTTGGCAGTCACTTTGCAAACTTCCGATGAATTTGGCTCTCTGCAAAGGCTAATAGATTCTCTCTTTCGCGAAAAAAAGCGCGTAAGTAGATTAGATGTAATTCTTGCTGCCGAAAGCAATGATCTTTGCAGTGATCTTATAGAGATTGTTAGCCTGCTACCGCCTAACGCCTACAACCGCCAACGACTTTGCGACCAGCTTAACTCTGCTATTTGTGGTCATGGATGGGGACTTGTTTATGGGACGGTTGAGTAAGTTCTATTGTACGATTGCAAGCGCCGGCAACTACCGGATCATGAGTGACAATCACGACAGTCTTTCCAGTTGCATTAATGTCTTTTAGCATCTGAATAATCTCGTCGCGATTCCTATCGTCTAAAGACCCGGTTGGTTCATCTGCCAAAACAAGTCTGCTTGGTTTAAGCAAGCAGCGAGCTATGGCGACTCGCTGCTGTTCTCCACCAGAAAGTTCAAAAATTCGCGCGTTTAAAAATCCATCTAAGCCAACCTTATGCAAAACATACTCCATTGCTTCCAACTTTTCCTTTGGCAACATCTTGGTATTATATAGCGCAATGCCAAGGTTATCTTTAACTGTTCTATCATCCACAAGCGCAAAGTTCTGAAAAAGATAACTAATTTCATTCCTGATACAGCGTTGTGCCGCACGCGTGTCTGGTTTTGGACTAGCCGCACCAAAAAGACAATACTCGCCAAAGTCATAAGGCTCAAGCAAACCCATGATATTAAGCAGCGTAGATTTTCCTGTGCCAGAGCTGCCACAAATCGCAAGCATCTCGCCAAATTTAACTCCGACGCTAAGGTTGTCAATAATAAGTCGTCTGCCAAAAGATTTTTTTATGCTCGAAAGCCTAATAATATCATTTTCTGAATCTATACCTGACTTACTATTAGTGGCAGTCTGTGTGCGCGTGCCAAATTGCGCACTTGCATTGGTCTGTGTTTTCGTTGTTAGCTGAGCACTCGCAGTAAACTGCAAATCTTCGTTGTGCTGAGCATTCAAAGCAGATAGTGCATTTTCGTTGTGCTGTGTGTTAGCTACTTGCTGCGCGTTTTCGTTGAGCTGTGTGTTTGTTTTGGTCTGTAACTTCATGGCAAATTACGCACCTTTCAATTGTAAAGACAGGTTTTTCTTTTCTAGATGGTGAATATATAACAAGATTACAATGATATCCACAATAATGGCTGCCAGCAAAAGTGGCAAGGCTGTTAGGTTCTGCGAGAAGCTAACAGCAGCAAGAAGCGACAAAGCAGAAAGAGCAATGTAGAATATCACCTCATATTTATAGCGCATTAAGAATGCTATTCCATGCAATTTTGCAACTAAAAGCCAGCGGTGTTTTGCCATAAGAATTATTTGCACCAGAAAAACACTTGCAAGAACACTAACAATAAACAATGCCAAATACACTATCAAAAGAATCACTGCTGCGGTTCGCATCGAGTTTAGCTGCTGCGCAAGGCAGTTCTTGATAGTGTCAAACTTTAAATCATTTTCTGCCACTGCCGTGCTTTCTAAAGCAGACTGAAGCGCTTGTATGTCTGTATTGGCAGGAAGCTTTACCGGGGCATTAACGTTATTAGATTGCAAACCCCAAACAAATGAATCAATGGCGTTAGCTTCAGTTAATACTGTTATCGCTTGGGCAGCAAGATAATAGCCGGTATCTGCCGAAACATTTGTGTTAAATGAGAACAATGGCGAATTGTCTTGGTAAACAATAATCTTTTGCTGGTTTAGTGCCAAAGCAGAAAAGTATGAGGAGCTAAGTTTTCTGCACAAATCTACAAGCATATCTTTTTCATCTTCCCTGCTTGCAGGTATTAAATAAACTACACTTGTCTCGTTGTCGCTAACTACAATTTGCTTGCCATTGCTGTCATAAAGCGGAAAAGCCGCAAGGTAATTTGGGTTTACTAGCATGCGCGTAAGTAGTTGCTCGTCAAGTGCAGTGCTACCAAAAGTACTTTCGTCACCATAAGGCATTTCTAAGACATTAACATTTGTTGCGCTTGACGCAAAAATCGCACCATATTCTGAATTTAACAAGCGGTAGATGCTATTGAACTTCTCAACAGAATTCCTTTTACCACTCGCTAGTGCATCTAGATCCTCGTCGGTTACCGTAAACGCGCTTAGCACATAAAGATCACCATATTCATCCCATGCCTGTTGTGCTCGCGATTCAGACAAAACCGTAGCCAAAGATGGAGACGCGGCAAGAGAAAAAGCTACAAGCAAAATCAGATATCCGGTTTTTAGTATAGTTGCAATAACCAAAGGAATTTTAAGTGAGATTGATTCTTTAAGCACGTCGGCACATCTTCGCTTGCTTAGTATAAACAACATCAGTGCAGAGAGGCAAACAAAGACAATAAAAGTTGCAAGCTCTAATAAAAGCAAGGTTAGAAGAAAATCAAACGAATAACTTCGTATGATAATAAGTAGTATGACATCTACAACTGCTATTGCCGCTGCTACAATAGTTGGCAATCCTTTTAGGTATGCTCTCCAAATTTGCCAAGACGACAAACCCATAAGCTTTTGCACTGCCATTTCTTTAGCGCATTTTATGGGAACACTAACTATTAGCAGCGCAAATATCAAAGCCATGAAGATAATTGCGGCTACAGAAAATATGGTGATATTGCTGCCATAGACAACCTTAGCACTAAGCTGTTTGGTTAGCGTGTTTTTCTCGACATCAAAAAAAGCAGAGAGTTCATTAAGAACTGCATTCGCGTCATATGGCTCTGCAGAGACAATGCGGTAATTGCCATCAACTATTCCTTTGCTATCATAATAGCTAGCTAGCGTATTTATGGTGACTTTGCTATTTCCCATAAATTCGAAGAGCGTACCTACCTGCTTGTTTTCGTTAGTTTCTACGCTGCTTAAGAACTCATCTGCGGCGGCAATAAACGCACCGGAAGTAAGTGATATCATGTTCACAGGAAAGGTCTCATTATAAAAGACGCCCGAATAGATAATTTCTTCCATCGTATCATATGCTTCAGTTACCTTTATTACAGATACATGATATTTAGTGCTTATTTGTTCATACTCTGCAAGTGTCTGTGTTATAGTCTTTGTGCTATCGCGAATGTAAAACTCTAACTGATATTCATTTTTGGCAAGAGAGTTTATACGCAGCGAATCTATATAATCGTAATAAAATGTATAGGACACCGATGTTATAGCAATACTGACAATCAGCAGCAGCCTAATAAACAGCTTTGTCACAATTGTCTCCATTCTGCCGCCCGCAGCGACACAGATTAGTCTTTAAAGCTCATTTGGGACTCGTTTGAGCTTTCGCATTTAGCAGATACTAAAATTCCTGCATTGCAGACAATAGCACTTTATTCACAGTATACCGTTTGTGTGTGTATTTTATGAATGACATCAATAAAGCACCGCGAATGGTATTTGCACTCGCGCCTCTACCCTTTAACAACCTCCTTAACTTCGGCATCGGGGTCTATCTCAAGTTCATTGGTACAATCTACGCGACCAATCACACACCCAGGGCCAATCTTTACATTTTCTCCAGAGACAATTTTTGCGCGAACACCCCTAAGGTCTACAGTTGTAGCTTCTATTAACTCCACTTTAGAAAAGTCATCCGAGCCAATTGCTTCCTTAAATTTTAGCCAGAGTTTAAACACAAATGATTTTCTAAATGAATGTATGGTTATGCTGTCTCCAACTATCTCTTTGGCGTTAATAAAGCCTGCGGCAGTAATAACATCTGCAGACACTTGTCCATTTACAGAAATAACGCCATCGCAGCGAATGCGATCTGCTTCTAACTTGTCACCATTAATAGTTGTCACACCATCTATGTCTGCAGTTGTTGCCTTAACGCAGCCCTCTACAGTTGTAACACCGTCACAGTCGAAATCTGTACACAAAACATTACCCTTAAAGGTTGCAACACCATCAATGTCCATGCGCTTAGCAACAATGTCGCCCTCGCAAGTTGTGACGCCGCTAATACGCAAATCCTCAAATTCGCCGCCCGGAAAAGTAATCACACCATCTATATGACCCTTGCCCATATTGCCCGAAACCTTATAGTGCCAGTCTGCACCATTACCGGATTTGCCATTGTCGTTATGCTTTTCTCTTGCCATTTTAGTTACCTTTCTCGTTTATCATTGCTTCATCCTTGTAAAGTTTGCTTTCATTTGCTTTAAGGTGCTTTAAAGGTGCTTTCAGTTGCTTTAAGTTTTTCGCATCGTTTACATTGCTTGCATTACTTGCATTGCTTACATTGCTTACATAAGTTTAGCTTCGCTAACTTTTGTTTCTTCTGCTTTCAGATAGATTCAGATGATTTCAAGTAGCTTCAGCTAGCTCCAGTTAGCTTAAGCGCATTATTAACTTTTCTCCTGCATCTGACAACTTGTTATTCTAAGGCGCAAGCGCTCCGCGATATTATCTATGCTCTTGCACGACAAAACTGCTATTTCGCTATCGCATAGTGGCACTTGTGCGCCATCGCTAATCATAAAGTGTAATTTACTGGCATTTGTTGCTCTAAAAATAGCAACGATAGTTGGCGTCTGCCTGTAGTCTGACAACGTAGTTAGCGCATCCGATGTTAATCTGACACATTCATCTGTATTAACGCCATACTCTATAGCAGCCTCATAAACTGCCACGATTGCCGCCAAACTGCTTAACGACAACTTCTTTGGTGTACGACTATTAATTATTTTGTCAAGAAGTTCTTCGCCCATTTCTGTAGTCGCTAGCAGGGTTGCACGAGTCTTTAGAAGCTCAGGAGCGCTACATAGTGCCTCTTTTATCTCGCTTAGCGATGCAACATCTTTCATCGCTTGGATTGCCGCAACGCGTTCCAATATGCGCTCGCGAACAAAAAAAGTTTCTTGCCCTGTAAATGCCGAGCGCTTTATAAACCAATCTTCAGGGATCAGTCCCTCACGCTTCCAACGGTAAAGTTGGCCATAAGAAATACCTGTTAGCGCCAATAGTTCTTTTTTTGTAATTTCTGAATTGCCGCCGCTCTTTTGCTCCTCGCTTTCTGGCTCATTTGCACCTAATGCCATTTGACTCTGGCTTTCAGTTGTCAAGATTGTCACAACTGATGCGTCTTTGGTTGCATCTGCCAACGTGCCACTATCTTCTTGCTCAAAGTTTTTGCTCATCTTTCACCTCCGTAACATAACATTGTTCCATTACTTGTAAACAGTATAACAATGTTTTGTTACGCTGTCAAGCGCGACTTTTTACTTTTTTGCATCCGAGGAAAAGTCCGAGGAAATGGCAGCTTCGCTTCTAGCCTTGTTCTTTTGCCGATTCCTCAAATTTTTAACTAGCGTAGCCCATAATGAAAAAGCCTCCCGCTAAACTAACGAGCACAGCGGGAGGGTTTCTCAACATAAAAAATATACGAAAATGCAAATATATAACTATATGACTACATCAAACTTTAAATTTCGTGGCAATCGCCGCATGTGAATTGATTCTCGTGGTGGCAAGCAACACATTGCTGCTTGACATACTTACCAATGTCTTCGTCTTTGTGTGTGGCATGACAGCTACCACAGGTAAAGATATTGTGGTCATTGTTGGCTGGCAACTGGTGCGGGTTAACCGTTGTGCCCTGCTTGTCTACAAGCGCTGTGCTAGCTGTTGTCAGGGTGGCTAATGTTTCGGCATCTGCATGATTACTGTCGTGGCAGCTAAAGCAGCTACTGTCTGCAACCTTGGTGGTGCGAAGGCGCAATGGCACTTTAGATGAACTTGTCTTGCCAACATGAGCCTTTTGCATTGCCGTCTCGTCTGCATGGCATGTTGTGCAGCTTGCTCCACGTTTCGCATGCAAAGACGCTTGCGTCGTACCACCTTCTAAGGATGCTTGCTCGCTTTTGTGACAGACACCGCAATTAGAATCCTTTGCCCAAACAAAGTTGGTTGTGTATTCTAAATTTGTATCCGAGCTCTGCTGCGTAGATGTAGAGGCGGCAGAATTGCTCTGGTTTGCGGCATTGTTCTCGGTTGCGGCTCCAGTTGCAGTTGCGGCATTGTTTGCGGTATTGTTTGCGGTATTGTTTGCGGCATTGTTTGCGGTAGCAGCTCCTTGCGTGTTTTCATTTTGCGGCGCGCATGCTCCCGCAAGCATAGCAAGTGCAACAACAAAAGCTAAAACAATAGTCGTTAAAATTGCTCTTGTGTTAAGCCAGCGCCTTAAGCATCGCCTTAAGTTGTAGCCGCTCTTAGGATTTGTATTGCAGCTTATCTGGCGACTTGAGCTATGGCTTGAGTTACGACTCGCTTTGTGGCTTGAGCTATGGCTTGGATTACGCCTCGCTTTGTGGCTTGAGCTATGGCTTGGGTTGCGATTTGAATATTGCCTAGTAGAATATTGCCTAGTATAACAGTTTGAATCCAATGTTTTCACTCTTCCTTGGCAATAGTCATTGCTGCAATGCGTCCAAAAACTATAGGCTTTGCAAGGCCTATCAAATCCATGTTACCAGCACATTCTCCAGCAGCATATAAACCACTGATAGGCTCAAGCCGCCAGTCAAGCACCTGCGATTTAGGATTGATCGTTATCCCGCCAAGAGTATTGTGCTTCTGAATACCCCACTTAATAGCATGAAATGGAGCCTGCGCTATTTTTGCGTCCAGATGCTGTTTGTGATAATCTTCATCGGCGCCTTTATCTACTAGCTCATTATAACGAGTAACTGTTGCTAACAAAGTTTCAGGCTTGCAGCCAATCTTTGACGCCAATCCCTCAATGGTTTCAGACACTGTATACATACTGTCCTCAACAATTGTGCCAACGGTAAACTCAAGTCCTTGTTTAGCCCTAGATTCCTCATCTAGAATTATCCAAACAACCGGACCGTCCTTATCAACAGTTTGTGCGGCGCACAATTGGGCAAAATGAAATGGATGCGAACCGCCCACCCATGGCGGACTATGCTCGCCAATCTCTTCGTTCATAAAGCGCTCTCCTTGAGCATTAACATAGATGCATTCGCTATCTAGTGGTTCTGCTGTGCCTGGCACACCAAACGGAAGATCGATGCTGTGCCACACAGAACCAGGATGGCGATGCCAGCCATGCCAATCGTTGCCGCGGTCTGTAGCTAACGATGCTCCCGCGTCCAGTGCGAGCTCGACTCCTTTTCCATCATTAAAGACATATGGCTCGCCAGAGACATGCGGATACTTAGTTAACCAAGGATTAAAAAGCTGCTTTAAGGTAGGGTTGCTATTCCAGCTGCCTGTTCCAAGAAAAACTGCCTTTGTTCCTCGCAGATATATTGTCTTTCCCTCAAATGATGCCTCGATGCCAAGCACACGACCAGAGCGGTCGCCATTCTCACGAATTATCTTGGTCATTTTGCAATTGAGCATGAACTCGGCACCATTCTGGAGCGCTGTGTCATAAATTGGCCAGCAAAGACCAGCACCGCCTGCTTGCATGTCACCTTCTTTGCCATTGTCACGATCTACAAGCCGTGGGCTTGTAGTTGTGTAATAGCGCGAACCACGATACACTGCCGACATCGAGCTAACATTTGCCTTAATAAAAGGTACTCCCATGCCACCAGCCAATTCCATGTATCCAGACTGTTGTCGGCAAATGCACGCGCCATACCATCGCCGTCTTCGGTGCCAGAAATTTTGCGCCACTGACCCATTTCGTATTCGCGGTGATCAATAGTATCTACAACCATAGTCTTGTCGGTTCGCAAATTGGGAACTGTTCGATCTTCGTAAATAATATCGGCGGTCTCTTCATAGCCAGCATCAATCTGCATACGCGTGCCGCCACCAATACCCAAGTTTCCACCAGCAAGAATTCCTTTGCCACCAATTTTGTCATTGGCATCGATAGCTATTACCGTTATACCTTCTTCGGCGGCAGCGGCAGCGCAAGCAAGACCAGCTGGACCAGTTCCAACTACAATGATATCTGCCTCGTAATCCCAAGATACTTGCTGAGTACTTAAACCTGTGCCACTGCTGCTGTTGTTCATTGTTGTTGTCTGCGGCGACGTTGAGCATGCAGCTAGTCCTGTGCTTGCCGCTCCGGCAGCCATTATGCCCGCACCAGCTAAAAAGTGCCTGCGCGTTAAGCCTTCAGTTGACATACCATTAGCACCCGGTTCTTTTGTCTCTCCTCTGTTCTTTTGCCATGTTTTCTTTACCACAATAACTCCTCTTCCCTGTACTTCCAATTTCTTTAACCTTATGATGATGTCGCAAAAGCAACATCATCCCGTTTTAGGACTTCGTCAAAAATCTGCGCATGCGTGACCAGTTACGTGAACGGTTTGCGTGAACGGCCTGCGTGAAAAAGTCCAAATCTTAGCTTGACATTAATTTGCAAATAGGAAATCGTCCAAAAGCTCAGAACTTTAGAAAACCAAAAAATGTTTTTTGGAATCTATCTACAATAAAAAAGATGATGTTTTGGATGATTGCGATAAATTACCATGTGGCGTATCATCCTTTTGTGGAGAAGTGAGTACAGGAGAGAAAGGTTGTGCGCAATTGTTAGCTTAGGTATACTTTTGTATCATTAACGTAAGCTTAGATGGCTCAAGTTACATACATTTGCACAATTGCATAGCCAGCGCAATTTGTCTATCTGCGCCTAACGCGCCTAATGCCTAATGCTTTCGCCCAATCAAGCCTAGTTTAGCCTATTTAAGGGAGGTCTTATGAGTTTCGCAACAACCACAAGATATGTGCCCCTATCTTGCTTGTTCTGGTTTGCTATTGGGTTAACACTCGCAGGTATTTGGACAAATGTAGTTGGCTACAGCGCCAATCTTTTACCTGTAGACCCAGCAATAGGCACAAACACATACAACCGCGACGCTTTCCTCTTTGGCAGGCTATTTATTGCCATCGTTTTTATTATCGCCGCACGACAAATTCAGCGTTTTCATACTGCAATATTGTCTACAATGGCTGTTCTAATGAGCTGTGCAACGGGGGCATTTATTATTTCATATCACCAACTGCTCTTTAATCCAGAAATCTTCTCTTATGTTGGCATCTTTATATCAAGCTGCGGTTATGCATTAATGGTGTGGGGATTCTACGCGTTTTTAGCCAAAAATATTTGTACAGATCAGATTGTTATTTGCATCGCCATCAGCTTGGTTTGCGAAACTGTGTTTTCTATTGTTATTAGTCTTCTTGCGCCAATGCAAGTTCAGATTCTACTCGTTATTTTCGCACCTATCCTCGTTGCTGTCTCCTATTTTGTTGGCACTTATAGTTTTCGCGGCACATTACAGCAGTATGTCTCTGCTATTCCTTTAGTTGGATTTAACAAATACACGCAACTTGGCATGATGCTTCTATTTACAGGTTCACTTGTTTTTGTTCGCGCGTTATCAAATATTGGCATATGGGGAACAAAGCGCAATAACTTTACGGGAATGGAGGAGCTTTCATTAGCTGAACTTATAGTCACTTGCATCATCCTATTAGTTTTAACCTATTTAGTTTTCATACTGCCTCGTAAAAAATTCTCATTGCAGTTTAGATGCACAATTGGTCTTGCGGTTATTCTTGCAGGACTGCAAATATTGGCCGTAAGTAACGATTATCAATTTCTTAGCGCATTTGATACGACAACAACAGCAATAGAGATATTTGCACATCTGGTGCGCTGGATGGTGATAGTAGAGTGCATTCGCATGCTTAATATGCCAGACTATAGAATTTCTGGTATTTCGAATGTACTCTATGCAAGCCTTAGCCTGCTCTGGTCGCACCTAATAGTTAACTTAGAGTTCGCAACCAGTATTTTTGTAATGATAGTCATCTATGTCATACTTCTTGCCGTGCTAGCGCTCTTTGCGAGAAATACACTTAGCAAAAATGCGGCTCTTTCGCAAAAAACCCAAAGCAGAGAAACGGCTGTCGCAAAATTTGCGGCGTCATATGGGCTTTCGCCTCGTGAAATTCGCATTCTAATATTGCTGCTAGATGGCAATAAGCGTGCCCAGATAGAGCATGAAACTCAATTATCTGAAGGGACAGTTAAGACGCATATCTCTAATATCTACAAAAAGATGGACATACATTCTAAGCGTGAACTCTTTTTGCTATACCAAAAAAATATAAATATCAATATTAACAGTGAATAATTGGTTTCTGTTCACGCCCCCATGCGTCATCCTGAGATTGCCGTGGCAGCAATGCTTAAGGCTCTGACACTTCGGTCTGGCTAACTAGAGCCTTAAGCTCTCGCTTTGCTCGCCTCAGGATGACATGGGGTAGGGCGTGAACAGAAACATTAATTGTTGATATGCTATTGATATTGTTATTACTGCTGGTATTGCTGCTGGTATTGCTAGTATGCAAGGTATTGCAGGTATCGCTGGTGGGCTGGTGAAAATCGTTGGCGCGAATTCACTGATGAAAATACGTAATGCGATAAGTTAGAGAAGTCCGTTGGTGAAAACAGCTAGTGGGCTCTATGTTAGTGAGGTGCGTTGGTGTGAAAATATAAAATACCCTGTATGTGCGCAACGTCCTGTCCTCCCACGGCCTACGCCGCAGTACTTTCGGCGATGCAGGGCTTAACTACCGAGTTCGGAATGGGATCGGGTGTACCCCCTGCTCTAAGGTTACGCACATACAGGGTATTCTGTATGTCATAATATTAAGTTATCAAGCTAGCATGCTAGCTACATCAAGTGCAATGAAGCTCTGCTTGCATTTAAAAAAATTCTACCAAAGGCGAAGATTTTGCTCAAGGAGCCCGCACACTGACGGCTGTATAGTGGACACACATCTGGTCTGCCTAAAAGCTAACCAAAAATCACAAATAATTAAAAGATGAAGAGCTCGACCGATTAGTAGCGCTCGGCTGAATACATTACTGCACTTACACCTGCGCCCTATCAACCTCGTAGTCTACAAGGGGTCTTACCAAAGAGAGAACTCATCTTGAGGTCGGCTTCCCGCTTAGATGCTTTCAGCGGTTATCCGATCCAAACGTAGCTAACCAGCGATGCCGTTGGTCGACAACTGGTACACCAGAGGTTCGTCCATCCCGGTCCTCTCGTACTAGGGACAGATCCTCTCAATTCTCTTACGCCCACGGAGGATAGGGACCGAACTGTCTCACGAC
>JAIRQA010000142.1 GCA_031256715.1 Coriobacteriales bacterium | reverse complement strand
TATGCCTTTAGCGGGTACTCATTTTTTGTAATGTTGAGAATACGGTAAACGATTCCGCTTGAAACAAGCCATTCTATGGCATCCTCAAAATCCTTTGCTCGTGCGCTCTTAGCAATAGCAACATACATGAACTTTTCATTGTTCTCTTTGGCAAGCTGTGGCACGATACTGCGAAACACCTGTAGTATCCGCCCGCTGCTAATCTTGGCATTATGTTTTGTAAAATCACTTTCATAAAGCGCGACTAGCTCAGCTTGGATTGCAGTTATGTCTTGTGGGTTTGCGTTTTCTGTCCAGGACAGAACGCATTCAGGCATGCCACCAATAACAAGGTATTTTCTATAGTGCTCTAGCATCCTTAGATGAAATGCAGGTACGTAATCATTGGCAGATTTAATGCTTTCAAAGTATTGATGCATCCCCATGTCTGTAGCCGCCAAAAATTCCTCAAAGGTTAATGGGTACATGTTTAGAATATTAACTTTACCCACTGGATATGATGTTGGATTTGCGAGATATGTACCAAGCAAACTACCAGCAGCGATGATATGGTACTCATTAGCTTCTTCATTAAAATACTTCAGACTGCCAAGCGCATGAGGGCACTCCTGTATTTCATCAAACAATACAAGTGTTTCGCCAGGCAGTATTTTCCTACCGCGTATCATGCTCAGGCGCTCCAGGATTTGCTTTGGGTTTTTTGTGTCGCTAAAGACTTTTGCTGCTTCGCCGTCCTTGTCAAAACTAAGATACAAAAAATCTTGATATGCTACCTTTGCGAATTCCTTCATGAGCCACGTCTTGCCAACCTGCCGAGCCCCTTTAATTACAAGTGGTTTTCTGCGCAAGCTGCTCTTCCAGGCAAATAATTCTTCTATTGCTTTTCTGTACATACACTGCCATTCTTTCTTATAGATGAGGGTCTGCAAACATCACAATGCTGTTGACAGAGACAGTTTCCTGCCTGAACTTGGCTGCAGCTGTCAGAGTCTAGATGCCACAAAAGGCAGGCTGCTACAGTCTGATTCAGGCATTAAACCTCGTAATGCGGTGCCTGAGAATAGTGTAGCACTTTTTATGAGTATTTACACATAAGTTATCTGCGTTTTTATGAGTTTTCGCTTTTATGGCATCTGCGTTTCTACGCAATTTTTGTAGCTATATTTCTGCGTTTTTATAGCTTTCAAGTAAATAGTGTCTGCCGCCGACTGAAAACGCACCTGAGTGATTGACTTTCTGTTGTGTGCGCCAAGGAGATGACTGGATTGGATAGGCTTATATCATCTGACCTAAGACACTTGCTCACCGCACACAATGGCTTTTCAGAATCTGTTATGATAGCAACTAGTTACGAAGACCTTGCACGAAGATTTAATACAGTAAGGAGACAAAATGCGCGCATTGGCAACGGTGCAAACAGTAATTGATATTTCACCTATTGAAGACTCGGATTTCCTTGAACTTGCGCAGGTTATGGGTTGGCGCTGCGTTGTAAACAAGGGTCAGTTTCAGCCGGGGCAAAGCGCGGTGTACTTTGAGGTAGATAGCTTTCTACCAATTGACGATCGCTTCGAGTTCCTGCGCAAATCCTCTTATCGCAACAATGACGATAACGGCGAGGGTTTTCGCATTAGAACCATGCGACTGCGCGGGCAGCTTTCGCAAGGCCTGCTGCTGCCCTTGTCAGACTTCCCAGAACTGGCTGGCGCGGCTATTGGCGATGATGTTACCGAACAGCTTAATGTAATGAAGTGGTACATTCCCGAGACTGCATCCGGATCCGGCACGATAATTGGCTCTAGACCGCATGGCATTCCAGCATCAGACGAGATTCGCATTCAATCTGCCCCCGATTTGCTCACAGAGCTAGCGGGACGCCCCTACTATATCACCACAAAGATGGATGGCACGTCCTGCATAGTCTACTGTATAGATGGTAAAATTGGTTGCTGTAGCCGCAACAATGAGATTAAAGACGAGACGGACGCCCTATATTGGGACCCGGTCTATCGCTACGGTCTTAAAGAGAAGCTGCCTGCCCTTGGGCGAAATGTCGTTTTAACTGGCGAGCTTTGCGGGCCGGGAATTCAGAAGAATAAGCTGCGCCTGCCTGAGTACGTCTGGTATGTCTTTGACTGGAAGGAATGGAACAGCGACTGTTACATCCCCTATCAGCAGATGCTTGCCGAGTGCAATGGCATCGGTGTGCCAGTCGTTCCGCTCGAAGAACAGGGCGAAAGCTTTGCCTACAACCAAGACGAGCTTCTAACCAAAGCAACAGGAAAGTATCCAAGCGGATTGCACAAAGAAGGCATCGTGGTTCGCGACAGCCAATACCCCCACAAAATCTCCTTTAAAGTTTTAAACAACGAGGCACTTCTCAAAGAAAAAGACTAAGGCGACACTGTGACAGGCTCACACTCGTGACACCTGAAAACTATCATTATCTATGTGGCATTAGTTATGCCGATAAAATCGTCCGCAAGATTGTAGTCACAGGCTGGCAATCCAGGCTGCTATATCGTCGGTTACTTTGGTTGCGACTGGCGTTGGCTGCGCGTATTCTTTTTGCACCAACTCTGAAAAAGGAACCTGCTCGCCAACATACTCGCCCATAAGGTGATTGAGCGTCGGATACAACCTGAATGTGGCATTGGGATGATTACTGAGGCCGTCGCGCCAAAGCTCGAGATCTGCCTCTGGAACCTGTCTATCGTTGCCGCCCTGCAACACCAGCACCGGTTTGCCGTCTTGCACACCGGCTTGCAAAAGTGCTGCGATTGAGTCTATGCCCTCTAATGAACGCAGGTACCAAGCGCTTATAGTAAACACGGCGTTGTCGGGGCTAAGGGCTTCTTCGTCGGACATGCTACTTAGACGTGATGCCTTGGCAAGTTCATTCTCAACAAAAACGCGAATCTGCTCGGCTTCTGCTTCTTTGCCCGTCTGCGCTAGTTCATCTGCGTATGTCATGTTCTGTTCTGCGCTAAGCTCGTAGAGCCTACGCGGCGTACCATTCATAATAATGTAGCCGTCCGCACCCGCAATTTCACCCAACAAACCACCTGCCATGCTATGCCCAAGGACGTAGACCTTGCTAAATCTTGTTTTAAGCAAAGTCACGGCTGCCGTCGCGTCATCAATCGTTTCTTCATAGATTGTTAATTTGGCCAAGGCGTCAACATCTTTTGTCATTACGCTGCCATAGGCGAATGTGCGCTTGTCATAGCGCAAGACAGCAACGCCTTTTTCTGCCAGCGCATAGGCGATGTCTCTAAATGGCTTGTTCGCACCCACCGTCTCGTCCATGTCCTGAGGACCAGAACCATGCACAAGTAACACTGCTACCCTGAAAGCGTCAGCCCGCGAAGATGCGCTGTCATCACCTGTAGCCTCGTCTAGAAGTGCGTCGCTAGCGACACCAGAAGCGCCAGTATTACTGCCTGTGCTACTGGGCAAAGTCAGCAGACCGCTCAGCGGCAAACCAACGCCGGCATCCACCGTTACCTGCTCCTCGGTTACGCCTGTTGGAAGCTGTGCGCCGGCAAGGTCTGCACTTGTCAAGTCATCGTCCGTGCTTACCTTTGGCACGCTGCCTCGCGTAACCTCACCTTCACGAAAGAACAATCCCACAACCAAATCGTCTGCGCTAAATACCGTTCGCTGAATGTATGTTTTGCGCTCAAACATAAGCGTGTGTTCCAAGATTTCATAGCCATCGCTTCTAAAACCGATATAGTTTCCCGGCCCAATAAAGGTACCCGCAAGCTTGGCAACGCTCGCCCAAACCTCGACCACCTTTCCCTCCATCGCTTTGCGCATCTCGTCGCCCATCATTGCAAGCGCGGCCGATTCATCGCCAATTTGCATTAACTTGGTAAGGGTTGTCGCGAGCTCAAAAAGCCCAGCCGCTCGCACATCACCCAACTCTTGGTCGGGTTGTCTGCTGTCACTGTCTAAAGCACCAAAACTGCCACTGCCTAAGCAAGAGGCCATAGAAAACGCCAACGCAGACACAAGTACTGTTGCAACAGCCTTTCTGAACATAGTTTTCATCCTCACTCCTTAGAAGTTCCTTGTCGCAAACTAGGTTAAGGCCTACGAGAAGACTGCACTTTTGCTCCACATCACCACTGCCGTTCGCAGTGCCGCTCGTGTGCTCTTGCCTATTATTTTTGTTGAGAAAACAGTGGCTGTCATCCTGCACAATCACGAGGCATTCTTGCGACTTGCCATCGCATACTAATACCCCGTCCTCTACCCTAACTTTCCCATTGTTCTCGCAAATCTTAAACCAGCGTCTTCTTGTCATTAACTTTCATCTTAACATATCTGTTGGCGGATACTTACATGACATTCGCCAAGAAGACAGGGTTCCAAGTGCGTTTGTATCGTTGGCAATGGTAGCAGTCGCTTTACCAACGTCAATCGTAGTTCCATGTGAACATTCAAGCATACTACATGCTAAACGTTTTCGCAAATCATTAACAAATTTTTGAAGGAATCCAGACGATTAGTTTGTTACTACTCACGGCTTAGCCAGCTGAGGATGTTTCGCTTGTGGAGCTCTTGGCTGCTTTGAGTCTGCCAAAAATAGCCGATGTCTCAGAAAAAACATTCTTGTTAGCACAACGCA
>JAIRQA010000025.1 GCA_031256715.1 Coriobacteriales bacterium | reverse complement strand
ACGGCGGCAGCGGCGGCGATGGCGACGGCACTTATGGTCCAGGCGACTCTGACGGCTCTGGCTCTGGCTCAGGCGGCAGTGGCGACGGCTCAGGTAACGGTTCTGGCAATGGTTCTGGTGGTGGTTCTGGCTCTGGCAGCGGCAACTCACCTGCGACAGGAGACAATGCCCGCACACAAGTTGTTATCATAACGGCATTTCTTATGCTAGGTGCCAGCGCACTTGTTGTACGCCGCCGCGTTAGAGGATGGTATAAGAGGTAGATTAGCTTATATTGCGCATGAGCAACCGCAACTTGCTCATGCGCCTGCTTCACACAAGCGGACCTTAAAATGTTTTCGTAGGGGCTCTCCTTCGGTCGCCCGCAAGTTGTAACGGGCGTACATGCTGCGGGCGAACAAAGTTCGCCCCTACGAGTGCGGGCACAAGTTTACCTCGATCGAGCGGGCGAACAAAGTTCGCCCCTACGAGTGCGGGCACAAGTTTACATCGATCGAGCGGGCGAACAAAGTTCGCCCCTACGATTCGGACACAAGCTTAAGCCGCTTAGGCGGGCGACCGAAAGCGCGCTTCTCCTCTAACGTCTTCTCAGACATATTTAAATCGTTGTGTTACACTAGAAAAGCAAACGCGCCACGCAGTGGCGTTTCAATTCCCATCGGGAGCCAAAAAGACGGCTGAGAGGCGATTCGTTCGCGACCGAGGAAAGCGTTCCGGTAATGCGGGGCGTCAAAGCGGAAATCTTATAACTCCGCGCTTCATAGGTAATGCTTGCTTTAGCGGCTCTCTGTCGCTGCCCTTGTCTTGCATAAACAAAGGCAGCTCACCAGAGAAAGGTATGTCATGCAAAACAAAAGAACTATTGTGTTGGTAGAAGTCGCGCTTTGCGTCGCCTTGGCAGCGGTACTTAACTTTGCTGCCATCAGATTACCGGTAAATATTGCTGGTGGTTCAGTTTCATTAACCATGCTTCCTATAGCCATCGTCGCCTTAAGGCGCGGCTGGACAGCAGGGCTTGTTGCAGGAACTGTCTTTGGTCTTCTAGACTTACTCATGGAACCAACTATTCTTTTTCCCGCGCAGGTACTTATGGATTATCCCATTCCCTATCTACTATTTGGTGGCGCCATAGGAGCATTTAGCTCGTTATATAATAAGTTCGCAACCGCCACAAATAGCAATGAGTCTAAATTGCACTTAGGAAAATCGCTGGCCATTGTTATCTGTGCTTTTGTCGTTGGCGGGCTACTGCGCTATGCTTCACATGTCGCTTCTGGTGTACTCTTTTTTGCCGAATACGCAGGCGATCAGAATGCTGTTCTTTACTCATTAATCTACAACATCAGCTATCTGGCGCCATCGCTTATAGCAAGTGCGGCTTGTGCGTTAATATTAATGCCCATTCTTACAAAAGCATTCCCTCCGTTAACTTCTAAGCCATCAAGCGAATCTTTCAGTCAGATTTCAGAATAAAACAGTATAATGACTGAATGGCAACATTTGGTGAGAAGGAATACTCTGCACACATGTTCAGAGAGGCTCGAAAGCAGCAGGCACGCAGGCGCTCCCAGGTATCTAAGGTTAGGGCGTTAATTGCAGG
Organism: Coriobacteriales bacterium; assembly: GCA_031256715.1. GTDB lineage: Bacteria > Actinomycetota > Coriobacteriia > Coriobacteriales > UBA8131 > JAIRQA01. Next base: position 2,702 of record JAIRQA010000025.1, on the reverse strand, counting down.
CGTGGCGCTCTTTGCTGTTATTGTTGTCATTATATATGTTAACACTAGTGTCGCTGCCAGCAGCGAACACCAAGATTCTTCAGAATTAAGTGCAAGCGTTTTTGGCAGCGCCATTAAAGATGCCGCCAATGCGCTTGCACAACAAGATTTAGCTACTGCCTCAGATACAATTAATGACTTTAGCGATAGAACAAAATCAGATGAGCTTTTAAACACAAATGTCCAAGCTGACATTCCTATCAACCATTATGCTCAATTAGACTTCCCCGCTTCAGCAACAGCAAGCCAAAGCACTCTAGCTTACGAACAAACAGGCTCAGATAATCTAAACTCTCAAAGCAATTCCAGTACCTATATGGGCGCTTCTGGCTTAACATTCATTGGCGGCGGTGCCCATGGTGCGGCAAGTTCACCCACAATTGTAGATCTTTATGATTGTATCGACGACATTAGCGAAGGTGGTTACTCTTTAAGTTTTGTTCTTTACGATCTTAGTAATGGGCAAGGTCTAGCCTACAACGCCGACACACTCTTTTATAGTGCGTCATCTATAAAAGCACCGTATTGCACCAGCTTGGTTGCTGCACAACCCAAGACGCTTTATGACAACTATGATTTAATGTATACAGCATTGGCTTACTCTAACAATGTCGCCTACGACTCTCTAATACAAAACTACGGTTTTAATTCGATATACTCGTTTTGCGATGATGCCGGCATAACGATAGACGAGCGCAATCCTATGTATCCATTTATCTCTGCTCGGGATTTAGCAAAACTTTGGGTTAGATCTTGGGAATTTTTAGGCAGTGATGCAACAGAGGCAAACGATCTCGCCGAACTACTTGCCGCACCTAATTACTCCGCCATTTTTCCCGCACTAGGCTGGCTCTACCCCACTTTTACTAAAGCTGGCTGGTTTTACGATGGAGCAATAGACGACGAGCTAGGTTGGGAAGACATCACTGTACAAACCGAGCCTTGTAGTGTAGACGCTGGTGTTGTTTACGCTAGTGGACATCCATACATTATGATATTAATGAGTGATATCCCAGGTTCACTTGAAAGCCTAGAGCCATTAGCGATTGCACTAGATAATGTACATGATGAGTTAGTGCGATAGTATTTCTATGCTATTGTGCTAGCATGCTAGCTAGCAAACACAATAGCATAGCGCGCAAGCGATGATCTGAGGGTTTCTCAACAAAAAAAATTAATTGAGCCTTTAAGAATGAATTCGTCAGAGAAACACCGCAAAAATGTCAGCAAAGAAAATGCCGCCAAAGAAAGGCGCAAAAGAAATACCCTAAACCAACCTCAGGCCAACCTCAGTCCAACTTCAAACCAATCCCAAAGAAATGTAAAAAAAATCCTAGTAAACCTCTAGGAATTATCTTTAAGTTGTAGTAGACTGTTGCAATCAAGGTTTTCAGGATATTGTACAGCGATATTTTAGAGGAACTTTGAAAGCTAAGCTCTAGCAAGTCTTAACGATAAGTACAAAGCGCACCTAAAAATGCATAAGCTTTGTGTAAGCTAAGTATGAATTTAAAAATTAGAAAGGTTAGGTGTTAACACGATGATGACAGATGAGTCTTTGGTTCAGGAGCCCTGTCCGCAAGATGCTGGTGCGAACAAAGTCATACTAAGCGCAAGCGCCGATGTTAATCTAAGCGCAAGCGCCGATGTTAATGAAGGCAGTAGTACATGTGGATGCGGTTGTTCAAACGCGAGTAGTGATGCTTTGGCTAATGGCAACTTAAATGGCGTCGCCAGCGAACAAGAACCCTGCACATTGCGTCTGCCTTCCGGAAAAGTGACCTCTATTAATGTCTCTGAGCGAAAAGGCACACGCAAGACTCCACTGGAATCTGGTGAAGCACAAATTACCATCAGCAATGGCGTTGTTGGTGATGCGCATGCCGGCGACTGGCACAGACAAGTCTCGTTTTTGGCCGAAGAGTCTATTCAGAAGGCTAGAGATGCTGGTCTAGATGTTAAAGAAGGCGATTTTGCCGAGAACTTTACCACCGAGGGCATCAGCCTTTTTACTATTCCTGTGGGCACGCTTCTACAGGTAGGCGAAACCGAAGTGGAGATCAGCCAGATTGGCAAAGTTTGTCATACACGCTGCGCAATCTATCATTTGGCAGGCGACTGCATCTTTCCCCGCGAGGGCATCTTTGGTGTCGTGCGTCGCGAGGGCAAGGTACGCGTTGGCGATAAGATACAGGTCTTGGCCTGGGGCAATGGCACCTGCGACGCTACGCCACCAGAAGCTTTGGCAGAGGTCGAGGCGGCCAGAGCAGCAGGCACGCTATAAACACATTCATTTGCAAAAGCGATAAGCTTGCAAAGCGGTTAGGGCGGCCAGAGCAGCAGGCACGCTATAGATATAATAAACTACTATCAAGGAGAGCCAATGTCAAATAGACGACAGATATACCTAGACAATGCAGCTACCACAAAAGTGCTGCCCGAAGTTGTTGACGAGATGTTACCCTACTTTACCACAGAGTATGGCAATCCTTCTTCCCTTTATGAGCTTGGACAGCGCGCACGCAACGCCATCACCAATGCGCGTGAACGTATAGCCGCACACATTAACGCCAAGGGACAAGACATCTATTTTACTGGTGGTGGAACAGAAAGCGACAATTGGGCATTAAAAGAGACAATGTTTTCTTATGTCGAGAAGGGCA
>JAIRQA010000082.1 GCA_031256715.1 Coriobacteriales bacterium | reverse complement strand
TCACCAAAAGATTTGAAGGCATGCATAACTGCATTAAACGCGCTTTGCGTAGACCCTGAATTTGCAAGTGCAATGGCAAGAATGACAGAGGCGAGTCCAGCTGTATCATCTGGGCGCACATGCGACGAATGCCGCACATTTGTAGAAAACACAAGCGCTTTAGAGCTAGAAATTAACGAGCTTCTTGCGCAAACCATAGATTTGCTTTCTAGCGCCCAAACAAGCTTTGTTAACGCAGACAGGCGTCTGGCAAATTCTATGTGGCGCTAACTATGGCGCTAATATAAAAACCAATTGACATTTATAAAGTCGCACTTATGCCAGCATCTAAGGTTAAAAAACACATATTCTAAATTCTTCCCTTAAACAGGCGGCAGAGCTATGTTTGTGTTGCGCACTGCATGTCACTCCTGTTTTTCTACAGTTTAGATCCTGACCCATCTTAAATTCATAATTTCATACTTTTCTTACTTTTATTCTGCTCAGACAATTCACACTAGCATGGAATCCGCCATGTGATATACTATCTCTCATAAAGTATTATCTTAAAAAAAGCATATTCTTATTTAAGACTATAAAGCGCTATTTAATAGATATTACGGCTCAGTTGTCGTAAAAATAGTGAGAAAAAAGTTGCAATACAATGCAAGGCAAAACGAGCAGAAAAGGAGAAAAAGATGATATCGCCAGGTCAAAAGCAGTCAAGGAAGTTAATTAAATTGCCAAGCACGTCAAAAAGCAAGACAACATGCGCTCAAAGCTGTTGTCTGTCACACAAGCAGTCTTTTCTATGCGTGTTACTTGCATTTGTGCTGCTGCTATCTGGATTACTAACAGTTACTAGAACGGCAATGGCTGATGCAATTTATGCAACCACAGACAGTACGACTACGAATAAAGTATTAAGTGAAGCAACAAGCGGTGACGAAGCAGGCAGTTCAACAGCTGGCACGGCAGCAACCTCAACAGAAAGCAGTTTGACAGAAGAAACATCCTCAATCTCTGCCGCTAACGACTCGATTTCAAATGAGACAGAAAATGCTGCTGCTAATACGACGCAGCCTTCACCTGCAAATATAACAGAAGCTGAAGTGTTGTTTAATAAAGACGAAAAGGCATCTGTAAGTAAGGGCTTTGTGATAATGGGGCTAACATATTCATATGCCATTAACACAACAGATATTGCCCCTGCAGTGACATTTAGCGCAGGAGACATGTTTAAAGATGCAGATGGTGCAGCCATACCTGACGCAAAAATTATCGCAGCTACTGTTGTTGATACATCAATTGCATCGGCGTCGCGCAACGCGAATACTGGCGTTGTAAGTGTTACGGGTTTGTCTCAGGGGCAGACCACCATTAACGTCACGGCAGCAACAGGAACGGCTGCCGCTGGTGACCTTATAGAATACACAGGTACGGTTACGGTTACTGTGCAGGGAGTTTACGACATTGCGCAGATGTCGATAAGTGGTGTACGCGGTTCGTATCCATGGGCTGGAACTGCCATTGAACCAGTTCCGGTTATAGCCAAGCGCAACAACGTACTTGTCTTGGGCAAAGATTATATACTTAGCTATCAAAGACATACTGGTCCTTCTGTAGAAGGACAACCAGCAATCTTAAGCATCACTGGTATTGGCGCTTATGCTGGCTCTGGCACAGTACGTGAATATACAATAGAGTGGCCATCACTTTATCTTGTAGACTTTAAGCTTTGGGATGCAAACTTCGATATGACAGGGGCAACACCAGTAGAAATTTCGGGTACATTAGACCCAGAGATTTTAAAAACGCCAGGAGACGCCAACAATACATATGGCAAATTTGTTTGGTATGCGGCACTAACATTTAACCAGCCTTTAGCCATGAGCTCAGCCGATGACGTCTTGGCAGAGCTTGCATTGGGCTCAGTGCTTTCTAGTGCCAACAAAGATACAACTGCATACATAGATCCAAATGACCCCACCACGCTAATTATTCGCGCTCAGGATAAGCCGACTGCATCCTCTGCGCAGGCATTTGCTGTTACTACTATAGCTGCAAAAAACGCATCCGGATTCATTCCCGCACTTTATGCAGCATCTGATGCTCAAAAACCCATAGACGAACGTACAAGCGCCTATCTAACCTACGATATTAGCGCAATATCGTCTACTGGCATTAGGGTAGCAAAGATTGCTTCTGTTACTGGTAGCGCCACTCAGGCAGCCAGTGTGACCTATGAGTTGAAGTCAATCTCGCTTATACGTTGCGCAAACCAGTACCGCGTTTTGGTGAATGGAGCGCAACTTGGCTCGAACTTCGCATTTCATTCGCATACTCCACAAGCGTTTACGGCAGCAGCTACTGTAACTGGGTTGGCTAACAACATGACTGCCGCACTTAGTGCTGCTGGCTACACAGTAACTTATGACGCCAATGCTCTGACATTTACTATTACTGCTAATGTAGCGGTCATAGGCGAGACATTGGCATTTGAGTTCGACCAGTGGCCAACATCCGGAGCCATGCGCAGTGCAGACTCTGCTTTGCTTGCGGCACGAGTTGCACTAAATGCAGCCATTGCGCAAGCAGAAGCTGAGTTGGCACGCACCGATATCGTTATTAGCACAGATGGCAGTGATGTTTTAGCTAGCGAAAATTGGGTGCCACAGGCTAAGAAAGATGATCTGGCAGGGGCTATTACTATCGCAAAAGCGGCGTTGGGAAGCTCAGACGCGACAGCTGACACGTTGGTTGCGGCAAAGATTGCATTAGCGGTTGCCCAAGATGAATACAAAGCAGCTGTTAAGCCAGGTACTAAATCTGATGTTGGCGCAGGCGACGGCAATCAAGGTAATTACGTTAACCCAGGATTGATTTTCTCACCAGCTTCATACACGGGCAGTGGCTCGCTTACTTGGCGTATAGATGCACCCATGGAAGAGTTTATCGAAGTTCGTTTTGGTAGCCTTGTATTGCTGCCTGCATACTATAGCGTATCCTCTGGCTCTACCGTTATTACTTTTTCAGAAAATTACCTTAAGTCTTTAAGCCCTGGTAGCTATATATATCAGGCTATCTTTAAGGGTGGCAAGGTAGATTTGTTGGTAGTTATCCCTGCTCCGTCTTTGGGGACGGGCTCAGACAAAGGCAGTGAAACTGTGAATAATAGCACTACCAACAATAACACAACCAACAATAACACGACTAATAACTCTACAACAACAAATAACACAACTAACAACACCACAACTACAAGTCAGCCACCTTATTACTATTACACCACTAGTGCATCAGGTACGACCAGTGGCAGCAGTACAGGTACAAATTCTCAAGCAACAACAAGTTCGCAAAATGCCACTGACGACAAAGATGCATTAGAGTCAGTGCCTGTGGCAGCAGCTCGCACAAGTGTGCCCACACTTACAGGTGATGGTACGGCAACGGGAGTAGATAGTAAGAGCACTATTAGCGATATAGAGGTGCCGCAAGCATCTGCCGCAAATGCAGACCAGCAGCTTTTAATATATGTACTCTTTGGTGCATTGGCACTATTTATGGCTGGTTGTGCGTTCTTTGCTGGCTTGTATATTGCTACTCGTAAAAAAGTTGTGGCATAAGATTTCAGTTTGTAGGCAAGCCTTTAAGCCGCTTGTAGTTTAATCTGTAAAGCAAACAGCTCGGATGCATTTATTGCGTCCGAGCTGTTATAGTTTAGCAAGCTGAGCTGTTATAGTTTAGCAAGCTGAGCTGTTATAGTTTAGCAAGCTGAGCTGTTATAGTTTAGCAAGCTGAGCTGTTATAGTTTAGCAAGCCGAGCTGTTATAGTTTAGCAAGCCGAGCTGTTATAATTTAGTAAGCCCCAGCTAACTAAATCGTAATTCCTAATTCCTAATCCCTAATCCCTAATCCCTAATCCCTAATTAATCTACGCACTACGACATCAGTTCGCCAATGGATTCGGCAAAGGCAACAGGGTCATCTATTGGTAGTCCTTCTACCAGCAAGGCTTGATTATAAAGTATGTTGGTAAAAAGTCGTACTTTTTCTAAGTCGCCTTGGTCTTGTGCCTCGGTAAGCTTGGTGAAAACAGCATGCTCTGGGTTTAACTCTAAGACGCGGCTCGCGCGCATATCCTTGCCTTCGGGTCCGGCATTTAATACCTTCTCCATTTCTAATGATATTGGACCTTCTGCAGAGATTCCGGCAGGTATATCGGCTAATCGTGAAGAGAGCACGACTTTGCTTATAGTGTCACCTAGCGCTTCTTTCATCGCTTCTAGAAGTTGCTCATTGTCTTTGGCTATGTTAGCAAATTGCTCTTTCTCTTCTTCGGTTTCTAAGCCAAGATCGCCACCAGCTACATTTTTTAGTACCGCACCATCAAAATCTTGCATGACGCTCATGCAAAAATCGTCTACATCCTGAGTGCAAAGCAAAACATCGTGTCCTTTTGCTAGCACCGAGCGCACCATGGGCATCTTTGCAAGCATTTCTTCGTTAGAGCCAGCGGCATAATAAATTGTAATGCCTGTATTGCTGTCTTCAGCACTCTTAGTTTCTGCGTCATCAGCTACGCTATCTGGTGCAGTAGTTACGTCATCAGCTGCGTCGTTAGTAGCGCTGTTGGCAGGATCATCTTTCGTTTGGCTTGCGCTAGAAGCGTCGGTGTTCTTCTCGACATTATTTTTAGCTGCTTCAAGATACTCCCGCAATGTAATCATTTTTTTCTGCTTGGCAGAATAGTAAAGCAAAAGCTCAGCTAGAGGGTCTTTTAGTGAGCCATAGCTGGTATAAATGCCGTATTTAAGACCGCGCCCAAAGCACTCAAAGACACCTTCGTAGGTTTCGCGGTCATTGTCGCGCATGCTAGTAAGCTCGCTTACTATCTTCTTCTCTATGCGCTTGGCAATCGCCCGAAGTTGAGAGTTTTGCTGAAGCGTCTCGCGCGAAATGTTTAAGTTTAGGTCGGCGGAGTCTACAACGCCGCGAACGAAATTAAAGTGGTCGCTAAGGAGGTCGGGGCACTTCTCCATAATCATAACATTAGAGCTATATAGGGCAAGTCCTTTTTGGTAATCCTTGCTATAGAGGTCAAATGGTGCATGTGAGGGAATAAACATTAAAGCGTCATAAGAGATTGCACCCTCTGCATTTAGTGAGAAGGTCGCCACCGGTGCCGCATAGTCGTGAAAGTCGCTTTTGTAAAACTCGTTGTATTCTTCTTCTGTGACGTCAGGTTTTTTGCGCTTCCAGATGGGCGTCATCGAGTTTAAGGTGTCTGTCTCGGTGTAATCCTCGTACTGTGTTTTGTAATCGTCGGGCGCGTCGTCTGGCTTTGGCAGGGCGCGAGACTTGCTAACTTCCATCTTAACCGGATAGCGCACGTAGTTACTATATTTCTTTACCAAATGCTTAAGTTCGTATTCACTTAAAAACTTGCTATAGCTTTCTTCGTCGGTATCGTTTTTTAGGGTAAGGATGACATCTGTTCCATGGTTTTCACGGGCAGCTTCGCTAATGCTGTAGCCGTCTATGCCATCACTTTCCCACGCCCACGCCTCGTCTGAACCAAAGGCGCGCGAGACAACTTTTACCTTATGAGCCACCATAAAACCTGAGTAGAATCCAACTCCAAACTGACCGATGATATCTACGGGGTCTGCCGCATTTTCTTCCTTAAACTCTAAGCTGCCAGAGTGAGCAATAGTGCCAAGGTTTTTGTCAAGGTCATCTTTGCTCATGCCTATGCCATTGTCGCTAACTGTAACGGTGCGGCTATCTTTATCGTAAGCTAGCATAATAGCAAAGTTGCTGCGAACCAGCTTTACCTTCTTGTCTGTTAAGCTCGCAAGATAGAGCTTGTCGCAGGCATCAGAAGCATTAGAGATTAGTTCACGCAAGAAGATTTCCTGATTAGTGTAAATTGAGTTAATCATCAGGTCTAGCAGGCGCTTACTTTCTGTTTTAAACTTCTTCATTTTGGTCGTACCCTTTCTTACTCGTAGAAACAAATTTGCTTATTGGCTAAGTGAGCCGTTTTTATAACATGTAGGGGAAGTTATTTGATTCACCTCGTTTATTGCAGTATCGGCTATTGTAATAATATATTTGCATAAAATTTGTTCTTGTTACCGATTTTTTACCAAAAAGGCACATGGAGACTGCCCGCGAGCCAATCACAGGCTTCTTGGCGTCAATCCCGCACCTTTAAATCTCGCGTCAACATTGCGTCATTAGAGCACGACTAGCGCCGCTTATAGGTCATTAAGGCACGACTAACGCCGCTTATAGGTCATTAAGGCACGACTAGCGCCACTTATGCGTCACCTATAACACAAGGTTGGCAAGTAATTGAATATGTTCGTCTGTGGCATTAAGCGCCGGTATGTAATGAAAGTTGATATCGGTTTGGTTTACGTTTGCAGCTTGGGCTGCCTTAAGCAAATCGTGACAGGCCAGATACTTTACTTCATATAAAGACTCTAGACAGTCAACCGCGAAGCCAGGGGTAATGACGAAAAAATTGCGCACACCTTTAAACAAAAGCCTCTTAAGCTCATCGTCTAGAAAAGGTCCAATCCATTTTTGCGCATCATTAAAACGCGATTGATAGCAAACTTGCCAAAGCTCGTCAGGTAAGCCAATGGATTGCGCAATCGCGGCAGAAGTTTGTTGAGTTTGTTTGAAGTAAAGGTCGCCATTGTTGCGGTCTTTAATTGGCGTAGAATGAAACGAAAAAATCAGGCGCGTTTTAGACGCATCAATTTTGTTTATGTCGAGAAGTGCCATCGCATTTGCGCCATTAACGTTTGTGTTATTAGCATTTGCGCCATTATCATCTACGGCAGAACATGTTGTTGCGTCAGAAGGCGCGCTCTTGGGTGTTATGCAACGATTCTGGAAATTAAATAATGCTTGTTTGATAGTATTTGCAACAGCTTGTATGTAGTCGTCTTGCAAGTGGTAGCTTTCTATAAAGCGCAATTTTGGATACCAATTTAGCGCAGTTTGCGAGCGTCTTATCTCGTCACTAACACTCATTGTGGTGGCAAATGCCTGTTGAGGGTACAGCGGTAAAACCGTCAGCTCGCTTACCTCATGGTTGCGAAAGAAGTTCAGAGTTGTTTGTATATCGGGATTGCTATAGCGATATGCAATACGCAGCAGCGGCGGCTCAGAATTTGTGTCTTTGTGTCTTTCATAAATTAGGGCTTTCAGTCGCCTTTCGATTTCGCGTGAGTAAAGAACAAATGGCGACCCCTGTTCTGTCCAGATGTGGCGGTAATGTTCCGCCGTTTTCTTTGGTCGTCTGGGAAGCACAATGCAGTTTAGCACCGGTTGCCAGATGATAGCGGGTAAGTTAACTACACGTTTGTCGCTTAAGAAGCGCTTAAGGTAAGCGCGAATCGCCTGCTGGCTTGTGCTGGCAGGCGTACCTGTGTTTATAAGAATGATGCCCTTTGTACTCAAAGTGTTAATAGTTTCCCAAATCGTGGGTGTTACTGTTTACGTGAGCGCTACGTTACTGGTGCAGAAGTACGTTTTTTTATGTGGATAAAACATTGTTGCTGTACATTTAACTACTGCGCACATGACACAGCAGTTGATGCCTTTAGCTAGTGCCAAGTGTTAATGATTTGTGTTAATACGAATCATTGCTAGCCATAAAGACTAACTGACACGCGCTAATATGCTTGCGCCGCAAGTGCAATTGAATATAGTATATGAAATCTAAATATAATGCAATATAACGGCAGGTGAGGGATAGGTGTTTTGGCGACTGGCGGTTATAGTTCGCCATGACTGATAGGTCAAAAGTGGGAAAGATATATACGCGCCCGCACGATCTAGATGAATAGGCGACTGAACAAAGTTTGTCCCAAAGAAGAGCGCTTGATATTGCGAATTACGTAAACGAGCAAATAATGCTTGTTTACGTGAAAACCAGTAACCGATTTTTTGTTTAGCTTTTTGCTAATTTTAGCATTCCAATTAAATATGCTAGCAAAAAAGCAAGCAATCATGATACAATGTCATAGCAAAAATGATGGGCCGTTAGCTCAGTTGGTAGAGCAGAGGACTTTTAATCCTAAGGTCGCGGGTTCGATCCCCTCACGGCCCACCAGATTTTTTGCTTACAAATGGGGTTATTTTCTGGTCAGATTTTTTTTCTAGCTGTATCTAACAGATCGCAACCATCACTATCGCGACATCAAATCCATCTCCTTGCGTTAGCCATGGCTCGATATCTAGAAGTTGGGCAATAACAAATTGCCTTTCCTTTTAGAACTCGCACTTACTCACATACATTGCCATGTTAATTTCCCATCATTTTATGCCAGCCTGCTTATAGATTGCCTTACACATGGCGTCACTGATTTCTCTGTGGCGCGCAACACGAGTAATCCTGTTGCTTTTAACAAATGTTTCGTGATTTGCTCCGCTATTACTCACAAACCTCGCATCCATCAGGCGCTTTACGACATCTCGCCTTTTAGTTATTTGGTGACCTCAATCAGATTAAGAAATAATCATAAATTATCATTTAGAGCAGATGGCGCAGGCCATTTTCAAGTCGTGGTTCGTGGACTTCGAGCCGTGGGGCGGGGTGATGCCGGAGGATTGGACGACCGGAAGCCTTCTTGATATTGCAGACTACCTCAACGGGCTTGCCATGCAGCGTTTTCGTCCCACAGAGGACGAAGTTGGACTGCCTGTTCTCAAAATAAAGGAATTGCGGCAAGGTAGTTGCGACTCGTCGAGTGAGCTTTGTTCTGCGAACGTTGGTAGTGATTATGTCGTTCACGATGGCGATGTAATTTTTTCGTGGTCGGGCAGTCTGCTCGTTGACTTTTGGTGTGGTGGTGATTGCGGTTTGAATCAACACCTTTTCAAGGTCACATCCAGCAAGTATGAC
>JAIRQA010000135.1 GCA_031256715.1 Coriobacteriales bacterium | reverse complement strand
CATTCTGCTTGAAGGCTAGCCAATAACTTATCCATGCGTGATATTAGTGCTTGTAGTTCGTTTCCTTGTACGTTTCTGTATTCTGCAGCACGAGAGCGCATCTGATCTGGAGTGATTCTAATTTGTCCGGCCACTAGTTATCCCTTCTCCCTAATTTTTGAAATTTTTGCTTATTGATATTATGCAGTTTGTCCCAACTGGGCTAATTCATAAAAAATTCTAGCATCTTGTATATTTCTTTAATTGTAGTGCAAAAAGAGAATCGGCAGGTGGTGTTTTCTGTAGCTTGAGTGATTGTGGGCATCAGATGTCTTTGTTTTTAACATGACTGAATGGAGCGATGGCAAGTAAGTTAGCTTTGTCGTAAATAATAGGGCATTAAACTTGCGGGCTGCAAATGTATTCTCAAAATAATACACAAATGAGACAGCATGAACAAAATATGATGCTATAGTAAATTTAAGGCAACATAAAGTTATTAGCAACTAACTAATAAGAAGTTGGCGCTTGAAGATAAAAGGGACGAAAAAACGGCAAGAAATGTGCAAGGAAGTACAAGGAAGTACAAGAAGGTACAAGAAAGTACAAGAAGGTACAAGAAAGTGCAAGAAAAATAAAAAGGAGTAAGAAAAAACGTGAAGAAAAAAGAAACAGTTCGCGCAGGCAATCGCGCAGGAAATCGCGCAGGCAATGAAAAAATCACGAAAAAGTTTTGGCTTGCTATTTTGGCAACATGTATGTCTGTGTCGCTGATGTTGCCATCTAACGTAACGTTGGCGTTTGCAAATGATGGTAACAGCGCAACAGCAGAAGAGCCTGTCTTTGAGGTAGTTGCTGCCGAAGCTGGCGATACGGCATCTGCCAATGCAAATGTTAACGAAAACAGCGAGGCAACACCTCCCAATGCAAATGAGACAGAAACTGACGCAGCGGCGACGACTGACGCTAATGAAGCCAAAACTGACGCGGCAGCACCATCAGAAGCTAACACAACCAAAACCGATGAGATTGCGGCTGCTGATGACAGTGCCAACAAAAAAGCAGAGAATCCTGACACCAAGGCAGATGTTTCAGATAACAACCCTCCCATAATTAACGATGGCGATAATGTTGAGAAGAACAACGACTCGTCTGAGCTTAATCCTTTAGGGGTGACCGGCAATCTTTCATGGTTGCTTACAGGTAACTCTCTAACGATATCTGGCAAAGGAGCAATGCCAGATTATTCGTCATCTTTTTTGCCCCCCTGGCACGCGCAGCGCCACTTGATTAAGTCATTGATTGTTACTGGTGGCGTTACAACAATAGGCAGCTACGCGTTTAGTGAGTACTCGTCACTTAAACACGTTTCTCTGCCAGAAGGTATTACAAGGATTGGCAAATCTGCCTTTTGCGCTACAGCTATAACTGCTATAAGTATCCCTTCGACTGTCACAACAATTGAATCTTTGGCATTTTCTAAATGCGTTAGCCTATTAAACACAGATGTTCGTATTCCAGCTGCGGTTAATAGCATAGGCGATGCGTTCTCTTTTTCTAAAATTACAGAGATTAATGTTGATTCTATGAATAATACTTATATGTCGGAAGATGGAGTTTTATATAATAAGTCAGGAACTCGGCTTATCTTTTACCCGGAATATAAAACGGATGTGTACTTTTGCATGCGATGCTCAGTTACAGATATAGGTACTGGCGGCATTACTTTTTCTAACCGTTTTCTTGAGAAATTGATTGTTGGTCCAGGTGTAAGATACATTAGCGATAATGCCTTTTACGGCAGCAACATTACATATCTTGCTTTCCATAATCAAAATGCGCCTGTGTTGGGAGCAAAGGCGTTTTATGGCATGCGAACCAGCAACATTGGCGCTCCCGGTGTCGGTGTCATTGAAAGCACCAATTTGACATCAGGATTTGATAAAGGTGTCTTTGGCGCGCCATATCTGAACAGTTGGAAATTTATTAGAGTTGGCGGAACGTGTAGTTTTCCCAATAAAACTGTAACATTAACATCGTTTTTGCCATCTGCTAAAAGACTAGACGTTCCTGCATCTAGCAAGGAGTTGGGTACAGAGTTAGTTACATGGGATGCCAATTTTGGTGCCAATCAGCGCTTTTTTCTTAAGTATATCGGTCATCCTTATGATGACACCTATCAGATTATCAACGTGAACTCAGGATTGGCACTTGATATAAGTGGCGGAGTTATGAAAAGCGGCACTAAGGTTATACAGTGGACACCTCATTCTGGCGATAACCAAAAGTGGCGATTACAGTATACATATAACGGCGGGTATGCAATATTTTCTGTTCTTGATCCTAGTTACGTGCTTGAAATCAGTGGAGCCAATGATAATAATGGTGCTACGCTTACTATTTGGCGTGATCCAGTCGGCTCGATTCGTAATCCAAGAGTTCATACTTATAGCGAAAATCAATTCTGGCGAATAGACGAAGTGGAACCTGAGCTGCAAGACAAAAAATACATTGTTTCTACTGCGGTTTCTGGAAAAAGTCGTTCGCTTGATATCATGGGCGCATCTAAAGATGCGGGCAACAAGATGATATTATGGGATACTCACAAGGCGCAAAACCAGCAGTTTTCTCTTAAATTTAATGCGAGCACAGGGTATTACTACATGACAAACGTAAATTCTGGGCAGTCTGTAGATGTTACTGGCGGTTCGTCTTTGCCTGGCGCAAGCATCATTCAGTGGCCTTTACATGGTGGGTTAAACCAGCAATGGGCTATTGTTCCCACATGGAAAAAGGACGCCAAAGGTAGACCAACCTACTATGTTATTTCTGCCAGTTCTGGTTTGTCGCTTGATGTTTCTGGTGGAGCTAATACATCAGGTGGCTCAATTATCCAGTGGCCTTTGCATGGCGGTGCTAATCAGCAGTGGGTGTTTGAGGAGCTTTAAGAAAAATCCTTTAAGCAAAAACCCTTTAAGAAAAACCCTCTAAGCAAAAATCCTTTAAGCAATAATTGAGAAAAAACTTGCATTGTGACCCACATGTAAGCGAGACACCCCAGCTAACAAAATGGCTGGGGTGTCTTTTAGGTGGCCGCCTATGTCATGTGTAGAAGCAATGTAGTGTCGAGCAGTTGCACTGTTCAAAATTCTATAATATAATCAAATTATGAACAAGAATGTTTGTAAAACGCACTAGCAATGCAGTTGTTTGCTAGTGCGTGTATGCAAAGTGGCGAAGCAGAATAGATTTCGCGATGCAGGCGTGTTCAGTGTGACGTTGTTTGCTAGTGCGTGTCTGCAAAGTGGCGAAACGCACTCTGCTTTTAAGTATATTTACGGTAAGAGGAGCTATTTTTTGTTAAGCGAAGCTGAGTTTTTGGTACTAAATATTTTTTTTAAGGCAGATTCTGGTTTTCTTAAGTTATCTGAGGCGTCCGAGCAACCCATCATGCCTATAAATAAGACAGGCAATCTTTTAAGCCAGCGCAAGCTCGCTAAATTAACCGGCTTGTCTTTAGGCAATATTAACGCTTGCCTTAAAGATTTAGACGCTAGAGGGTTTCTGCACAAAAATGCTATTACACTAGCAGGCAAGGAAGCCATGCGCCCTTATAAAGTTGACAACGCTATCATTATGGCAGCTGGCATGTCAACGCGCTTTGCGCCTTTATCTTACGAGCGTCCTAAAGGCACACTGATTGTTAAAGGCGAAGTGCTCATCGAGCGCACAATACGTCAATTGCAAGAAGTGGGTATTACTGACATCACAATAGTCGTAGGCTACATGAAGGAGCATTTCCTTTATCTAGAGGACCGCTTTAACGTGCGCATTGTTATTAACGAATGGTTTAGCGAGCGCAACAATCATTCTTCGTTATACCTGGTTCGTGACAGATTGGCAAATACCTACATCTGCTCTGCCGACAATTATTTTACAGTGAATCCTTTCGAGAGTCACGTTTACCGCGGATATTATAGTGCGGTTTATGCACAGGGTGACACATGCGAGTATTGCCTTACAGTTGGTAGTCATCAACGAATAACAAAGGTCACGGTAGGGGACGCCAATACTTGGATTATGCTCGGGCATGCATACTACGACCGTACTTTTTCTGAAACTTTTGCCAAAATCTTAGAGCAGACCTTTGGTCTTTCCGAAACCAAACCTAAGCTTTGGGAAGACATCTACGCCGAAAACCTGTGCTGTCTTGATCTAAGAATTAGACGATGGGAATCAGGTATTATTTACGAATTTGATTCGCTGGATGACGTTAGAAGCTTCGACCCGGATTTTCTGACCAACATCGACTCTGATATCTTTAATAATATTTGTACGATTTTGTCATGCGAGCGCAAAAATATCACCGATATTGCCCCCATAGAAGAAGGTTTGTCAAATTTCTCGTTCTATTTTAAAGTAAATGTCGAGAATAACACAGATTCTTGCGAGGCAAAACTCCATGAGCACTGCATGTCTTTTGAGGCTCATGATTCTCATGCGTCTCCTGTGGCTTTTAAGCCACTTGCCCCTCTAACAGGCGAGTACGTTTACAGGCATCCAGGTGCGGCAACTGTTGGTTTGATAAAAAGGGACGTAGAGGCACAAGTGAATGCTATTGGCCATAAGTTGGGATTAGATCGTAGTTTTGTTTATCTAGACCCGCAAACCGGATGGAAGATATCAAAGTTCATACATACTAGTGAGAAATTTAACTATTATAATAGCAAGCATGTATCTGCGGCGATGGCTATGATACACAAGTTGCATGATTCTGGTGTTGTGGTTTCTAGTGAATTTGACTTAAGAGAAGAGACTAATAAGATTAAGCTCAAGTTGGGCAAAAGCTCGCACTTGGGTTTTTCAGATTTCGAGGAGCTAGACGCACGCGCAGAGCGCATATACAATCTGGCGAACAAATATGGCGCTCGCAAAGTAATAAGTCACAATGACTTTTATGATCCCAATATCTTAGTAACTGGTGAGCAACTTTCGTTAATAGATTGGGAATATTCTGGTATGAGCGACTATGCTAGCGACCTTGGTACTTTTATTTGCTGTTCTGAATATAGTTATGAACAGGCGGTGGAAGCGTTAGAACAATACTTTGGTCGTTCGCTGACAGATGTAGAGCTGGCGCATTGTGTCGCTTACGTATCACTTAGTGGTTATTACTGGTTCGTTTGGGCACTTAACAAAGAGGCTGCCAATGAGTCAGTGGGTGAATATTTACATTTGTGGTATAGATTTGCCAAAGAATATGGCAGACGTGCCGAGGATCTATTTACAAAATTGCTGAGCTAGAAAAATTTTAGTGAGCTGTAAAGCAATGAAGCACAAGTAAACTTTGGTGAGCTGTAAAACAATGAAGCGTAAGTAAAAGCAATGAAGCGCAAGTAAAACGTTGACGAGTAATTAAGGCAAGTGAGGACTGAATATGCATTTACAAGATTGGTTTGTAACGAACTTCCTAGAAAGTTCCCCTATGGCAATTTTTGGCTTTGTGATTGTGTTGGTTATTATGGCTTGTGCTATTTTTGGGGCAATTGCCTCGGTAATAAAGCCAGAAAGCAAGTTGGGGCAGGAGTTTATAGGCGGCATTGATTCTATTGGTCCTATCTTTTTGCCTGTGGCGGGTATCATGGCAGCGGCTCCCTACCTTACAGCTTTTGTGGGTGGTGTCTTTGGACCTGCGTTTTCGTTGGTGGGCGCAGATCCATCTATGGCGGCAACTACTTTTATAGCAGTAGATATGGGCGGCTACCAATTGGCAGAGGCTCTTTCGCAAACAAAGGAAAGCTGGATAATGGCTATGGTCACAGGCTATATGGGCGGTGCAACCATTGTTTTTACGATTCCTGTAGCTTTAAAGATGATTAAGAAAATCGATCGCAAATATTTAGCTTTAGGTGTGATGTGTGGACTTCTTGCTATTCCCATTGGCGTTTTAGTTTCTAGCGCCATTATAGCTTTTGCGAACCCTTTAATTCGTGAGGCTATTATTGCTGGTTCGGGCGAGGCAACTTATCAGCTTTCTTTGGGATTTGCAACTATTGGTTTAAATCTCATACCACTAGTAATCATTTGTGTGGCATTGGCACTGGGCTTAAAATTTAAACCAGATGCTATGATTAAGGGCTTCATTATTTTTGGACGATTTTTAGAAAGTGCATTAAAGTTGGTATTTGTCCTTGTTGTTGTAGAGTATTTTACGGGACTGCCAAGTGCTATATTTGGCGACTTCTTTGGCTTTGAGCCCATAATTGCCGATGAAATAGATCTCTTCCGCGCTTTAGAAGTCTCTGGCGCCATTGGTATTATGCTTTGCGGGGCGTTTCCCATGGTCTATTTAATCAAACGCTATCTGCATCGTCCTTTGGCGGTAGTAGGTAAGATATTTGGTTTGTCATCCGATGCTACTACTGGCATTTTGGCAGCTGCGGCAAACGTTTTGGCGCTACTAGAAATAGTTAAGGACATGCGTGCCCGCGATAAAGTTATCTGCTTAGCGTTTGCTGTTTGCTGTGCTTTTTTGTTTGGCGACCATCTTTCTTTTACGGCTAACTTTCAGCCAACATTAATTGCGCCTGTGATGATTGGCAAACTTGTTGGCGGTATTTGTGCTATTGTGTTTACCAAGTTCTTGGCACTAAAAAAAGCAGAAGACTTAGAGCAAGAAGACATCAGAAGCGGCATTGCAGTGTATGGTGATGACAGTGGTTATGCTCTTGTACAGGAGGGCAAGGACTAAAAAAACCGCGAAAAAATACGCGAGATTAAGCATTAAAATAAGAAGGGTGGTAGAGCAAATGCAAGACTCAAAGAAATCTAGAAATGAACGAATATACAAAATGCCATTTTCTAGCGTATATCCATTATTGGTGCAAAAAGCTGAACGCAAAGGTCGTACTAAAGAAGAAGTAGATACATTAATTTGTTGGCTCACAGGCTATGATATGAATGGTTTGCAAACACAGCTTTTGGCAAATGTCTCGCATGAGACGTTTTATTCTCAAGCACCGCAAATAAATCCTAACGCAAACAAAATAACGGGTGTAATATGTGGTATTCATGTCGAGAAAATCGAAGAGCCGCTAATGCAGAATATTAGGCGGCTTGACAAAATGGTTGATGAGCTGGCAAGGGGCAAGGCACTAGAAAAGATTCTTAGGTGAGATTTTTGGCGGGATTTTTTGGTAGTCATAAAGCCCAAAATGTTGCTGCTTAAAACGGGCAGTAACATTTTGGTGCTTTGCCTGCACTATTTACGCTCTGGGTACTCGGAAGCTATTCTCAACATACTTAATAATGAGTCAAGCGTCGCAAACTGTAGGCGAGCAAAGTAGTAAGTGAACATGTAAACTGCCACTACTCCAATAAATACCATTAGGACTTCATCTGGTGGCTCGAAAGCGGCATACAGCGTAATGAAGCATAAGAATATGGGAATCCCTGCTACTCCATAAAGATCTACCACTGCCGAAGATTTTGCTCTTGAGTGAATTAGCTTTGCAAGCAGTGCGTGTTTGTCGCTTTTATTAAGCTTGGCGATTGCATCTAAAAGCTCCAATTCCTTTGCCGGCAGCTTGCTTAGTGCGACAAGAGATTTTAGTAACTGTGGACGTAGCCATGTCTCGACATGCATTCTTCCGTCTACAACTTTGGGGATATTATTTATTAGCGTTGCAGCATCAGACTTCTTCTTGCGTGTTCGCTCGTTTGCTCTTTTGTTCACCGGTTCGTCTGGTCGCTCGCTTGCCAACATGTTCACCGGTTCGTCTGGCTGCTCGCTTGTCAATATGTTCGCCGGCACGTCTGGCAGCTCGCTTGCCAACATGTTCACCGGCTCGTCTGGTCGCTCGCTTGTCAACATGTTCACCGGTTCGCTTGCTGTTCCGTCTGCTGATTTGTCTGTTTCCTTGTCTGTTGTTATGCTCAAAATTGCCTCCAATTTATTATGAAATGCGAAGCAAATATGATAGCAAAAAACTTAAGATAAATATATGCGTAGACGTGTAGAGCAAGATATTACTTAAGACATCACTAAAACACAGCACGAAGATATCACGAACCACAGCACGCGAATGCATCACTAAAACACAGCACGAAGATATCACGAAAGCACAGCTAAAGCATCACTAAAGCATCACGCGTAAGCATCGCAGCATTCGGCACGTGCTTAGTATTTGCCGGCATCCTTAAGATAGCCATAAAGCGCTTCAAGATTCTCGCGCGGTAAACCATACATGCCACCATCTAGGTCAAACATGTAGCCGCCGCCTGGGGCACAAGTATCTAAGAGCTGCTTCGCTTCCTCTACAACTTGCTCTTTAGTGCCTCTGGCCAATGTCTGATAGCGAAAATTACCGGCTATGCAAGCGACACCTGTCAGTTCGCGCTTGGCAAGAGCCATATCAACATCTTCAAAATGCACCACACATTTGCCTGGAGGCAATTGCTTAAGGAACTTAAAACGTGTGTTGTATGGACCTTCTGTAAAGATGTAGGGAATAGAACCGGATGCGATTATGGCTTCTACCTGCGGCATGAAGTTGCACCAATAAAAATGTTCGTACTGCTCGTCAGACAAAAAGCCGTCCATGCCTTTGTGCATAAAGATGTAGGTGAAGCGGTTGCGTTTTGGTTCGCGGAATTTAATATTGCCCACGCCTATGGGAATAACAATTTGCAATAGCTCCTGCACCAGCTCTGGCATGTCAAAAAGGTCCATGCTAGCGTTCATGGTTCCACGAAGGAAATTAGAATACCAATCAAAAGGAACCATGCCAGGAATGCCGCTCATGCAGGGAAAACCCATTTGCTCAATCTCGTTTGCAAAGGCTCCCGTTTTGCCATAGTATGCTCCCCACATGCCGCCAAGCTGCCTTAACTTTTCTATGGCATCTTGTACCTCTGGTTGCATAAAGCCAAAGGCGATAGATTCGTAGCCCAACTTGGGAAAATAAGCTCCGCTCGTGTTAATTTTTGCGAATGGCGAAAAGACGCCATACGCACGAGGCAAAATTTTTGTTAGCATCGTCCAATCGCGATTGGAAAGAAGCCCTTGCATCTCACCATCTTCTAATGTTGGAAACTCGATGAATTGCTGAATTGAATCTTCTGGAATGCGATTGCCTGGCATACCAGCCCAAAGATAACACTTGCAATCTGCTAACTCTAGCATAGGGCCATAACCCTCAAAGCAGGAGCCAGCGCCAAAACCTGTATCTGGCTGAAATTCTGTTAAAAATGCACGAATGTCATTTAGGGCAAGGTCTATATCATAGGTGACTTGAGCCATACTATGATTTGCGGCAAAATATGGATACGCGTTGGTTGTGGGCGCAAGTATTGGCACGCGATCTGGCTCCTTAAGAGAAACTGCGTCTAAGATGCGCTGTTCTCTAAGCGCAAGGTTTTCTGTGTTTTGCAACGATGAGCAAACTACATTTTGCGTTGTCGTTTCTGAATTGCTGTTCATAAAATTCTCCTTGTTGCGCTTGCGTTTTTGCTGGCTAAGCGGCAGTTGTTCGCTCAGAACTTTAATTATGTCGAGAAGTGCCTCGCCAAAACTAAAACTCTAACTAAGCTGAGCGGCGGTGCATGGTTATAGGCATGCGGATGTGTGGTCGCACGGCTATATAGGTTTGTGGATATATAAGTACAAGCATAAAGCAAAAAACGCTGTCGTATCACTATGATGTGCTTAATTTATTACAATGCGCCAATTAAGAATTATAGGTTGATAGATAAACGTCTAGTACTTAAAGTATGAAAGAAAATAAAAGTTATGCTGTTATATTGCGTGCGCCGCACCAGGCAGCAATTTCTGTTATTAGCGTAATTGGGAGAGGTTCCTTATGCAAGAGCCTTATACCGCCTTTAGTAGTATGATAGCCTACTAGCTTATTAGCAAATACAGTAGTTGCTTCGCCACCCGGGAATAAGCCTATCCAATTGGCAAAAGCAGCAAAGTGAATGATGTTTCTGCCTTGCCAAAAGGTTGGCATGCGATAGCTAATTTTTTCCGTTGCGTCTGGAAGCGCAACTTTTATTGCAGAGTATACTTCAAGCAAGCGCGGCTGCACGTCTTTAGACTGACCAACTATATACTCATGGATAATTGTTGCGCCATTGTCGCAAAAGTGATGCGGTGGCATATTGTTAAATTCTCGATTGCATTTTGGGCATCTCCACATATGAAACTCCCTCGTTTTCTTAACGGGTTTTAGGACGCAAGTGTTTTATTCATTATCTATTTTACCCATAATCTATTTATATGTTATTGATATTTGGTTAAGCAAGCAGTTAATCTGATGATGAAATAATTAAGCGAGATAATTAAGCTAGGTTAAGGAAGTTAATTTTGCGGGCAGCTAACAACACTTTTCGTGATGCACGTCAGGTTTCGTATGTCAGGTTTTGCCAGGTTAGTTTCACTGCATTTTTCGTGATGCATATCGTGCAATGTACATCGATGTAATGTGTGTCGAGCAGGTCGAGCAGGTCGAACAGGTCGAACAGGCCGAGCAGGTCGAGCCGTAGTACATCAACTAAAAATGCACGTGAAATTCGCGCTGTATAATCATACATTATTTAGCGCATCAAAGCGGCGCTGAGCCCGCAGGGTGAAGCTCAGCGCCGCGTTTTATCGGCCTTCAGCGATGTGAAAAACCCCGGTCTTGGGTTTTTCACAATAGCGATTCAGAAGGCTGATAGCAGCTGCATTTGATAAATTACGGGTTTAGGTTATATCAAACTTACCTTTTTGCACAATAGCTTATGATAGTACATACTTCGCTGCTTGTACTGGCGTATTTACAATATTAAGTTTTCTCTATAAAACTTACCTTACTTAAGCG
>JAIRQA010000122.1 GCA_031256715.1 Coriobacteriales bacterium | reverse complement strand
GACGCACCTGCTAAAGTTCATATTATGTTGATAAGTACGCGCTTGCCACTTCCTGTCACGCGTCTGCAGCTTTCATGTATTACTCGCCTGAACTAAATTCTTGGGTCTGCACCTGTCTGTGCAAGCGAACGCGTGCGCATCTGTAACTGCACGTGCAACCGAACCTGTTAGCGAGCCGATCCCGAGCCGGCACCCGCACCCTCACCACGCAAAGGCAACAAGCGCAAGCCAATGAGCAACAGCGCGACTCCTAGGGCGACAACACCCAAGACCACGCCAAGCTCCAGTGTGACACATCGTACGTCACCGTGTCACACCGCGTCACACAGGGCTTATCTCCCATTCGCTGACGTTGCGCTTCTCCGCACTGAAAACTGCGCCTATCTTGTAGAGCTGCTTGCCGCTTCCGCGCCAGGGGGTGAGGTAGTCTTTGGAGTCAATCTGAGCCAAGGCTTCTGCTGCTGTGTGTCGCTTGGCTTCATGCCCCGCGCCGTTGTACTTGAACTCGAAGCAGTAGACGTTGTTGCGAGTCTCTACTAAAGTGTCTATGCGTCCTGCCGCGATACGCACCTCGGAGCGGGTCTTCATACCAAAGATGCGAAAGATGAGGTCGAACATGCTGTGATAGTAGCGCTCTGTGTCTTCATGCGCGTCATAGGGTATTGCGGCCAAAAACTCCTGGAGCAGGCGCATTGCATCGTCTGGCTTGCCTTTGTTTAGCAGGCTCGGCAGCTTCAAGCAAAACGTGCTACCGTTTTCAGGGAACAAAAAGATTAGCAGCTGCGAAGAAAATGCCGATGACACTTCCTCGTTGGGAAATCCCAACGTGAACGCCTCGTCTAGATCATCGTAGTCTTTGATGGTGAGATAGCCTGACTGGTAGAGCAAAGGCAAAAGCTGCATGCCCTCTATGTCAAAGTTGGTAAACTCCCTAAGCTGCACCTCTGCACCCTCAAGGTCTGTTATCGTAAAATCGCGCTCGCGCATTAGCTTGTAAAGGAAGGTGGGAGTGCCGCTCTCAAACCACCAAGGACTGAATTTGCCATTTTTCATAAAGTGGTTAATGAGGCCGAAGGGGTTGTAGACCTTCACATCTGCCTCGGTGAAGCGGTAGCCGTTGTATAATGCGCGGAGCTTGTCTGTGTAGCCTTGCACATCAAGGCCGTTAACAGCCGTAAACTTCTTAATGCCGTCTGCAAAGTCGCGCTCCAGCTCGTCTTGGGTGATGCCGCAAATGGCGGCGTATCTGGGGTCTAAGGAGACATCATCCAGCTGGTTTAAATCTGAGAAGATGCTCACTTTAGAAAATCGCGTCACGCCGGTGATAAAGGCAAAACGCAGGTGGGCGTCTGCTGACTTCAAGACCCCAAAGAAGCCTTTTAGCTCGTCGCGCAGCTTAAGGTGAATATCCGGCTCATCTATGGTGTTAAGTAAAGGCTTGTCGTATTCGTCTATGATGACGACGGACTTTTGCCCGTATTTAGCATGAAGATCCTCGATGAGACCGGAGAGTTTGGCGGCAGAGCTTTCGCCGGATAGCTTAACCTTATACTTCTTTGACACGGAGTCTAACGAGGTCTTTATGGCTGTACGCAGCGCACTGACGCCGTTTTTGTAGTTCTCGGCGTTAAAGTCTATTCTGATTACCGGATGCTCTATCCATGACCACTCCAAGGCATCAATCGCAAGTCCGGTGAACAAATCGCGCCTGCCCTCAAAGACAGAGGCCAGTGTAGAGCAAAGCAGTGACTTGCCAAAGCGGCGTGGCCGCGAGAGAAAGACGACCTTGCCTGCGGTCGTAAGCATCTGGTGGACGTCTGCGGTCTTATCCACATAGAGATAGTTCTCTTCCGCCAGCTGCTGATATGTTTGTATGCCTAATGGAAGCCGTTTCATAATTAGGTGATTATAGCAGTTTGTGGTGAAGTGCGTTTAATGCAGGGCGGCGCGCTGTGGGCAGTGTGGGCATGCGGGGAGAGACTTGCCCCTCACTCACTGTGATGCAGCAAATTCTACCACTTAATCTTTGTATGCTCTCCGCAAATTAAATAATGTGACTTCGCGGCAGCATTGGCACATCTCCTGAATCTGCTACAATGAGTTTATGAAGAGCCACAACATCAGAAATGACGTTCACTTCCTTAGAAACATGCAGTACATGGTTGGCGAGCATGACATGCCGTTTGTCTATGCGCAAAATATTGACCTCGAAGACATTGCGCTGATAGGATTTAACAACATCAGAAGCAACGACTCGGACGCGAACAAAAGCAAAACCGTTCACTTCTTCCTTGATGACCACAAGTTTGACGAGGTTTGGAACATACCCGAACGTGAGTTAGCAAGGCTCTCGCAGTACGCTCATGTACTCTCCCCCGACTTCAGCGTTTATCCTGACATGCCAATCCCTCTGCAGATGTTTAATGTGTTCCGCAATCGCTGGTGCGCATCGTATTGGCAGTTTAATGCCATTGCGGTCATCCCTACGATCTCTTGGGGTGACAAGCGCAGTTACAGGTTTTGTTTTGATGGCATCGAACGCGGCTGCATTGTCGCAATTTCTACGCTCGGTACGCACAGCAGCATTAATCAATTCATGCACGGCTTTAAGATGATGTGCGAAATAATAAAACCTCGCACAGTCATTAACTATGGTGCCCTGTTTGAAGGAATGACAAACTTCGCAGACATTGTTACGATACCCTACAAGCATGGCAGCCAGAGAGCAGATTCCTAATGGGTGGCCGCGGATGCGCTGCAGGATGTGACGGCAACAGGTTAAGACATGGGTTCACCGACACTCAGCTAAACCGCAAGTTCAGGAAACACGGTCATGAGTTTGGTGATATTACGAAAGAAGAGTACGGCTTACGAGCAATAAAATTTCGTGACTCAGAAGAAAACAGTTTAGTCAAGAAATTTACAACTAAAGCGGGCAACACATTTATGTATAACACAGAAACAAATGAGTTTTTGCTACACAAGTCAAGCGGTGAGATTACAACTTATTTTTTTCCGACCGATGGCGTAGGTTACTGGACAAGACAGAGGGAGAAGTATGAAACCCAATAATATGAAGCCATGCCCTGTCTGCGGCTATATGACACTTAAGGCAGATGAAATTTATGACATTTGCGCAATCTGCATGTGGGAGGACGACCCCATTCAGAACGAAGACCCAGACTACTCTGGCGGCGCGAACGATCTAAGTCTGAATGACTATAAGACAAAATGGATTAGTGAACACAAACGTGTTTCAGCAGACGACAAAAATGAACACAATTCAATTTGCGACTAGAGTCAACAAAGAAGCCGAATACAGATTCAGAGAAAACACGCGCAGGTTGGGAACAACACCATCAGTTGCCTTGCGGATGTTCATCGCTGCCTTTAACAAATGCCATGGCTTTCCCTACGATGTCCGCTTAGTCTTCAACACGTATAATAACAGGCTCGCTTACTAGCAAGCTAGCATTTTTTATCTGGGCAAGCACTGCCTGCAAATCGCCCTCGCGAGCTGGATGTGTCATGTAAATAAGCTCAGCAACCTCTGTGCCAAAAGCGGTATCGGCCTGCTGCATGCGCGAAATAGAAACGCCGTGGTCGGCAAAGGCTGCAGCTGTCGCCGCAACTATGCCAACGCGGTCAGGAACAGTAAGTCGCAGGTAATAGCGTGTAGCAATATCTTCTATGGCAACAAGTGGTAATTGTTCGGTGCCAAAACGAATGTATGGGCGCAAATTGCCATAGGTCAACCGCTGTGCAACTTCAATAAGATCGCCAACAACAGCGCTAGCTGCAGGACCTGAACCAGCGCCCGCACCATAAAACATGGTCTCGCCAACGGCATCACCAACTACAAAGATAGCGTTCATCACTCCATTTACATTAGCAAGTGCGTGTGACTTGGATATCATCGCCGGATGCGTGCGCATCTGAATTCCTTCAGGCGTACGATTAGCAATGGCAAGCAGCTTAACAACATAACCCAACTGGCTGGCAATGGCTAAATCTGTGGGAGTAATCTTAGTGATGCCTTCTGTGTAAACTTGTTCTAACACGACTTCGGTGTTAAAAGCCAATGTGGTAAGAATGGCGTTTTTAGCAGCAGCGTCGTGACCCTCAACGTCAGCCGTTGGATCTGCCTCGGCATAACCTAGCTCCTGCGCCTCTTTAAGGGCGTCGTCATAAGAAAGTCCATCTAAAATGCGCATTAGCATGTAGTTGGTGGTACCATTAACAATGCCCATCACGCTTTCTATACGGTTACCAATAAGCGAGTTACGCAGCGCTCCTATGATAGGAATGCCACCACCTACACTGGCTTCAAAGGCAAGCTCTAGACCTTTACTTCCCGCAACAGCTAAAAGCTCATGTCCGCTGGTAGCCATGACAGCCTTATTGGCCGTGACCACGCGCTTGTTGGCATCTAGCGCAGCCTGAATAAACTTCAGTGCAATGCCGGTTCCGCCCACAAGTTCTATAACGATGTCTACATCCGGGTTAGCTATAACTTTAAAGCCATCTGTCGAGAAAATCTCTTTTACTCCCAACGCTTCTGCCTGCGCAGGATCTGTAGAGGCAACTGCAATAAGCTGGATGTCTACACCTTGGTCGCGCAGAAAGTCGTCATGGTGCTCCTGCAGTATTTTAACCACTCCTGAACCTACGGTTCCTAATCCTATAAGCCCAACGCGCACGGGCTTGATACCTGTCATTGATTCCATTTGTTCTCCTTCTTTTAGAAAAAATCTATATGCTTATAAATATTTTTTTTGAGGATGTGTGCCTTTTTCATAAGCACGTATGCTGCGGTAAAGCTGACGTTTATCTTTGCAACAAATAAACCGTACAACAAATAGTATAGCATTCAATTGG
The DNA here is from genome assembly GCA_031256715.1 of Coriobacteriales bacterium. Lineage (GTDB taxonomy): Bacteria > Actinomycetota > Coriobacteriia > Coriobacteriales > UBA8131 > JAIRQA01. The sequence goes on along the minus strand of JAIRQA010000122.1, from coordinate 9,864 downwards.
GCTTTTACTTTACATCATGCTCAACAAGCAAAACGACCCCGCAAGGAGTCGCTTCGCTTGTTTTGCTGTTGCCTGTTTGCTGCAAATCGCTTGTAAAGTATCAAAACGCGATTGCCTAAAGCAGCAACAACTAGCCCGCATGCCACACATTCTATATATAAGGTAGAGCGAATCATCGTCGCATCAACAAATGCCGCGTCATTTGCTTCTAAGATTAAGAAAGCTGAAGAATAGCCGACCAAATTCATCCAAAGACCCATTGAACACAACACGATGCAGGCAAGAACTCCTTGGGAGTGGCTATTGCAAAGCTGCCGTATTGTTTCTCTCATCTAATTGACCTTACTTGTTGCTTGAGCCGGAGTAGACCGTTTCTTTAGATTACCTCTAGTTTCACCTGCCAACTGCTTAAGGCAAGAAGACATGCTGAACCGAAATAGACCACTTTCCTCGGCAACTATTAATCTTAACTTGCATTAAAGTACGACGCGCATAAAGGAGGCTTTGTATTATGATACCTTATTCGCTTTGCCGTTTTTAGGACAAAACAGTAACTACAGCGTGCTATCTTAGCTTGTTATTTTAGCGTGTAATCTTAACGCGTTGTCATTGTGAGGTTGTCATGGTGATGCTCTTTTGTACAAATCTCTTGTAGACTTTTACCTTTACTTTTGTTAGACTTTAAAAAAACTGAAAGGAGACTTTATTGAGTACCTTATTGACACTACAAGTGCCAACTGCTTCTATAAGTGATATCAAGCGATCTCCGTCCGCTGTCTTTGAACTTGCCAAGCGCGAAGGCAACGCGGTTTACGCTTTCAGCCATGGCAAAGTGTCGGGTGTTATGCTAACCCGTGAACAGTATGAGAGTATGGCGGCAAGGATCGAACAGCTTGAAGATCAGCTGCTAGATACCGTGGTCGCCAAAAGAATTGCCATTGCAGACGCCGAGTCCTGCGTCTTTACCGATGTAGAAGTTCGCGGTGATGCCGCACTAAGGACGGTTGACATTAGCAACAGCGAGGAATGCAGGCAGGCACTCCATTGCATGGCGAACTAGCGGGTTGCAATAAGCTTAAAAACAATAGGTTGGGCTTACGTATTGTATTTAGACCGTCAAAGACTGGCATTCAGATAATTCAAATTGTCGCCATCGGACGACGCAGCGAATCTGCCATCTACACTACAGCAGGCAAACGACTGTGAGTTAGGCTACTTAGTCTAAGTCTTGCTTATATTGCTTAGGTCACAGTTGCATGTTAAGTGAAATGTGCGTGCGAAGCAAAAGAGAACGCGAGGTACGCTTCTGTACTAGTTTCTATGTGCTTTTTACTTATTGTGGCCACATACCAGCTTTAACCTCAACCAACATCCGTTGCCAAAAGATCCTCATAGCTCTCGCGCCTGATAACTTCACGCACCTTACCATCACGCACAAAAACAACGCCTGGGCGCACTTGGCGATTGTAATTGTTTGCCATAGACTGACAATAGGCACCGGTTGCAAACATGCAAACTATATCCCCTACTTGGGGTCTTTGCAAAGAGGCATCTATCGCCACCACGTCACCACTCTCGCAATGCTTGCCAGCTAAAGTAACTATGGTGTCGCGGGGTTCGTTAGCGCGATTAGCAATCACAGACTCATAGCTTGCATCGTAAAGAGCCGTACGAATATTATCTGTCATACCGCCGTCTATGGCTACATAAGTGCGAATGTCTCTAAGTTCTTTAATGGCACCAATGGTGTAAAGCGTCACGCCGGCATTTGCCACAATAGAGCGACCAGGCTCTACAATGATACGCGGTACTGTTAAGCTATTTTGCTCGCATGATTTAATGATAGCATCACTAATTGTCTGCGCAAAAGCGACTATAGGCGTTGGAGCGTCTGCCGCCAAATAGGCAATGCCCAAGCCACCGCCCAAATCTAAATCCTCTGCCATAAAGCCCAGGTTATCCCGAAGCTCAGCTAAATAGGCAGTCATCACAAAGATAGTCTCAACAAAAGAATCCAGGGCAAATATTTGTGAGCCAATATGTACATGCAAACCCTTAAGTTGAACGTTAGACAACTTCATGGCTTGCTTAACAGCTGCAGTTGCCGAACCATCCGCAAGGCCAAAACCAAATTTGCTATCCTCGGCACCAGTTCGAATAAACTCGTGGGTGTCAGCCACAACACCAGGCTTAACGCGCAGCAGCACTGGCTGACTTACACCAATTTTTGCGGCGATTGCGTCTGTGCGCTCAAGCTCCTCGTGGCAATCTACAACAATACGCCCAACCCCTGCCTTTATAGCTTCTGTAAGTTCGCGAACTGTTTTGTTGTTACCATGAACAACTACATGCTGCGCAGGAAAACCTGCCGCTAGAGCTATGGCAAGCTCTCCACCAGAGCTAACATCTAACCAACCGCCCTCTTCTGCCACCAGACGTGCCATTGCCTTACAAGTAAATGCCTTGCCGGCATAGGCAACATCGGCGTTGCCTAGACGTGAACGCAATTCTTTTATGTAGGAGCTTAACTGTGTGCGAATATGCTCCTCGTCATAAACATAAAGTGCGGTTCCATACTCGCTTGCTAGCATGCTAGCATTAACGCCTGCAATATACAAACTGCCATCAACAACAGAAGCTGTCATGGGCAAGACACTTGCCAACTGCATGGTGCGCAGATTGTCTGGTTGCTTGTTTGGGTCGTGCGCTAAATGTGCCATTTAAATACTCTCCCTCTCTAATTCTTAGTAATAGTCTAACCAATACACGTAGCTTCGCTGCTTGCGTCTAATTCTAACTCATGTAAATACCTAATCTTGCAACAGCCTTGGATTATGTAAAACAGTTTCTACTGTAGAATACAAGTTAGTAAAACAATTTTGTCTGAGTCTAAATTTTGTACCATGATTATGACCAGTTCGCGAATCAAAGTCTATTAATACATTGCCATCCTCTATAGCTCGTAAAAACGCCTTGAAGCTAAAATCCCTAAGCATTAGAACATTATAATAATGGCAATAATCTTTACCATTCAAACGCTTGGTTTCTGCTAGCACGAAAAACATATCCTTTAGTTTTATACCAACCTTATGCTCTAAATCCCTAAACCCCCAATAAGGCTGCGGCTGCAAATCTGCAAGACCAACTCGCTCTTCCACTGAATTTAGCCATTCTGCGTGTCTTTTTTCAACAGATTTAGCATCAAATGAAATCTGTACCTTTTTTTCCTTACGATTAACTACAACAGTAAATCCCCTGTCGCTTCTTTTTTTGGCACTAATTGTTTGGCGAAAACTCATTTCGGTTTCCGGATATCGCACGCCAGCTGATTTATGTTGCCAACCGTATTGCGGCAGCAACATATTAACAACAAATTTTAGCGCTGTTGGCGATGGCTCACAATGAAACAAGGTGACCAATGAAACCGTACCAACTCTTTGCGTTTTTAACTCCCATTCAGATGCGTTTGGTATGGGTAGATTGTTTTCTTCAATTCCCAATAAGCTTTCAAGAGTGCTGCCAATATCGGCGTTGCTTCCCTGGTGCCTACACTCAACCCATCCTAAGCTCTCAATCTCATGAAACTTCTGAATCAGCTCCGGTTTTGTAAAAACTTGTACAGAAGTGTCGCTCATATTGCCATCCTAATCTGATTCTGCTCGGCAGCTATACGATCTTCTGCTAATTTACAATATTCGGGCGAAATTTCGATACCTATGTAATCGCGCCCATTCTTTACTGCCGATACAGCAGTTGTCCCTGAACCCATAAATGGATCTAATATTACCTGAGCGGTAGTGGAAGTTATTATTCTGTCGATAAGCGCAACGGGGAATGGCGCAGGATGTCCGTTTTTCATCTCCTGCACAAATTCCCAGACATCACCACAAGCGTTAGCTTTTGGCGCAAGCTTAAAATCTTTCTTGGCAATAAGATAGATGACCTCATACGTTGGCAAAAAATAGCCAGGATTAAAATTTAGACCACCAGCTCGCTTCCAAATTATTATCTGTCTAACAGGAAAACCACCAACGATATCAGATCTGTCTTGAAGTAACCCCGCCTGAACGCGCCATTTGTGATTATAAAATATCGCACCATCGTCACCAATTAGACGCATCATCTCTGTTAGGCATTCACGTTGCCACTTAACATATTCCTCGTGCGGCATATTATCGTTATGATGACTATAACCCTTTACAAGAGCAGCATTTTCCCATTTTCCACCACGGCCATCTTTCATGCCATTTCCTGTAGAGTTCTTCAAGTTGTATGGTGGCGATGTCACGCATAAATCTATACTGCCGTCTGGCAACTCGCGCATAACATCAGTGGCGTCGCCACAAATTATTTTGTTGAGAAAATCCTTCAGCATCTTTACCCCAGCTACATTTTTTTAGGCGCTAAAACACCTAGCAAGCTTAAAGCAAGGGCAAGCACACTGCGTGTGGCACTGGCAAGGTAAAGCCTTGCACATGCAAGCACAGGCTCATCGCTTGCTATAGAAAGCACAGGGCACTGAGTGTAGAAAGAATGAAAGGCCGTTGCCAGCTCTTGAGCATAGTGCGTTAGACGAAATGGAGCCAGGTCTCGCGCGGCAGCTTCTACAACTTCTGGGAAGCGAGCAATTTCCCTTGCCAGATCTAGCTCTGCTGCTGCCACAAGCCCAGAGAGGTCAGGGGAATTCGCGTCTTGCAAAGCGCCTGCGGCTTCTGCAGTCGCGGCCTGTGAAGTTCCTGCGGCTTGAGGATCTATCGCGGCCTGTGAAGCGCCTGCGGCTTCTGCAGTCGCAGCTGTTAAAGCACAACTTAGTCCGGCATCAGCCGCTTTGTGCATCAGCGAACAAATGCGAGCGTGAGCGTATTGCACATAGTAAACTGGATTGCTGGCGTCTTGTTTTTTAGCAAGCTCAATATCGAAGTCTATGGGCTGGTCGGTAGAGCGCGACAGCATCAGATATTTAGTGGCATCTGCGCCAACCTCTTCTATTAGCTCCTCAAATGTTACCATCTCGCCAGTACGCTTGCTCATGCGCACAACCTCGCCATTGCGATAGAGATTAACTAGCTGCCCAAGCACAATAGTAAGCTTGCCCTCGTGTCCAAGGGCTGTCATTGCCGCCTGCATGCGCGGAATATAACCATGGTGATCCGCACCCCAGATGTCAATAAGAAACTCGCTGCCACCGGTTTGTCTGCCTGTATAGCCTGATGTGCCCTGAGCCACACTTGCGGCACTCGGGTCTTTGCTATCGCTCAGGTCTTTTGCGTCAATACAAGTACGCTCAAACTTATCACGGTGATAAGCGATGTCAGGTGCGAAATAGGTAAAACTGCCGTCTGCCTTAATGAGTACCCTATCTTTATCGTCACCAAATAAAGTGCTGCGAAACCAGGTGGCACCGTCTTGCTCATAAAGATAACCGCCCTGCTGCAGGCAAGAAAGCATTGCCTGAATTGGACTTTCGCTCTCTGCTGTAATTGCCTGAATTGGGCTTTTGGCTTGCTCGGCGGCAGTCTCGACGCTTCGCCCGCCATCAAGCTCGCCGCTTCGTCCGCCATCAAGCTCGCACCTAAGCTCACTACCAAGCACGCCATCTAGCACACCATCTAGCTCGCCACAAGCTGCATCGCGCTTATCGTCAAGTTTGCTTTTAAACGCACTTAGCTCACCATCTAGCTCGCCGACTCTACTGCGTCTATAAAGACTGCGCTCACTAAACCAAACATCAAAACGCACACCAACTCGCTCGCAAACATCCTGCATGTGCGCAAGCATCAACTGATAGCCGCGCTCACGAAAATACTCCTCACGGCGCGACTCTATATCCCAGTCTGCCATCGCACAAGCATCCGCGTCGCCGCATTCGCCCAGTTCTGCCTGATAGTTGGCAAACGTCCGCCACTTCTCACCATCTTCTTTAAGAATGTGGCGAGCAATGTCTATGATGTAAGTACCACCATAGCAGTCATCTGGCATGGTGATGTCCTCGCCCAACAGCTCTAGGTAACGAAGCACAATAGAATGACCAAACTTTTCCATCTGTGTGCCGGCATCGTTAATGTAAAACTCGCGCGTGACCTGCCAACCAGCGTGCTCAAGCAGATTGCAAAGCGCGTTTCCCAATGCCGCCCAGCGACCATGCCCAACGTGCATGGGACCTGTGGGGTTGGCAGAAATGAACTCTACATTTATGGTGCGTCCTTTACCCACGTCACTTCTTGCAAAGTTTTCTCCCTGTTCGTTTGCCTCACGAATCACATTGTGTAGCGCAGACGCGGCAAGACGTATGTTAATAAACCCAGCGCCCGCAACTTCTACAGTGTCGATGTCTGAGTGCTTGGCAATATGTGCCGCAATGGTTGTCGCCAGCTCACGCGGATTTGTTTTTAGCTCCCTAGCAAGCTTTAATGCTATTGTGCTAGCCCAATCGCCATGGCTAGGGTCGCGCGGGCGCTCAACGGCATCGGCGACGAGTTTGTCGGGAGCAACACTAAGATTTAACTCCCCCGCCTCTGCAGCATGTTGCATGGCCTGAGCGATAATAGATTCTATGGTGCTACGCATGGTTTTCTCCAAAATCATGAAATATAATTTTACAAAAGCAAGAGCACTGATTATATCTTATAATGGAAATAGATTTATCCATTAGGTCAAACGGCTGCAACTGAGCGGCACTGAGCGGCAGCGGCTGAGCCATTACTGCTAAGCGGCTGCAACTGAGCGGCTGTCGGGGTGTATGACAGTTACGTGAAAGGAGGTCATTTTATGGAAACATTGCTTTGGTTTTTGATTTGGGTTGTCTTAGCTGCTGCGCTATGCATAGGCGAGATGCTAACGGTATCTTTTTTCATGTTGCCATTTGCAGTTGGCGCTGCTGGAGCGGCAATTGCCAGCGTATTTGGTGCAGATACACTAATACAGCTTGCCGTTTTCGTTCTGGTATCGGTGCTAGCACTAGCAACAATACGTCCATTTGCTCAGCGCATTAGCAAAAGCGACACAAACGACAATGCTGTTGCCGGCGTCGATAGACTAATTGGCAAGCAAGGTCAAGTTGTTGGAAACAGAACTGATACTGGCGAATTTCGCGTTTCTGTAGACCATGATACTTGGAGCGCAGTTTGCGAGACAGACGAGCTTTTGCCAATAGGAACCGCTATTGAAGTACTAAAAGTTGACGGTGTGCACCTAGTTGTCAGACAATTTGCCAAGTAAGCTAGTGTATTAACAATCTGGTTATGTTAAAAAACCTAGCTTGATATTAACTTCATGCGCTTTAATCTGCCAGTCGTTTTAACTGCAAATAATGTCGAGAAAAGACAAGCACTCCGCGACATTAGCTCATAACTGCACAAATACTATATTTAAAATGTTGGCTTTTTAATTCCTTAACAGGATTGTATTTGGCTTATGTAAGTTAAACTGATGTTAGTAAGTCTAAGACGAGCAAAACTACTGATGTAAAACTAATGTAGGCAAAACTAATGTAGGCAAAAAGAAAAGGAGAAAGAAATTTATGGACACTTTAATGATGGCATTAGGACCAATTAGCTTTTTTGGAATTATCATTATCATTGTGTTGTTGGTCTTTGCTGTGCGCGCAATACGCATCATCCGTCCGCACGAGCGTGGCGTAGTTGAGCGTTTGGGTAAATATTTGCGCACTTGGGAGCCTGGGTTACATTTGCTGATTCCCTTTTTGGATAGCGTTAATAAAGTTGACATGCGTGAAAATGTTGTTGACGTACCCCCGCAAGAGGTCATCACCAAAGATAATGTTGCGGTAACTGTAGACGCTGTGGTTTATTATGAGGCCACAGACCCATTTAAGCTCATTTATAATGTCACGAACTTCTATCTAGCTGCCACAAAGTTAGCGCAAACAAACTTGCGTAATGTCGTCGGCGAAATGCAATTAGATGAATCGCTAACATCGCGTGAGCGCATTAATGTCACTTTACGAGACATCCTAGACACAGCTACAGACAAATGGGGTGTGCGTGTAGTGCGTGTTGAACTACAACGCATAGAGCCACCTGCCGACGTCACTCAGGCGATGCACCGTCAAATGAAAGCGGAACGCGACCGCCGCGCCATGATTTTAGAGGCCGAGGGAGACAGAACAGCGGCCATTACCCGCGCCGAAGGTACCAAACAAAGCGCCATCCTTGAGGCCGAAGGTAGGGCAACCGCCATCAAAGAAATCGCTGACGCCGAGCGTCAGCAAAAGATTCTCATTGCCGAGGGTGAAGCACAAGGAATTCGTAGCGTCTTTGCTGCTATTCATGATGGTAATCCCACAGATGACCTTTTAGCGTTTCGCTACATAGACGCGTTGCGCTATGTCGCTAATGGCAATGCCACAAAGATATTTATGCCGCTAGAGATGCAGGGCTTAGGCAATATCGTTGGCACTGTAGGTGAACTTTTTAAGAGTACTCAGGAAGAGCCCGCAAAGAAATAGTGACTATTTAGTTCTTTAAAACAAGAGCGTTCTAAAGTAAAAGTACTCTGAAAAAGCCCGCAAAGAGTAACTTTAAGAGTAACTTTAAGAGTAGCTTTAAGAGTAGCTTTAAAGAAGTTAGTTCATGTTTACTTAAATAGAGCGCTTTTGCGACACTGACCGCTTACAGACCTCTTTTGACTCACGGGCAAAATGTGTCTTGTCAGCAAAGCAATTGTAGGATAATATACTTGTTCACCCAAATTGCGGGGTGGAGCAGTCTGGTAGCTCGTCGGGCTCATAACCCGAAGGTCATCGGTTCAAATCCGGTCCCCGCGACCAACAAAACAACTGGTAGATGCAACAATCGCATCTACCAGTTTTCATTTCTTGAGCAAAATAGGGCGAATCAGAGCGAACTTTCATTGATACGTGAAAGGCGAATTGTATACCTAACCGGTTTCTATTTCGCTCCTACTCGCTGCCATAAATTATTAGACCAACAGTGATGGGTCGTTGGCAACAACGATTACTCCCATCCAATAGCCTCCGCCGAGGTTTTCATTGCCGGTTGCTTCTATCAGCTCCATCGCGATATCATAAAATTGCAGATCTGTAAGCATGTAGTCGGTACGCACTACGGCAATCTCGCCCGCGTTGAGTTGCTCAATGATTCTGGCGGTAACGGTATCCTTATCAAAGAATAGACCTTGAACATGATAAAACTCATCCGCGTCACTGCTATTGCTGTAGTTTGCTTTAACGTCATCCATTATCCAGCTATAATCTTCCACTAGTGTGGTAGCGATGGCATAGTCTGGCGCGTTAAGCAGAGCGTTGACCATGATTTCAGTATCGTTATTGGTGCTATCAACAGTTGCCCATTGATTATTTTCTAGCGCCACACGGTTCCAGGCATGGGCAAGAGTGCCATCAAGAGTACCTGTTACCACTACGCATTCTAAGCCAGAAGCATCCGCCAAAAGTTTAAATGCCGCCGCATAGCTGCTGCAAACACCAACATTATTTATTAGCACTCCATAGGCGGTAAATGAATCATTAAACTTAGCATCCACGCTCTCGTAATTGTAAAGAGCGGCATTTTCTAGCGCCGCGTCGTCGTATGCCGCTGTAGCGCAGAGATAATCATTGATAGCGTATTCACGTTCGCGCAAAGACATGTCATCGTCAATGATTTCTGCTACTACCTCTGTAACCTTAGCGCTAATTTGAGCCTTTTTACTCTCCCGGGTTGCTTCATCATCTTCATAGAACAAAAGTAGCGACTTGCCATCTTTTGCTATCCGAGCATCAGAAATCCCCATAATCAATGGATTTTGATAATATGCCTCTGCCCAAGCATCGGCTAGATATTCGCCATTCATAGACTCCGGGTAATCTGTAAGATCAATCAGCTG
>JAIRQA010000109.1 GCA_031256715.1 Coriobacteriales bacterium | reverse complement strand
TTGGTGCATTTTGCCCTGCACTGCGTCATAATATATCAGATGATTGCCCATAGCATAGGCTGTTGTTGTATTGTTAGTTTAAAGAGAACTTAGGTGCGCTGAGGGGAAGCTCTCAATCTGTTTACGACGAATTTCCCCTCAGCCTAAACCAAAAGGTGTGCCGTTTTGTGGACATAAGCACTCCGAGTATCCTCATCGCTCGGAAACATGAATCTATTGATTGGGGAGCATGATTCTGCTGCTTTGGAGACACTATCGGTCTGCGCTAAACGCACAGCTCACACGCGCTTGAGAAGAGCACAAAGAAGTGCAGCTAATGGCGTAGAGCCGCATCCTCGTTTTGCAGATTGGATGTACCCTGATGGAATGCAATATGCGCACTCCTGAGACTTATGGGATAATGAAAAGACATTGGCAAAGGAGTGCATTTGCAGGAGCAACAAAACATAGAGTGGAAATCCTCGTGGCAAGACGCATGACTCGACTGGATCTGCGGCTATGCAAATGCTCAGGGTGGGGTTATCTATATCGGCATTGACGATAGCGGTAAGGTTATTGGCGTCGCAAACGCAAAGAAGCTGATGGAAGACATTCCCAATAAGTGAAAGCAGCGATGAACATTGTCGTGGATGTTAACCTGCGCAAAGAAGGAGAGCTGTCTTATATCGAGATTTCAGTACCAAAGTATCCCTCACCAGTCCTTTGCAGGGGAGTCTTGTTCTGCCGCAGCGGTGCCACGCTCCAGCGTTTGACAGGCTCAGACCTTGAACGCTTTGTAATGATGAAGCGGGGTTGGCAATGGGATGCAACTCCGGTGCCCGGCGTTAGTGTTAAGGACTTGGACGCGGGAAGCATCCAGTTGTTCCGGGAGGCCGCTGCAGAAGCGCAGCGTCTAGAGGAAGGATTTTTACGTTACAGCGACGAGGCTCTGCTTGACAAGCTTGGCCTTGTTGACAACGGCGCACTTACCATAGCTGCTATCTTGCTATTTCATGCGCATCCAGAGAAATGGGTAGTAGGAGCTTATACAAAGGTAGCCTACTTTGAAAACGATGCCGACATTGCCTTTCAGGACATGGTTTCTGGGCCACTGATAGCGCAGCCCGATAAAACAGTCGATCTCATTTATTCAAAGTACCTCTGGGCGGCAATCAGCTATGATGGCATTAGAAGGATTGAGGACTATCCTTATCCCCGCACAGCTATGCGCGAAGCATACTTAACGCAATCGCCAACAAACACTACGAGCAAGGCGCGCCTGTGCAAATACGCGTTTACGACGATCACGTTCTTATGTTTAACGACGGCTCTCTTCCTGAGAACTGGACAACTGAAACTCTCTTCAAGCCGCATAAGTCAGTGCCATACAACCCACTGATTGCTAACGTTTACTTCCTGGCAGGTTTTATCGAGAGCTGGGGAAGAGGCATTGAGAAGATGGTGACCGCCTGTGTCGAAGACGGAATACCGAAGCCAGAATTTGATGTGGCCTCAGGCGATATCAAGCTGTTGTTTACAACCATCCCTGAGAGGGTTTTTCACCTGAAGCGTGAAAATACGACACCGATCAAGGACATTGATCTAGGACACTCTGCGGGGCAGAATGTCCTAGATGGTGTCCTAGAAAAAACCCAGGTTCAGTATGGAGTAATACTCACTAAAAAAACTTCATAATAATCGCTTTTGTTGCCTATTTGTACAACACTATATCCTTTTTGTTTGTCTATGAACTGAACAATATCCACCTTATCCTCATAAGATAAACCCGCTCTATTTGTTGCGGCTCCACCGCCTACCGTATTTGGTATTCTTCCCATTTTGCACCTTCATAATCCTTAAAATCTCTCATACCCTCACCCCACTATAATTTGAAATCAATAGCTCGCTCACTCGCCCACGACCTTCTCCAATAGAATTAATCGCCCTGCTTGCAGAAATACGCGCTATGGATAATGAGGTGTATAGATTATCGAAAAAATTGTCACTTTCATTGATGTTTTTTGGGTCGGAATTGCTTGCCACAACATATGCGCCCTTACTGCTTAACTCTTTTATAAAGCAAGCTAGCTCAATTTGCTTTTCATCATCAAATCCATCTTGGGAATATGATGTAAAGCTCGCTGTGCTTGTGAGAGGACGATACGGTGGATCAAAATAGGCAAAAGTATTTCTATCTATAAACTCAAAGGAGTTCTTATAGTCTCCGCAGACAATTCTTACATTCCGTAAACTTTCTGAAACTGACGTCAGATTGTTCTTGTCACAAATAGTTGGATTTTTATAGCTTCCCATCGGTACATTAAATCCCCCTTTGCCATTAACGCGGTAAAGCCCATTGAAACAGGTTCTATTCAAAAATATAAACAGTGAGGCAACTTCTGCGTCTGCGTTAGCAACGGTTTTTAATGCATTAAATCTTTCCCGCTTATCATAATAATAGACTTTGCGTTCAACGTCTGAAAGCAGAAGATACTTCTGCTCCATTAGGCTTAATTTGCTAATCAATTCGGCAACGTTATTCTGAATTTGCATATATGTCGTTATCAGTTCCTGATTAATATCACTGATATATACTTCGTCAAGTTGATACTTACTAAGAATATCAAAAAGTACAGCGCCCCCACCGACAAATGGCTCAGCATATTTTGTAATTGTTTTCCCCAAGCCCAAAGGATATAAGCGGCGAATTTCCTGCAATATTTGAGCCTTGCCTCCTGCCCACTTAACAAATGGCTTTGCGGCTATATTATCAAGCGGCTGGAAGCGTAAGCTTCTTGCGTCGTCTGGCTTCGTTGCTGTTTTGGGAATTATCCACATTTTACCAAGCATTTCTGCACCATCAATCCTGTTTTCGCAACAGAGAATCGCAACTCGTCGCTGAGATATATTCCATTGTTTCGCAGCTTCTTTTGCCGTCATAAACTCCATATGCGACCTCCTTTGATCTTGTATTATTATATTCGCGATCTGGAACATCGTCAAACAAGGTCGTTGCTAACTACTCCCACTCGATAGTCCCTGGCGGTTTGCTGGTTATATCGTATGCCACCCTGTTGATGCCATTAACTTCCGCAACGATACGGGACGAGATGCGCGCCAAAAGCTCGTGCGGCAGACGTGCCCAGTCGGCAGTCATGGCGTCGCGTGATTCTACGGCGCGCAGTATGATAGGACGCTCGTATGTTCGCTCGTCACCCATTACGCCCACAGAGCGAATATCGGGCAAAACGGCAAAGTATTGCCAAACCGCTCGCTCGCTATCGCGCACGCCTGTCTGCTCAAATAAGGTCTCGTTGTAGGCGTCAATTTCTTCGCGCACGATAGCGTCGGCGTCTTTAAGAGGCTGTAGCTTCTCAAAAGTAACTTCACCAATGATGCGCACCGCCAAGCCGGGACCTGGAAAAGGCTGGCGATGCACTAAAGAGTCTGGCAATCCCAGCGATGTTCCCAGCGCACGCACCTCGTCTTTAAATAGATTGCGCAGCGGCTCTATGAGGTCAAAGTGCACCCCCTTAGGAAACGGAATCAGATTATGATGGCTCTTGATGGTTGCCGCCTGTTTAGAGCCGGTTGCCGCCGAGCCATCGGCAGCGCTTACCGCACCTGAGCGCGAGACGCCGCTTTCTATCACATCCGGATATATAGTTCCCTGAGCCAGATACTTAACTTCCTCGCCGGTTCGCTGTTTGATTTTCTCGGCCTCGTGAAAAAAGACCTTCCAAAACGTAGAACCAATAATCTGGCGCTTGCGCTCTGGCTCTTTGATGCGCGCCAGTCCCGCAAGAAACTGCTCCTCGGCATGAACATGCACAAAATCAACATCAAAATTGCTATTGGCACCGGCAAAAATCTCTTCTACCTCTTCTGGCTCGCCCTTGCGAAGCAGTCCATGGTTTACAAAAACGCAGGTTAGCTGCTTACCAATTGCCTTGGCGAGAAGGGCGGCGACCACAGAGGAGTCTACTCCCCCGCTTAAGCCTAAAATCACGCGCTCTGTGCCAACCTGCTTGCGCACGGCGGCAATGGTGGCATCGGCAATATTGCTCATCGTCCAATTTGGCTCAAGCTTAGCAACGTCAAATAAAAAGTGTGCTAGCATAATATTACCATAGCTTGTATGGTGAACTTCCGGATGAAACTGCGTGGCATAGAGTTTGCGCGACGCGCACTCCATGGCGGCTATGGGCGTTGTGGGCGTGCTTGCGGTAGCCACAAAACCCTTTGGCAAACGACCTACGCTATCGCGATGGCTCATCCAAACGGTCTGCGTTGTTGGAGTTTCACAAAACAAGAGCGAGGCGGTGTGGGGTGTGGGGTGAGATGAGGTGTGGGATGCGCTGTTTGGGGCCGCATCAGTTAAGACTGCATTGCCTAGTACCGTTAGCTCTGCCGGACCATACTCGGCAATATCTGTATGGGCAACTTCGCCGCCTAAAGCCTGAGCCATCGCCTGCATGCCATAGCAAAATCCCAGCACCGGCACGCCCATTTCTAACAAAGCAGGATTCAGCGCGGGGGCGTCTTCTGCGTAAACACTGGCGGGACCGCCACTTAAGATAATGGCAGCAGGCGGATTCGCGCGAAGCTCCTGCACGTTAACGTCATGCGGCACAAGCTCGCTGTAAACATGCAGGTCGCGCACGCGCCTGGCAATAAGCTGACCGTATTGTGCGCCAAAATCTACAACGATTACGCGCTGATTATTGTTGCTCACTTTTCTGCTCCTGTTCTTACAATGCATAATAATGTTGAGAAGGGACTTGCTTTGCCTGTGGCACATGCGGCTTGCTGGTTTGTTAGTCTACTCGTCTCAATCGGGCGACCGCAGGTCGCCCCTACAAGTGTCAACCACAACTTACTTACTGTCGAAGCGGGCGACCAAAGGTCGCCCCTACGGGCGCCAACCACAACTTACTTGCTGTCGAAACGGGCGACCGCAGGTCGAACATGACTTCAGTGGCGTGCGTCTTACAGCCGAGGCGGGCGACCGCAGGTCGCCCCTACGGGCACCAACCACAACTTACTTGCTGTCAAGGCGGGCGACCAAATGTCGCCCCTACACATTAAACCTAAAGTGCATGACATCACCATCTTGCACCTCGTACTCCTTGCCTTCTATGCGCAGCTTGCCCGCTGCGCGTAAACCAGCTTCTCCGCCGTGTTCGATGTAGTCGGCAAACGAGGCAGTTTCGGCCTTGATGAAGCCCTTCTCAAAATCTGTATGAATAACTCCTGCCGCCTGAGGTGCCTTAGCTCCAACGGGAATCGTCCAAGCCTTTACTTCCATCTCGCCGGCGGTAAAAAACGATTGCAAGCCAAGCAGGCGATACGCCTCACGAGCCAGCCGCTGTAAGCCACTTGCGGCTAAGCCCAGCTCCTGCAAAAACTCCGCGGCTTCTTCCGGCTCCATTTGCGCAAGCTCGCTTTCTACCTTAGCGCTTATGGGTATGGGAGATACGCCATCTATAGGGGCAAGCTCGGCTGCCGCCATGTCTTCGTCTACATTTGCCACATAAAGCAAAGGCTTAGCGGTAAGCAGATGCAGATCGGCAAACTGTGCGCGCTCGTCATCTGTTGCCTTAAATGTTAGCGCTCGGTTGCCATCGTTTAGCCAATCCTGAAGTTTTTCTACCAATGCTAGCTTGCTAGCAAGTTCTTTGTCGCGCTTAGCGTCTTTTTGCAAACGCGGAATGGCTCGCTCTATGGTGCCAAGGTCTGCCAAAATCAGCTCTGTCTTTATAGTTTCGGCGTCGCGCGATGGGTCTGCCGCTCCATCTACATGCACCACGTTGCTGTCGCTAAAGTAGCGTACTACCTCTACAATGGCATCGGTTTCGCGAATGTTGGCCAAAAACTGATTGCCCAGACCCTCGCCCTCGCTGGCACCTTTAACCAAGCCGGCAATGTCTACGAACTCCACTGTGGCTGGCACAATGCGCCCGGGATGCACAATGCTTGCAAGCTCTTGCAAGCGCGTGTCTGGCACTGGCACCACGCCCACGTTTGGTTCTATGGTTGCAAATGGATAGTTTGCCGCAAGACCACCCTTGCTGGTAAGAGCGGTAAACAATGTAGACTTACCCACATTGGGCAGCCCAACAATTCCTATAGATAATGCCACTTAATACCTCGCTAGCTTAATAGTGTTTTTTATGTTAAGAAGTGCTCCTCGCACATCACTTTACGACGATTTAATCATCTCGTAAGCAATCTCGCTGGCTTGCAAAATCTGCTCTTCTTGCAAAACGCTTAATCTGTCGGCCTTGTTTCGCCAGACAGCAGGAAAATCATGATCCAGACCAATGAGCGAGATTGCCCGAATCCCTTGCGAAAGCGCCCAACCGGCATCGCTTAAATAGCCGCTAAAGCGAACCCCTTCTAAATGAAGTCCTAAAATATTGGCAGCAGAGGCGGCTAGCCCCTGTAGCCGCTGGTCGGTCTTATGCGAGCGGAAAACGCCTTCTGAAGTCGTATAGCAAAGTTCGCCTGCACCTACCGAGTCTAAGTTAATCACAATAGCACCACGCATGGCGTTTTTGTGTTTGGCAATAAGCGATCTAATGCCAAAGCCCTCAGCCTCTTGCGAGCCAGTTGCAACCAACCATACTTCCTTATCTATAAGTGACTCGCTGGCACTTGCAACGGCTGCGATGTCGTCTTCGTAGGAATCGCCGCCATATGCGCCACCTTTCCAGCCTTCGTCGTCGTCATCATAGCGATCCCAACTATCATCACCAGTGCCAAAATTATTCCAGCCGCTGTTGCCTGCGGCAAAATCATCGTCGCTAGTGCCAAAATTATTCCAGCCACTGTTGCCTGCGACAAAATCATCGTCGTCTGTATCATAATTAGTCCAGCCATCTAAGCTATCGCCTCTGGCAACTGTGCCACCGCTTGCTCCTTGCCAAGCATCACTGGTGCCAACACCACCGCTTGCTCCTTGCCAAGCATCACTGGTGCCAACATCGTCGTTACCAAAGTTGCTCCAACTGCCAATCTTGCCCCCGGCTTTGCGAGCGTCATAGTCATCGCCAACTCCAAGCCATGACGAAGGAGAATCCTCAAGCTCTTCGCGCTTTTTGCGACCAGAAAGCCTATCGCCAATGTTACTAAAAAACGTTCGAGCCCGAGATGTTGGCATCTCGGCCATATGCGGAGTCATAACATAGCCTTTGCCACTCCCGCTACCAACAAGCGTCGAGTCATCGGCGTCGTCTAAATAAATATCCTCAGAGTCATCATGATATCTTAGCAGTTCGTCGCTCACTGGAGCAAAAGTACCTGTAGCCCCCAATGGAGCAAACGAGCCGGTAGCGCCACCTAGCTTGCCCGTTAATGTGTCATCGTTGTTAAAATAGTCAGTAGCTGGCACAAAATCATCCTCTAGTGTAGGCTGCTGAGTTGGCAAAACGCCAGACTCAAGCGGCACAATAGCGGGAATATTACGCAATTGTTCGCTTCTGCTAACATTTTTGTTTTCATTGTTGAGAAGTGCTTGTGCTTCTGACCGAATATCTAAAGCGAATGGTTCCTGATTGAAGCCATTACCGGCTTGGCCGGCTTCATATATTTCGTTAGTTTCTATGTCATCGTCAAGAAACGAAGAGTAGCTTGTGTTGTTCAGAGTTCTATCTGTAAATGAGTCATCGAAATCTTGCGGTTCGTTAATGTCGTTAGTGATGTTTAGGCCATTTAGTGCGTTGAAGTCATTGTGGTTGTTGTGGCTATTGAGTCCACTTAAACCAGCCTGTTGCTGTTGTTGCTGTTGCTGCTTTAGCCGCAGCTGTTGCTGTTGCAGCTGTTGCTGTTCGCTCGCTGCTGCTGACAAAACAGGCTGCTCTGCCTGTTCTTGGTTAACTTCAACCGGCGGCACAATCGCATCATAACCTGAGTTCTCTATGCTCCCACCCACAACACTTATGGCATGACGATCGATACCAGAGAGGTCGGCGTTAATTGTGGGATATGGTTCGTGAGTTTGCAATCCAGGGGCGGCAGTCGTAGAAGCTAATGATGTAGGCCTAGGCAACGATACTGACACAGACGAAACAGAAGTCGTGTCTGTCGCAAAAGCAGAAGGAGCACCAGCGACCGCCGTTTCTGAATCGCACTTTGGCGCATCAGACTTAATGTTAGAGATAGCTGACTTCAGGGAATGCTCGATCTTCTCCACATCTTTAACTTCTTCTTTGCCACGAGACACATCTTGCAAGGCTCGACGCAAAATAGCATCCTTGTCTTTACTGCCTTCTTTTGTTAAGTTTCGTGGAATCCCCGTGGCTACTCCAACGGGAACATCGGCAAACTGGGAGCGTGAGGTCTGCTTTTCCTGCTTCTTAGCTATACCCTGCGAGTCCTTAGCAGAATTGGCGGCGTTAGCAGCGTTGGCGACGTTGGCGGCTGCCTTTTTCTTGGCAGAAGCAAACCAGGCTGGAACATTGGGATCCACAATTTCATTGTTAGCGGTATTGTCAGACAAAACTCCAAAACCAGCAGTGCCGGTTACACTGCTTGCGTTACTTATGCTGCCTGTGCTGCTTGAGGTTCCTGTGCCTATCAAACCAAGCGATCCTGTGCCAGAACGACCGGCACCGGCAAAGCCGGTACCAGATAGACCCAAACTTGTTTGTGCGGCATTAGTAAAGCCTGTATTAGAAAGGTCTGTGTTAGAAAGGTCTGTGTTAGAAAGGTCTGTATTAGAATGCACTGTGTTAGATAGAGCGACATCCCCTGCAAGCTGAGGCTCGGTTGCCTCGACAGCAAGCCCATCGCGTGTTTGCCTTTCGCTGCGGGGACGAATTGCGTTCTTGCCAACACGTAGCTCAGGAGCAAAGTTGCGCTCACTTTCGCTTAAATGCGACAAGCTCATGCCCAAGGTTTCTTTTTCATTGTCATCAGTTAAATCTGTTGTTGCGCCGCTTAGCCCCCCCGATGTCGTCGATGCAAAGCTTGTTTGCGCAGAAAAATCACCGCTTTTACCTGCACCACCAGCACCAGAAAGACTTACAACAGATGTCGCGTCCGAGCTTCGCGTATTGCGCCTAGAGCCGCTCTTCCTGCGATCTGCGCCTTGCCCTCTACGAGTTCCCAATGTAGGAAAAGCCTCTGCTGCGTTAGCGCCGCCTGCAAACCCACTTGTCTCTGCAAAACCCACTCGTGTCTCACGAATGCCAGCAAGCATTTCTGCGACACCCATTAGCGCGGCCACTCCAGAAGCATTGCTATTAGAGCCGTCGTAATATGGCATGAAATTATCTAGTATGGTAATCAGTGCCGCAAGCAAGCAAATAGCACCTGTAACAAGGCACAAAATCCCCGGCAGCTGAGCAACAATATCGGGCAAAGGCAAAAGACTTAGTACAACAGCAAGAAAAAGTACTAATGTAGCCAGCCAGGCAACTTTTCTAAGTAAGACTGCATATCTCACTACCAAACTATTTCCTTGTACCGCAGTGCGGCCAGCATCATAGTGAGCTACAACTATAACTTTACGGCGACGGTCATACTCGCCTGATGGCACATAGCGCCCAACAACATTTTGGCTTGCGCCTTTGCCAAACATCCCAAAGAGAGGGTTAATGTTTAACAAGTCTGTGACAAGAGCTGCTAGAGCAATTATTGCCAACACAAGCGACAAAATAGCTAAAGCGGGCGCAAAAAAGACAATCGCTGCCGCAAATGCTGCAAGCAATAGATACATTGCTCGCACCCAACCGGCGGCAGTTGGGCTATTAAACTCCTCAATCTTGGTGTCTAAGCCCATTTCTACCATATGGTCGGCAATAATATTTGCTGCCATCTGCTCTCCATCAGAAGCAGCTGGGCGCGACCCCACATCCCGCACCAGTTGAGCAGCATAATCTGTAAGTTGAGTCATTCGACCCTCTCTCGTTCGTTTATCCAAAAGAGCCGCCTGCGTAACCCACAGCCGCGGACACAAAAGCTGGCACCTCTTTTGTTATTCTTCGTTTATTATATATTGTACCGCAAAACTGCTCGCAGACATACACGGGGTGGACACATAGACATACCCACAAAAACAAAGAGACTACAGTTTTATCATGCTAACGTGGTAAAACTGCACGGATCCATGCCATTATTGTGGGTTTAAACCAAAACGGCAACGGCATGTAATCTTATAGGCATTTTATAGGCATTGCTGCCTTTAGATGCCTTTAGCTGCCCTTAGCTGCCTTTAGCTGCCTTTAAGATAAGGCCTTGGCTTAAAATGTCTGCATTGCTGGTTACCGTTTAGGCCCCACCTATGTCATCTAAAGGCGAGCGAAGCGAGAGCTTAAAGATTCTAGTTCGCCAGACCGAAGTGCCAGAGCCTTAAGCATTGCCGCCAAGGCAATCTTAGGATGACGCAGGGGGGCGCGAATCGTAACCATTGCTGCCCTGTTGTTTAATTTATGTTTAAGAAAGGAAAGCGATTGTGAACAAGATTGCCATCATAGGTGGCGGAGCCGCAGGAACAGGCGCCGCATGGCAGCTCTATAAAAGGCTTGTCCAAAAAAACAACGCCTTTATTGCAAACGACGGGCGTGACAACACTAGCATAACATTATACGAACGTAATAGCCGTGTTGGAGGTCGCGCTCAGGGCTTAACCTTTGCTGGTTGCAACATAGAAGTCGGTGGCGTGCTTTTTCATTCCTCGGGCAAGCTCACTTCAGAGATGATGCAATTTACCGGATGCAAAAAGGGAGCCCCGCCATTTGCAATCAACGAAAAAACCGATTGTTGTGCTTTTTTTACATCTGCTGGATTTCCGGTTAACGCACGTACTTCTATGGCATCTATGGCTAGTGGCATTGTTAAGCATGTTGGCATTGCCAGTAGCCTGCGCGCT
This sequence comes from Coriobacteriales bacterium, assembly GCA_031256715.1. Classification (GTDB taxonomy): domain Bacteria; phylum Actinomycetota; class Coriobacteriia; order Coriobacteriales; family UBA8131; genus JAIRQA01. The sequence goes on along the minus strand of JAIRQA010000109.1, from coordinate 1,398 downwards.
GCAAGCGCTGCAAGCAAAATAGCCAAGCAATACGAAGAGATATATGACCAGCTAATTTGGCGCGAACGCGACCCTTTTAAAACTCCGGATGAGCTCTTTGACGCGCTTGGCTTGTTAGAGCCCACGCGTATTTCTTGCGAGCAATATCTTTTAAACAACAGTATTAACGAACGCATGGCTTATGACATTGTTGAGCCTATGGCGCGTAGCACTTATAATCAGGGGCGCGAAATTAATGCTCTTGCCTCTTTGGTGGGCTTGGCAGGTGCAGGCCTTGCCAAAGGCAACGCAGAGTTGGCAGGTGCAGCTGCACCCAAAAAGAAAATGCTCTTTCAGAGCCTGATAAATAACAATCTTTTTTCTGGGCTTTCTAATGGCAGTCTTTTTGTTATAGATGGTGGCAACTGGACGCTTTATGATAAGGTGTTGCGGCTAAGCGATGTAGATGTTCGGACTTTAACAAAGGTAGATAAGATTACTATCTTTAGTACGCCTGAATCAAAACATCCCTACAACTTTCGCGTCCTTAGCCGCGATGGCATAGTTACAGAATATGATGCTGTTATTCTGGCCGCACCTCTTGCCTTGGCAGATATTCAAATAGACCTTGATGGCAGACCCTTTGTTCTCCCGATTCATCCTTATTTAGAGGTACAGTCTACCTTGGTTGCCGGCGAGCTTAATCCAGAGTTCTTTAAACAAGCTGCCGGCACTCCTATGCCTAATACAATCTTCGTTGCTAGTAGCGCCAACTCTCCTTTTAACCACATAAGCAGCGTTGGAATCTCGCCCAACTATAACTGTCGTATTTATAAAATATTTAGCGCTAATCGTTCACTTACAGAAGAAGAGCTTACAAACATCTTTAATAAGGTGCACGAGATACAGACACATGTTTGGCGCGGTGCCTACCCAGTGTTAACACCAGGTATTAGGCACCTGCCATTTCAAATAATTCCAGGGCTATACTTTGCCAATGCATTAGAAACCATGGTAAGCCTCTTAGAACTAGAAACCATTAGTGGCACCAATGCGGCAAACCTTTGCGCAAACTACCTTGGCCTGTAGCAGTGTGCGCTCTTGTTTAAGCGCTTGTTTGGGCCTATGCTCTAATTGCCGCTCTTGCTTTAGTAGTCGCTCTAACAGTACTGTCGCTTTACCAGTACTGTCGCCTTACCAGTACTGTTGCTTTGCTTAAGTCTTTGACCAATTCGCCGCTTTGCTAACATTAAACGTTGGTTGCAAAGCTTGGTTTTTTTGCAAGTTCATCAAACATTTTCGCATAAACAGCTGGGCGAAAATCAGGATTTGTTTCTGACCACTGAGCCGCCAGAAAAGACTTTTCTGTATAGGAAAGGTCTATCGTGCCAATATGCATCTCTTGCTCGTCAGAGCCAG
>JAIRQA010000094.1 GCA_031256715.1 Coriobacteriales bacterium | reverse complement strand
GAGCGCCTACAAATATAAATACCACTATCGTAACAAGCATTCTGCAAGACAGGCGCATAAAATCTACCTTAAACTACTAATCTACCTTAAACTATTATCAGCAAACAAAAATCTACCTTAAAAAAACTTACTATACCATAAACCGTCCACCATAGGCTACACAAAACTACCTTTAGCAACTTACTCTACGACAAACCGAAACTTTGCATAGTTAACGCTACGATAAACAAACCAAAGCCTATTGCTTCTGCTCAGTTGCTGGTTTAAGTGGCAACATACGCAAGCCCATAAGCAGTAAAAACGCGCCTAGACCTAGTACGCCCAAGACAATACCAATCTCTAGTGGGGCTGGCACATAAACCAACGAGCCCCCCAAACCTGCCAGGCTTTGCCCGGCATCCGTTAAGCTAGGTCCTGTTGGCAGTGCAGCGTAACTTAGGTTCTCAAGCTGAAAACCACCCACCAAAAGCTGAACGCGCTTGCAAAAGATTCCCAAAATAGAGAGCACGGCTGCCAATGTAATCAAAGAAACACGACGCAAGGTGGGCACAAAGGCAATGACCATCGTTACCACACCGGCTAAAACCTCAAACCAAAAGAACACTTCAAGTGGACCGGATGTGAGCATAGCTACAACATCTGCTCCATGAGCTCCAGGAAAGCCGGATGTAAGCAGGTCGCAGGCAAAGAAGTACAAGTCTACGGTGGTAAAGATACCTAGCAGGCGGGCCATCTTTGTGATGTAGTCAGCTTGCACTTTAAGATACCCAAAGCTCCGCAGCGCCACAACAACCACTAGCACCAAAGCCAATCCCGAAAGCAAAGCGCTAGAGACAAACCAAGGACCTAGCAATGCGGTATACCAAAACTCATGAGCGTTCTGTAGCCCAAAAATCCAAGCAGTTACTGTATGAACCATAATGGCGGCAAATAATGCTATTACAGACAGAATTCTAAGGGACGAAGCAGAACCTTTGCCATTCTCGGCTCTGAGCGTAGCCCAAAGATAAACTATAGAGATTAGCAGGTAAATAGTAAGTACTATGATGTCCCACATCAGAGGTGACGACAAATTGGCGTAGGCAAACAGATGCCAGACGCGTGCGGGACCACCAAGGTCTACGACCACAAAGGCGACGGCAAGAACAGTACAGACTATTGATACCCAAATAGCCACCTTGGCAATGCCACCAAAACCAGATATACCCAAAGCCTTAGGAACAGATGAAATAATCAATCCGCCGGCAGACAGACCAACAAATAGCATGAACATAATTAGGTACAATCCCCAGGCGTCAAGGTTACGCATATTTGTATTAACCATGCCACCGCCAAGCTGAAATCCCCAAAGAGCAATACCTGCTATGGCAACCGCGGCTGCTATTATAATAGCAATAAGTTGTCCTTTAGAGCGCGAGGCGCTATTTTCAGCAGTCAATTTATCATTATCAGACATGATTTAACCTCTCTAAACCAAATAGTAAATGGACGGCTCTGTGCCTTTTTCAGGCAAAAGCTGCTGATAATCACGAGTCACAATGAGCTGAGACACTTCTGATGTTGGATCGCCTAAATCACCAAAGTGTCTAGCATCTGCCGGACAGGCGTTTGCGCATGCCGGCTCTTCGCCACGTGCCAACCTGTGAGCACACAACGTGCACTTCTCAACAGTATGCTTTTGATGCATTGGCACATCGGCGTCTCCAACAGCATAACCCATAGAATACTGCGGTTCTTCCCAGTTAAAGGAGCGAACTCCCGTATATGGGCAGGCAGCGATGCACATTCTGCAACCGATACATTTGTCGTAATCCTGAAATACCACGCCGTCGTCCTCGCGTTTGTATGTTGCTCCTACAGGGCAGACCCGCGTGCAGGCAGGGTTTGCGCAATGCTGACAGGCAATAGTTATATACTCGCGACGGATATTTGGGTAGATACCACTAGGGGTATCCTGTGCCGGACCACCATCTGTGGTAGTGCGATTCCACCAGTTGCCGTTGGGTAAGTTGTTCTCTACTTTGCAAGCCACTGCACATGTATGGCAGCCAATACAACGTTGTGTGTCAATAACCATTCCCAATTGCTTGCCCATGCTTACACCTCCTCGTTCCAAAGCCTGACTTCACAGACCGCGTCAAAATATGAATCGTTAACACCTACAGGGTCAAACTCTGAGTTGTGAAGTTCACCCCAACAGCCCGCTTTAAAGTGCGAGATTTGCCAGCCCTTAGGATACTTAACCACACCAGGCATCATCTCTTCAGAAAGCCTGGCTAGCGCCACAGCGTGACCACGGCTGTTGTAAACTTCAACGTAATCGCCCTCTTTGATGCCTCTGGCAGTAGCGTCTGTTGGGTTCATGCGAATGATAGGCTCAGGCTCTATCTCGCGAAGCCAAGTGCTTTCTGCGTCTTGCGTATGGTAACGATTGCGGGCACGCTCGCTCATGAAGTAAAGTGGATACTCGCGCATCATTTCGTTTTCGTGCCATGCCTCTGTTGGCGGGAACCAACGAGGCATATGCTCGGCATCGAAGTCTATAGTCTGACCAACATCAAGTCGCGGAAATGGCGTGTCTACATATATCTCCATGCGCCCTGTCCCAGTAGGCCAAGCGCGAGGCGCCACATATCCTTCAGGCAAAAAGCGAATCACGCGGTCACGCTTTAGGTTTTCAACCGTGATACCAAGTGAGCTCATAGACTCTGAATCTAAAGCCTCATGCAAAAATTCATCATTGGTCTTGCTAAAGTAGTCCCCTACTCCAAGTACCCTTGCAAGCTCTATGGCAATATCGCCATCGGTCTTACACTCAAATGCCGGTTCGACCACCTTATCCATATAAAGAACATATAAATCGGAACTAAAGATATCTTCAGATTCGTAATTGTGAGTGACAGGCAAAAGCAAATCGGCATATTTTGCAGAGTCATTAAATGTTAGATCTGCACAAACGATGAAGTCTACTTTTGCCAGGTTTTTTACCACACGGTTGGTGTCTAAAAAGCCACCGATTATTGATGAACCGCACATAAACAGCGACTTTACAAAAAATGGCTCGCCCTTAAACTTGCCGGTCTCTAATACGTCAAAACAAAGCGCCAGCTTGGCTATTGCCATAGAGTTAAAGCCTGTAGGATAAGTATATGCCAAGTTGTAAGTTGGTCCGTGCCAGCCGCTGCCTGTGCCAGCACCGGGCTTTCCGGTGTTACCGGTAACCGCGCCTAAAAGCGCAAGCGCGTGCCCGTTTTGAACGCCGTTGTTATAAGACTGAGAACCATAACCCGTATGATGAAAAACCGGACCCGCAGTAATGATATCTGCTAGCTTGTGAATGGTTTGTACAGGAACGCCACAAAGTTCACTGGCTTTTTCTGGCGCGTACTCATTAACAACTTCTAATAGCATGTCCCAGGCAGTGCGAGTTTTAATGCCATTTATGGTATGACTACCACTTAAAGGCGGCTCGGCTACCGCACCCATAGCACCAGGGGCTCCCGCCACCGCATCCCAAACAACCGGCGGGTCTATAATAGTAGGCATGCCTGTAGTTGGATCTACAGGACCCTCTGTTGGCTGAACTCCCAAATCGCTCATGCGCAGATACATCTTGGTTTGTTGGTTGATAAGTACAGGCGCTACAGTAAAGTCGCGCAAGAACTCCTTGTCATGTTTATCTTGCGAGACAATGTAGCTGGTTAACGCAAACTGCAAAATGGTGTCAGTTCCAGGGTTTGGTCTAACCCAAAGGTCGGCTTTTTGTGCCGAGCCAGTGTAGTTGGGATCAACCACTACAAACTTCATACCGTTTTTCTCGCGTGCTTCTGCAATCTGACGCCAATTTTGTGTTGCTGCCACTGTAATATTGCCAGACCAAGTAATCATAGCCGACGAGTTTTTTAGCTGTACCCAGTCAAATGGCGGAAAACCCCAAGTATTGTAGGCAGGACCAAAAACTTTGTTTAAACCCTTAGCCATACCCATATCATCGCATGGTTCGCTAGCAGCTAAGCCAACAATGTTTCTTAGACGAGTAAGCAAGTAACTATTAAGATAGCCACCGCTCTTAGAGCCGCCGCCTTCAAAGACAATAGACTGCGGTCCAAACTCCTTAATATAACCACCCCATTTTTCACCAATTTCTGCCAGAGCGTCATCCCAAGTGATTTGTTCCCACTTACCTTCGCCACGTTCTCCCACGCGTCGCATTGGATACTTTATTCTGTCTGGGCTATAAATGCGCTGCAGATGAGCGCGCCCGCGAAGACAGGGCTTATTTTTACGCGGATCCTCTGGCCAAGTGTCTATAGATACCACTTTACCGTCACGCACCTTAACCAGCCCCTGACAGCTGTAACAGCCGGCATACTGGCAACCGGCTATCTTTACTTCATCTGCTGCCGGTGCAGGCTTAGCCCCAGGCGCAATAGTGCTACAGCCAACCAAACTGGTACCACTTGCCGCGGCACCGGCAACCAAAGCTGCCGTCTTTAGAAATGTCCGCCGCGTCAGACCTTGTGTCAGAGTCCGCGTAAGACCATGCGCAAGACCTTGTCTAATTGCCACTCCTTGTTCTACCGTCATCTTTCCTCCTAACTTTGCACTAATTGTGACGTCATTCCCAAAACTGCATGACGTACCACCACATCAAGTTTAGCTAGAAGTAATGGTGTAGATCATTATCAAATTGAGGTAGATTATTATGTATCTTCTTAGATTTCTTATGTACTTATTGCCCCTTTAATATGTAGTAATGTTGAGAAGAACCCCCCCATCACTACTATTCTTACGCACTAACATTGCTGTCAAAAATTACTTGATATCTTCTACTTTACTTCTACTTTACTTCTACTTCACTTCTACTTCACAAACCCCCAACACTATTCTTACGCACTACTACCGGTCGCATTCTGATAATGTAAAAGTAACTGTGTGTGCGAATGAACACCTAATTTGCTATACACATTGGTAACGTGCTTGCGCACCGTAGCAACAGAAATGCACAACCGCTTAGCAATATTAGAGGGGCTATAACCAGATACTAACAAGTAGACCACGTCACTTTCTCTGGCAGTTAGACTTACATTTTGCAAGCCTTCTGCATATTCTGTCTTATAGTTAACAGTTTGAGCAACACGCAATAGCACTTCTTTACCAAAATCATCAAGCAAGCCTTTGGCAGACAAACGCTCTAATAGAGGCAATACTAGTTGATGATCCTGGCAAAAAATCTGCGTAATGTGCTCGCTAGAAGCTTCATTTAATGCCTTTAGAATAGCCTGTTCACACTCAGCCGTAATTCCTGCTAACTCTTCATAAAGCGCAAGTAAAAGATGGCTATGTACGCGATCAAGCCTACACTCCGGCGCAATTTCGCTTACCAAAATACGCAACTTAGGCAAGAGCTTTAAGTTACCACTAATGTATGCACTGGCAAATCTTAAGCGACGCCAGCAGGCACGTTGCCCAAAGACTGCCTTGTTTGTCTTAAGAAATTCCTCTAGGTATAAAGCGCCGTTTTCATTTAGACGACGCAACATATCAAATGGTAAATGCACCATAAAGAAAGCATATGGCACCTTGTGCGCGATATGTGCAATGCGAGACGCTGCCGCGTCCTTCTCGCCAAATAAAAAACTGAAAAGAGCGGCATAGACTTCAGATAGGGCAGTTTCCCGTGAAGCAAAGGCTTCTTTGGTTGTTTGTTGATATTTGCGCTGGTTTAGCTGAGCTTCGCCTATGTATCCACGGTGCCAGGCGGCGTTCATGCGGGCATAATAGAGGTTCATATCGGTTGCTCGGTAAGGGCTTTTGCTTGCTACCACGGGATATTGTGCCTTTGCAGCATAGGATAAAGCAGCCGTAAAGCTACCTAAAACCGCCTCTGCAAAGGCAAGAAAAGCATAATGATTGCAAATGTATCCGCGATTGCCATGCGCCAGCGTGGGCGTTAAGTAGTTATACATTGTATTACGATAGGTAAGCCAATCCGGAGCGTTTGATGCAAGTACACTGGTTTGGCTAACGGATGAGCGCATGAAGTAATCATCTGGTTTAAGATACTTAAGGGCAACATCTGCAGCGGCTCGGGCCGCATCATAGTTTTGACTAAAGTGACAAATATGAGCGTGTATTCCCCAGGCCTCGGCATAAAATGGCTGGCTAGGACTTATGTGGTGGGCAACAGATGTTTGGTCGCAGAGCATGGCAAACTCCCGCTCATCTGTAAGCATTGCCGGCAGAGATAAAATAGCGCAGATTTGCGGTTTTGCCAGTAATACCTCATCTGGCAATGCTCTACCCCACTGATAAAGCAGATGCGTGCGGTCTTGCATATAAAGCGAACGCCAGTGGTTTAGTATCAGATTTTCTAGCTGATCCCAGTCGCTAACCTGCATTGCACAATGTGCCGCCTGATTAGGATTACCATTTTGGCTAAACCATACGCTCGCACGTCGCAATGATTCGGTCACATCAAGGCTAGGGCATCGCAAGGCATGGTTTCGCAGAGCAACAGCTACAAGTGGATAAAAGCGATACCAAGGCTCAGTGCCGCACTTCTCGACATCTTCTATAAAAAGGTGGTCGTCCCTGATTTCTGAAAGCATTTTGGCAGATTGCTCTAAGCTAAATCCTGTAAGCGCAGATGCAAGAGCCGGATTAAACAGCTCAACCTGCGCAGCGTATAGGCAAAATTGCTTTTTATCCTTGGATAGTTGCGAGAAAACCTCATCTAGCAGATAGCTTGTTATTGCTTTAAGTGCCACTTGGCTTAAGGCTAAATTGTTGGAATTTTGCTCAAATGGATCGTTAGTTGATTCAGCAGATACATCAGTTGATGTGACTGTCAAGGCTAAAGGCGATACATGATTCGATACATGATTCGATGACTTTGTTGATGCTTGAACCGATGCGTGAACAGATGGTGTTGTTGATGCTTGAACCGATGCGTGAACAGATGGTGTTATTGATGCTTGAACCGATGCCACAATCAGGCGCAGCGCTGCCGGCCATCCTCGCGTTAGCTTATAGATGTGCTCGAGCTGTGCTACCGATAACGACATGCCGGCACATGCAAGATATTCGTTAGTCTCTAAGGCTGTAAACGCCAGCTCTTGCTCGGTTAACTGTAAAAGCTTGCCCTCAAGCAGCAACTTAGATAGACCCAAGTTAAGTGGGCGCCGACCTATGAGTACACAAGATAGGCTCTTTGGTAAATGAGCCAGCAGATACAAGAGCGCTTCATGTGCCTCACTGCCTAAAGTTAGCATATGAACGTTGTCTAAAACTAGCAGTACGCAGGCTGTGTCTTTGGGTTTTGGGCTTTGCTTGGGGTTTATTTTAAGGTTGTCTTTGGGGTTGATTTTGGTATTGATTATAAAATCTGCCGCAGAGTTTTGTGCGGAATTGCATACAGTATTTAAAGCTGGTTTTAGAGTCGCTGCTTTTAGAGTCGCCATCTCTAAGTTTTGCATCAAAACGTCCAGAGCGGCAATATAGTCCTTTTGCATTGATTGCTCTTGTTGTGACTGCTGCCAAAAGTCACCGCCAACTTCTGCGCGCGCAAATGCCGCTTGCAGATAGCTCATAAATCGCTGGATGTTGTTGTCTACAGAGTCTAGATTAAGCCAGACAGCCCGCTGGTGCGTGCGACCATGAGCTAACAACGAAGCGATTAGTGTTGTTTTGCCAAACCCAGCCGGCGCGACAAGTGACACAACCTGCACATCACCAAAAGCCTGTGGCAACACGCTTGAAAGTCGCGGCCGCCATAACTCTATGCATGATAAAACAGGTGGGAATATTTTTGTGGATAATATCGTTGTTGCTGCTGCTGCCATTGTTTCTTTGCTTTAGATCTTCTTGTTAACAATTACTTAGAGTAGTGCCAAAGCTCCTCAGGAGCTATATCTAACGACTCTGACCAACAAACTGAACCATCAATATATACTGAATTAGCTGCAACTATTTCATCTTCCTTAAGCACCAACCAAGCTTCAAGTATCTTTTGCTGTTTTCTTGGTAAACTCTCGCCTGCAAGTAACACACCATTTAAACCGAATATGTCTGTCTGGCTTTTCATTAAACTTATCATAGCATATTGTTGCTTTGGCAGACGCTGTTGCGAATACTGTTGCGAGCACATCGCATTTTGTGTTTCTGTTCACGCCCTACCCCATGTCATCTAGAGGCGCGCAAAGCGAGAGTTTAAGGAACTAGTTAGCCAGACCGAAGTGTCTGAGTCTTAAGCATTAACGCCACGGCAATCTTCGGATGATGCATGGGGGCATGAATAGAAACGGGGGGATGCAAGTAGAAAGGGTTCGGGGATTATGCAAACGGGACGCTGTGGACAGCGTCCCCAACGGG
>JAIRQA010000056.1 GCA_031256715.1 Coriobacteriales bacterium | reverse complement strand
AAGCAGATAAGCGCCTTAAATCTGAAGTGGTATTTTGTGACCGATGGAATAACTAATACCGCAACCGATGTGTCAGCGCAAGCAAGCGCAACGAGTGGTGAGGCAACTCGTGACGAAGCAGCGCAAGCAAACGCAACGAGTGGTGAGGCAACGCGTGACGAAGCAGCGCAAGCAAGCGCAACGCAAAAGGACGCCTCACAAGACAACGCTTTACCAGAAGGCGAAATGCGGATAGGTGATTTCAAGTTCAGGTTTGCGCAAGAAGTCGAGCCAGCATACTATTATGCTAGCATATACCCATCTACTGCATCGCCCCTAGCTTGTCTTACGGGTGCACTAACGGCTGCCAAAGACACAAGCTTGGCTCAGGCCCCAACTGGGTTTACAGCATTTACAGAATTTCTAACCGGCATCGACTACCGGCCTTTTTGGGTTTCTTTGCGCACGTCTGCTGTGGCCATGGTCTTCATTTTTGCTCTTGGGCTTTTGGCAGCCAGACTATCGCTTAGAATGAACAATCGCTTTAAGGGCTTGCTGGACTCTATCTTTACCATTCCAATGGTGCTTCCACCTACTGTTTGTGGTTTTATTCTTTTGGTTTTGTTTGGCAACACAACTGCAGTTGGGCGTTGGCTAATTGCCAATGGGATCGAACTCGTTTTTACTTGGCCGGCAGCGGTAATTGCGGCTGTTGTTGTGGGTTTTCCGCTGATGTATCGCACTACGCGAGGAGCCTTCGAGTCTCAGGATCCGGCGCTTTTTGACGCTGCTCGCACGCTTGGTTGGGGCGAGTCGCGTATATTCATTCGTCTGATGCTACCGCTGGCATGGCCTTCAATTGCGGCTGGCACCGTGTTGGCCTTTGCCCGTGCCATGGGCGAATTTGGAGCCACACTTTTTGTTGCCGGAAATTACGCTGGTGTTACGCAAACCATGCCTATTGCCATTTATTTTCAGTGGATGGGCGGACATTCAGACATTGCAACTTTTTGGGTCATAGTCGTAGTGCTAATGTCTTTTCTCATCATTCTTATTATTAATTGGTATGCTGCTCGTTCGCAAGTTTATCGTCGTAAAAGTGGTAAAAAAATTAATGTCGAGAAGTGCCAAGCCTTACCTGACGCACACTGTGACGAACACCTTGCTGCGATTGGCAGGCAAAGCTCTTCAGTAGACGATCAGAACACCTCGTCTAGCGCTGCGATTGGTAGGCAAAGCTCTTCAGTAGACGATCAGAGCACCTCGTCTAACGAACATCAGGGTGTACGTAAGCAGTCTTTGTGCGAACCTCAATCTGCTAAAGACAGCGCTAGTGCATCTTTTGCGACATTATCTAACAAGCCGGGCGAAAAGTCATCTGGGAGCAATTCATGAGTATAAGTGTAAATATACGTAAGCAGTTTCCCAATTTTACATTGGATGTTGCCTTTGATGCTGCCGCAGAGACTCTTGGCTTTTTGGGCGCCTCTGGTTGTGGCAAGAGCTTGACGCTTCGTTGCATCGCTGGTTTAGAAAAACCTGATGAGGGCTACATTAAGGTAGGGGAGCGTGTTTTCTTTGATTCTGAGCGGCGCATTAATCTTACACCACAACAACGCAAGACTGCTTTGCTATTTCAGAATTATATGCTTTTCCCAAATATGACCGTTGCCGACAATATTCGCGCCGGACTGCCAAGAGGCTTAAGTAAGCAGGAAGTACATGAAGAAGTTTCTGCTCAACTTAAGCGTTTTGATCTTTTAGGCTTTGGTCACCGTTATCCCATGAGTCTATCTGGCGGGCAGGCCCAACGTGTTGCACTTGCAAGGATGTTGGCGGCAAAGCCAGAGATATTAATGTTAGATGAGCCCTTCTCGGCATTAGATGCCCATCTAAAAGAGGGCTTGGAGCATAACCTGCTGGAGCTCTTTGAGGGATACGAGGGATGTATTTTATATGTGTCACATGACATAGATGAGGCCTTTCGTTTTTGTGACCGTATTGCGATTTATAATGATGGTCGCATAGATCAACTGTCGCCTGCACCTGAACTTGTTTCGCATCCTAAGACATTGGCTACATTAAAAGTCTCAGGTGTTAAAAACATTGTCTCGGCGCGTCCACTGGGTGACAGTGCGCCAACTAAAGTTGAAGTTATAGATTGGGGCATTGTGCTGGATTGTGGTCGCGTGGTGGCTGCCGATGTGAAATGGCTTGGCATACGTGCTGTAAATATTAAGCAAGTTAGAGATGATGAAAACGCTGGCTTGGCTGCGACAACAGCGTCTGATGCTTTGGTCGCAACAACTGCCACTGATGTTTTGGCTGCGACAACAGCGTCTGATGCTTTGGTCGCGACAACTGACTCTGATGTTTTGGTTGCGCCTGAAGCCTCATCTGCAAATAACACATTCTGCTTTAATGTCCGCCGCGTTAGCGATTCTCGCTTTGAGCGAACAGTCATTTTAGAGCATATAGACGAACATGGCAACAAAGCGCCAGCGACTATAAACTGGCGTACGCCTAAACGTCGCGACTCTGATGTTAGGCTGCCAGAGCGTGGCGATCGCATAAAGCTACGTATCCCTGCAGAGGCAATCTATTTGGTTTCGCGCTAATTCATAAATGGATGCTTATGGGGCAACTAAAATGGCAGCTTAAAGGGGCAACTTAAGCGGCAGCTTAAAGGGGCAACTTAATAGCAGGAGCTATCTTACAACAGTTAACTAAACCTTTTCATTAAATAAACACTATAATGGTAAACAGCCTTTTTGGGAGAGAAGCGCCAACGACGACGTAAAGCAACCAACGACGTCGTAAAGCAAACAACGACGACGTAAAGCAACCAATGACGACGTAAAGCAAACAACGACGACGTAAAGCAACTAGCGTTCATGCAAGGCATTCAGAGGCACCATAGACATGAGGTCTAACAATCTTTGGTGTTCGTTTAGTGTCGCCGCACATTGGCAAAATAAAGCAAAGCATGAAGAAGTAGGACAGGGTAGGTTTTTTTGAGTAAATCGCAAAAAATGGGCGTAATACAAGCTATGTTAAAGATGTGGCCGGCAACGCCTTATCTTGGGCTAGGTATTTGGCTTGCCTGGTCTTTTCTTGCCTTTAGCGGCGGTGTTTGGCTTTCAGATATCGAGTCTTCGGGAGAAAACATCTCTAAGCTTTTTATAACGACATCGGTGACTTTTGCTATAGTCGCTTTTGTTGCTGTCCTTAACAGTAGCATTGTTAACAAACTTTTATTACGACGCTCGTTTTTACTTGTTTCAGGTTTACTTGGCGCGATTGGCTCTCTGCTCATTGTTTTGTCTGGGCCATATTATATTGGCGCGTGGCTTAGCGTAGATGCTTTACCAATCTTTATAACTGGTGGCATTCTTGCCGGTATCTCTATGTGCGTTTTGCTATTAAAGTGTGGCATGATATATAGCGTACTTACTCCCAGACGCGTCCTGCTTTATTCTGCGCTATCGCATTTATTGCTAGCATGTATCTATTATATTGTGCTAGGGATACCATCATGGCACCCGTTACCAGGAGGCCCTCCCATTAGTGGCATAATTGCACTTATAGTGGTGTTGCCGCTTGCGTCTTTGGTGCTATCGCTAGCAGATAACGCCATTAGCGCCTCTAATGCCCTAAGTGCCGCCACCGATGCCGATCATCTAGACATCGAACCGGAATTTATGCCGGTAGCTATTCATAAGCTACCATTTGCCTTCTGGAAATTCCTCATCATGCTACTTTTCTTCGCTACAGTTATCTTTATGATGCGCGGCGTGGTAGTCGAATTGCACGCGGTTAAGACCACACTTGACGCTTCTAGCCTTATCATGTTTTTGCGCATACTAATGGCGATTGTTTTTGTATCGCTTTCTTTAGGAGTAGGCTCTAGGCGTATAAATTTTGGCAAAATTTACTCACTTATTGCTGTAGTGCTTGTGGTGATAATTGCCGTGCTGCCAATCTTAGGTGTTTTAGACGCCAACTGGAATCTGGTCATATCTGGAGCCATCATGCTTTTTGAGTTTATGCTTTGGTGTCTGTTAGCTTTCGTTAGTTATCAGCGCGCAACATCGCCCCTAATCGTTATGGGCTTTGGCTACGGCATTTATATGATAGGCAACACAGGTGGCTGGCTTTTAGGCGCGTCTGGCTTACCAAGGATTATCGAAGGCTCACTAGCTTCAATATTTTATCTAGGTATAGCAGGCGTTGTGTTAGTGCTAGCGTTTCTGCTTTTCTCTGAACGTGACTTCGAGCGTCTCTTCTCGCCACTAGATAGAAGTGGACAATCGTTTAACGAACTAATGCAGGAAGATATTGCTTGTGGCATTGCATCTGAAGATCATAAGAAAACATCTTATTTTTATGTCGAGAAGGAAACTTGCTTAGACGCTACTACGAATGATAGCCAAGGCGACTTCGGTGCTACTCGGGATACTCTGGAAGACACCTCAGACAACACATCACAAACTAATCATCCTCGCGAACGTCGTCGGCGTTTTAGCGAACAGCTAGACGAATTGGCATCTACTTATTTTCTTTCTAAGCGCGAAGCCGAGGTACTCCGCTTTTTGGCAATGGGGCGCAGCTCCGATTTCATTGCCGAGCAGTTGGTAATCTCTTGGAACACAGCAAGATCGCATGTTCATAATGTTTATGTAAAATTGGGCGTTCATTCTAGGCAGGAACTAATAGATTTGGTTGACTCACTCAAAATGAATTAGACGTTTCCTGCGCAAACGTACTTCTCAACAAAAAAAATCATTCAAACTGCTGCTTCATTTCGCTTATGAAAAAGAGGATACTTTAGAACAATTCAGGAGAGAGAGGTTCATTTGATGGTAGAAACTAAGAACTTAGACAACAATTTAACTGAAACTTTAACTACAGAAGTTGACGCTGGTGTGACAACGCCGGAATTGTGTCAACCAGATGAGTCCTGTCCCACGGCGGCAGACGCCGCCATGCCTCCGCTTGATTTTGCGCGTAAGTTAGAAAAAGCTAACGCCTTGTTAATTCAAAACCCACTTGCACGACCTGCCTTATATGCAATTCTTAAGTCCTGTCTTGCAAGGCGCATTGATCTTTATCCATTAGAAGAGCTTATTCAGCAAATGCCGGAATATTCCGGCGTTACGCAACCTCCATATTTTCTCATTCAGTGGCTCTTAGATGTCGAGGCTTTAGACATGTTTGAGTTAGATGCCAATGGCGCAGATGTTAGCGAGGAGCGCAAACAGGGGTTAAGCGAAGATGAAATAGATGACCTTGTTGTGGGCTTTTCTTTTCAGACAAACGCTGTTGGTAGCGCTATTGTTCAGGCATTTAATCCGGCAAATCGTCTAGGCTCGCTATTGTCTGAGGCTCCGGAGCGCTATAGCACATATTTAGAGCTTTTAGAGTTTCTTTCAGAAAAACACAGCTATGCAGAAGTAGATACGCTTTTACATGGTCGCGAGATTTTAATGTATGGTCGCGCGCCCGACGAGCGTCCAATGCTATCTAGCGTTTTCATAGATAAGCTTGCAGCAGCCGGTGGGATTGTTTACAACGATGGTTGGCAGATAACTGCTGATGGCAAGGAATTTTTACAAAGTGTAAAAGCAGCGCAGTAGTGCGCAAATGATGTGCAAACATGCTAGTGTGAAAGCATAATATCGTAATAGCTTAATAGCATTTATAGCGAATAGCAAGAAAAACGATTTTTGCGCTAGCATTAAGGCAAGCAACAAGTAATGTAAGCAAAGTAAGAGAGAGTACGGAAAGGAGTGACCATATGCGTGAGTTAAAAATGACACGCAGGACGTTCGTGAAGTCTGCAACAGTGGCAGGTGCCGCAGTAGCACTAAGCTCTGCGCTCACAGGTTGTATGCAGCAAGGCGCCTCAAGCGGCGGCACGAACGCCACAAGTGAGACCGGCCGTGTCTTCTACAACTCCGTTTGCCATGGATGCATTCAGGCGTGTCCATGCAAGGTGTATGTAGAAAACGGCGTGGTCATTAAGATTGAGGGGCACCCAGATGCTCCCACCAGCCAAGGCTCGTTGTGCCTAAAGGGTCTAAACCAGATTCACACATGCTACAGCCCGCGTCGTGTTCTATACCCACTAAAGCGCACGGGTGCACGTGGTGCTGCTAATGCGGCATGGGAGCGCATTAGTTGGGATGAGGCAGTTGATCTGGCTGGCACAAAAATTGCCGAGGCAATAGAGAAGTATGGCACCTATGCCTTCTTCTGTTCTGTTGGTGGCGGTGGCGCCTACAGCTTTATGCAGGCAATGACCGTGCCCATGGCTTTGGGTTCACCCACAGTTTTCGAGCCTGGTTGTGCCCAATGCTATTTGCCCCGCATTACCGAGGCAGCCTATATGTATGGTGGCGCGGACCAATCTATCGCCGACTGTGCTGTTCTTGAACCATTTAAAGGTCTAGCACCTTTAGAGAAGAGCAAGGGCGTAACGCAAGACACAAAGGTGCTTGTGCTTTGGGCGGCTCAACCTTCTGTCTCGCAAACTGCTCAGTCTGGTCGCGGAATGGCAGAGTTGCGTGCGGCAGGTTGCAAAACCATTGTAGTAGACCCTAACTTCTCGCCAGATGCAGTAAAGGCAACAATTCATCTGCCGGTTCGCCCTGGCTCAGACGCTGCTTTAATTCTTGCTTGGTATCGTGTTATTCTTGATGAAGTTCTTTATGACGAGGAATTTACCAAGTTTTACACCAATATGCCATTCCTTATTAACCCTGAAACACATCTGCCATGGTTGGCAACAGAGGTCTTTGGTGCCGAAGCTCAAACAACGCCAGAAGATACCCCTGTTTATGTCTGCGTAGACGAGACCACCGGCGAGATTGCGCCTTTGCCATTTGGCGATCCCAAAGTTGTTGCCGCAACAGTTAATCCAAAGGTGCTAGCCACAGCCGAGGTTAATGGAGTGACTTCCAGAAGTGCAGGACAGATTTATCGCGATGAGGCAGAGCCTTGGACGCTAGAGCGCACTGCCGAGTTTTGTTGGGTTCCGGCAGATCGCATTCGTGCAGCTATCGATCTTTACACTAGCGCACCTGTCGCTGGCATTGCTAATGGTGTTGCTTCTGATATGGAGGAAACCGCCTCGCAGGTGCCTGATGGCTTGATGGGCTTAGACATGATTATGGGCTACGTGAATAAGCCTGGTGCCACGCTTACACAGAATAATCCATTGCCGGCAGAAGGCGAAGCAGAGCGTCCAACAATGTTTTGGAATGGTTTCGGCGGCATGTTTGGTACTATGTATGGCATTGGCTATCAGGTTGGTGCCACAAAAGAGGCTAACGAGGCGCGCATTAA
Organism: Coriobacteriales bacterium; assembly: GCA_031256715.1. GTDB lineage: Bacteria > Actinomycetota > Coriobacteriia > Coriobacteriales > UBA8131 > JAIRQA01. The sequence continues at coordinate 5,311 of JAIRQA010000056.1, read as the reverse complement.
GAGCATCGAGGATGGAACAGACCCAGAGGCGCCACCATTTAAGAATGCCGCGACATTGTTTGCGATGAACCAGCTTCTTTTGGATCGTTTGGGCATGAAGAACCATCGTGGTCTTTACAACTGGTGTCATAGTCATATCCCCACAGTGCGTGAAGCCATAGAGACTGGCGAGCCATTTAAGCCACGTGTTTGGTTTGATATGTCCGGCAACAAGTTTGCTGTGCTTGGTTCTGCAGGTGCTTGGTATAACGCTATTATGAACGATGGCGTAGACTTTATTATCTGTCAGTATCCCATGATTACATCATTCCAAGTTGAGTGCGCCGATCTAATATTTCCGCTAGAGGAGTGGCTAGAGGCCACAGGCGCCAGCGAATTTGGTCAACTTAACTATAGTTTCCCATGCCCTGGTATTATTCACCTTGGCGAGACTGTGCCAAACTCTGTGCCTCCACAACGCGTTGTTGCAGATGCCTCTAAGAAACTTAACGAGAAGCTGGGAACAGTTGTCTTTGGTACTACTGGTCAGACCATGCAAGAATTAAACTTGCAATTCCCTCTTGGTCTTGGTGTAATGGGTGGTTTGCCCGACGAGGCTGCTGTCTGGGAAGAGCATGTTGCGAAGTTTAAGAATAAAGGCATTGCCGGTTATGACGAGAAGGTTAAAGACAAGAATAGCTTCATGGAGTTTGCCAAGAACAACCATGATTTTTATGCTGTAGATGAACCCAGCATGTATTGGACTTATGGTCAGCATCTTGTGAAGGCCAAAGATGGGCTACCAGTTGGCTTTGCCACAGAGTCGCGCAAGTGCGAGGTCTACAACCAGATACACATCAAGCTTTCTACAGATGGATTCCCATATTGCTATCCTCGTCCGCACAGCCATATTGATCCTCGTGTTGGTACATGGAAAGGCGAGTACTCACCAATCTGTAATGTGCCTTTGCAAAAAGAAGCTCCGGTTGGCGTTACAGGAGATGGCCTTGTTCAGGTAGATCCAGAGTTCCCATTGGCTATGACTTCGGGACGTGTTTACTACTTCCACCATGGCACCATGCGTCACGCGCCTTATGCTCGCGAACTATATCCTGCTCCATTTGTGCGCATTAACCCCAAGACTGCTGCAGAATACGGTATTGCTCATGGCGACTGGGTAGAGATTTCTTCTCGTCGTACTCAAGGAACAGATTATGACCACAAGGTCATGACTGGTACAGAGATGAGCTATTCTGGCATAAAAGAGCAAAACACAAGGACTGCTGCACCAATTCGTGCTATCGCTTATGTTGCCGAGGTTGTTGCTCCAGGCGTGCTTTGGATGGAGCGTTTCTGGAATCCTGAGTGCTATGATTCTACACAGGCTAACAAGACTGGCGGCTGGCAGGAATGTAATGTTAACGTTATCACTAACGCGGTCGATCCTGTATTTAATGAGGTCTTTGGTTCTTACACTAACCGTGGTTTTGCAGTTAACATTAAGAAATCTTCGCGTCCGGCAAACATCTGGACTCAGCCAAAAGAATTTGAGCCCTTTATGCCTACGACTGCCAATGAATATGTGAAGGATGTGGGTGTGCTTAGGGACAATAAAGCCCTAAATACGCCAATCGTTGCCTTTGCTGGCGCGGAAGGAGGCAAATAATGGCAAAGAGATGTCTAGTGGTCGATCTCGACCGTTGTTCAGGATGTCAGTCCTGTATTGTTGCTTGTAAGTTTGAGAACAATATTGCACTTGGCAACTATTGGGTAGACGTGGTAAACGTTGATCCTGCTGGCGCTCATCCCGACATAGATATGTATTGGGTTCCTGTACAATGTCAGCAGTGCGAGGACGCTCCCTGTATTGCTGTTTGTCCCACAGGCGCAGCGTATCGTGATAGTGACAATGGCGTGGTACTTATCGACAAAGAAACCTGTATAGGCTGCAAGACCTGTGTCGGTCAGGGAGGATGCCCTTATTCTGATCCAACTGCCAGCATGCGTCCTAGTGTTCGTTGGTTAAATACTGCAGAGAACAAGATGGAGAAGTGCACCCTTTGCAACCACCTTACCGCAGCATCAGATGGTATAGAAAACGTTAAAGACACAACTGATGCCAAGCATGCCGTGCCACCATGTGTTCACAACTGCTCTTGCAAGGCGCGCTATTATGGCGACTTAGACGACCCAGCATCAGGGGCGTCTGTGGCAATTGCCGAGGCAGAAAAAGCCGGCAAGGGTGTTTACACAATAGAGGCCAGCAATGCCAAACCTGCCACCAAGTATATTCTCTCTAAAGAGATTGCTTCTTGGCGCGGGCTAGGCGACAAAGTTGTGACCAAGGCACTTGACTAGAAGTTTCTTTGGTCTTATGGGCATTGGCACCTTTAGGCTAGTGCCTTGTGGGCGAGCTGAGTAATTCTCGCCAAGGAAATACCCGTTATCATGGGCGGGGCAGTAGATGCTCCGCCCATGCATGTTGTGCGCCCAACAAGGGCTAGCACAAAAGTGAATCTAAGAAATGTGCGCCCAACATGGGCTAGCACAAAAGTGAACCTACGAAAGAGGACAGACATGAGCACATCGGAAACAACTAGAAATTCGACTGCTGACTTCTTAACATTTATAGATGTTCTTCAGGGGCGGGCGGCAAGTTACCGTATGTTTTCACGCCTGTTCTTAAAGCCGTTAACAGATGAAGACATAGAAGAGTTGGCGGCGATGGATCTTATCAACCGTGCGTTAGAGCTAAAAGATTGCGGACTTTTGTCGGAGGGTTTTAATGATATGGGTCGCGGACTTCGTAAACGTAATACGGGGACACGCCAATCGTTATCGTCAGATTACACCATGTGTTTTGATGGTGTGGCAACAACTAATGATGAAGTTGCTGTGCCCTACGCAAGTATCTTTTTGGGTGAGAAGGCACTTTTTAACCAAGAACCGCGTAACGAGGTTTTTAAGATTTTTTGTGCCGAAAATGTTGGTGTAAAGTCAAGCGTGCATTTACCGGAAGATCATCTTAGCTTCGAGCTAGAGTTTTTAGCCATGCTTAGCGAGAGGTCTGTTGTTGCTATAGAGGCAAATGATATAAGCGAGCTTCGCCGCAACCTTGAGCTTTCTGCCACGTTTATTCGCGATCATATTCAGTCGTGGATAGGGATGTTGGCCGAGCGTGCTAACAAGCTATTGTCAACAAGATTTTACATAGGCGTAATGAAAGCAACACAGGGGTATTTGAGTTTGGATTTAGAAACCATTGCTGATATGCTGGAAGAATTGGGCGATGAGTGACGAAGACTTTAAAAAAGGTGCCGCGGTTGAAAGTGGTACTGCTAAAAGCGATGCCGATTTGCTGAAGGATGGGGATGGTGCTTCTGAAAGTAATGAAGTGTTGAGAAAAGATGCCGCGGCTGAAAGTGACGTAGACTTGCTAGAAGAGCTGGACGTTGGAGCTTCAGAAAGTTTCGCAGTGTCGAGAAAAGATGCAGCCTCAGAAAGTGACGCAAGTGTGCCTATTGTATCTGGCGAGAATAAGATTTCGCGAAAAATATCGCGCAGGGGATTGGTAAGCGGCGCTATTGGCGCTGGTGTGCTTCTTGCTGCGGGGGGCACAATTAAGGCAGTTGCAGGTGATATGTTGCCGGTTAGACCTCCAGGAAGTCTAAGCGAAGAACACTTCATAGCAGCCTGTATACGCTGCAATCGCTGCCGTGGTGCTTGTCCTCGCGCTGCTATTGTTAATTGTGATTTTGAGGACGGCATTATTAACATTAGAACACCGCGGCTAAATTTTCACACGAAGGCAAGAGATGCCTATAAAAGAGCAAGTGGAATGAAACAAGAAGAAGTTTTAGATAATCCCTACTCGGCCTTGCTCGCCGCCGATGGTGTTGGATTTTGCGATTTCTGTATGCTATGTGCGCAAAGTTGTCCTACTGGTGCGCTTTCTAGCTTTGACCCTGATAAGGATTGGATTGGCGAGGCGGTTATCGATCCAACATTTTGCATTGCTTTTGGTAAGGCAGCAGCTTGTCGCAAGTGTGCGGATTACTGTCCATTCGCTGCAATTAGCATTGACGACAATGGGTATCCGGTTATAGATTCGTCTAAGTGCAATGGCTGCGGCGTATGCGAGAATATTTGCCCAACATCTACGTATCGCACATTTAGGGGGCAGGTAAGGCGTGGCGTAAACATTGAGGTTTTAGGTAGGAGTCGGCCGCAATGAAAATAAAGTATATTCGTTGGCTGGTATTGCTTGTTGCTTTTGTAATGATTGCGGTAGGGTTAATTCTTAATACCAATTTAGGTACGCTATCTTCATTTGGCTGGCAAGCTATCGCGTCTATCTGTCCATTAGGTGTTATAGAGAGCTTTCTTGCCTCTAAAACCATCTTTCCCAGAGCATTAATTGTGCTGGCGATCATTGCCATATTTGTTATTTTGCTAGGTAAGGTTTTTTGCGCTTGGGTTTGCCCTGTGGCTCCAGTGCGCAGCTTGATTGAAAGTGTAAGAAAAAAGTTAACATCGTCTAATAAATGTGTGTCCAATTGTTCAACGTGCAGTAGCAAGCGTGCCAAATTTGACTCGCGTCATCTTGTTCTTGGCGGCTCCTTACTTTCGGCGCTAATCTTTGGCTTTCCAGTTTTTTGTCTCTTTTGTCCAATAGGGTTGATTTTTGGTACCGTAATAGTTGTTTGGCAGTTTATAGGCTTTGAAGACGTTAGTTTATCATTGCTAATATACCCACTAATACTTATTGTTGAGCTTTTGGTGCTGCGCAAGTGGTGTGCTAGATTTTGTCCTCTTGGAGCTTTACTTTCGTTGCTTTCGTTGGCTAATCGCTTTGTAAAGCCTATTGTTAAGCGTGAGAAGTGCCTGCGTGTGGCAGGAGGTAGCTGCCATGTTTGCTCTGAGGTCTGTCCTGAGCAGCTTGACCCACATAGTGCTGATGGCATGCAAGAGTGCAGCAAATGCGCTTTATGTAAAGACAACTGTCCTTCAGGGGCAATAAGTATTAAATTGTTTCAGAAGAAAAGTAGTTAGGCGAGTGCTAGCATCAGAAGAAAAGTAGTTAGGCGAGTGCTAGCTTTAGAAGAAAAGCAGTTAGGCGAGTGCTAGTTAAAAAATGGATGTTATTTTGTTTGCGTAGGACATGTTGCATTAGGCTAACTTATTAGATATCCATGCCGCTTGCTTCTGTATTCTTTACGTTCCGTTTGCATCTTACAGAAAACTTGCAAACAAACAAAGGTGGAGTTTTGTTCGTCTCCCACGCTTGCTCGTGTTCTTCGCTTGCGCCGTTGGTGCCTGCGGTTTGCTGTTG
>JAIRQA010000076.1 GCA_031256715.1 Coriobacteriales bacterium | reverse complement strand
CGCAAACCAGCATAACCCAAGACGAACGCATGTGTACCACGCGCTGTTAGAGTGGAAAATCAATTCAATCCTACGGATTGATTTTCCACATCCATTTAAAGGATTATGGCTGGACTAATTTTGTAATGGGGGGGGGGGCGTGTACAGAAACCATTTTGTTTTCTTCTAGCCTTCTTTTAGCGTTAACTTATCTCTTATGATAAAGTATCGTTAATTGAAACTATAGCGCAGCAGGATTAGTTCTTAGAAAAAGCGTGAAGCTAACTGCAATAAAAAACGCAAACACATAAAATACGTAGATGCCCGCCAAAACTTTTTTATCTTTGTGCAATATGCACAAAAAGATTGGCAAATATGTTTGAAGATTCGGCTATTATGTACCTTGTTTACAGTAAAATTCAAGCGTATATTTTATTGGCATGAAAGAATTAACTCAGAATATTTCTGTTGCTCCTGATGCTGCTATTAATGCTACTTTAGTTACCACCCAAGGTGCTAACGCAAATGCTGCTTCAGTTGCTGTCGCAAACAAAGCCTGTACATCAGGATCACACGATTGCACAGTTTTGCAAACTGGAACAAACTGTTCAAACTTTGCTAACACAACAACCACTAGTGAAAACTTAAGAGCGGTGCTATACGATGTTTTGCGGCGCTTCTTTTATGTAGAGCCTTGCAGAGATTTACTTACTGCCTGTAGAAGCAATAAACTGTTCGTTCAGTTAGCTGAGGCTAACAATTTTATGATTTCACATGGCGCCCAACTGATAGAGTCCTACTTTGCATCTAATAATCCACTAAAAAATGATGATGACTTAAAAAGACTTCGCTGGGACTTCACACAACTTTTCATTGGTCTTAACTCTCCTGCTGCTCCGCCTTGGGCATCATTTTACTTAGAGAAAGACAGATTACTTTTCTCAAACACTACGTTATTTATACGCACACTTTTAAACAAATATGGGTTTATCGCTGGTGAACGCATCAACGCGCAGGCAGATGACCACATTGGCATAGAGCTGGACTTTCTTTATCAGACAAGTAAGCGTCACATAAGTGAACTGGATATTGCCCTGCTTAAAGATCAAGCTGAGCTAATTGGCAAGCATATGTTGCATTTTGTTCCACAGTTCAAGAATTTAGTTGAGAAAAACGCCATAACTGAATTCTTTTCTGGAGCAGCGAATATCTTAGAAGGATATCTGGCTGTAGACCATGAGGTTATCAATAACGAACTTAAGATGAGAGGTGATATCGCATGAGATTACACGAAAGAAAACTTGCGTCAAGTTCAAACGCAAAGACAAAGCCTATGTCAACGATGCCAAGTATGACACCAAACACAGCAGCTGTCACACAAGCAAAAACGTCAGACAGTTCGCTAACAAGACGTACGTTTGTGGCGCTAGGAACAGCATCGCTGGCTACAGCTTTAGCTAGCCTTGGACCTATGGGACTTACCGGCTGTAAGAAGACAACTGTAGAAGAGATAGAGCAAGCCAAAAAAGAAGGAGAATGGCTAGTTGCAACTTGTGCCTCATATGTATGTGGGTCAGGTCGCTGCACAAACAAGGTACTGGTAGAAAACAACACTATCATTCGCCAGAAAACTGATGATGCCGTGACAGATAGCCTTATTAATCCGCAACAACGCGGTTGTCTTCGCGGACGTGCACAGCGCAAGACCGTTACCGGTGTAGACAGACTAAAATATCCCATGAAGCGCACGCATTGGGAATCCGGAGGGGGCAACAAGGAGCTTCGTGGGCGCGATACCTGGGAGCGCATCTCTTGGGAAGAAGCTTTAGATATCGTTGCTTCAGAGATTCTTCGCATCAAAGAAAAATACGGTAGCAGCTCAATTGCCTCTGCAAAGAAATATGGTGGCAACGAAGCATTAGCCGCGACATGGACATTTGGTTACCCCAGACTGTTGCATGCTATTGGTGGCGTTCATCGTTTTTGGGGTCCGATATCAATTGGTGCCTGGGGTGCTTGCATTACGCATCTTACAGGTCTTCATCATATGACCGTATATCTTGGCGCACCAAATTCAATTAATGATCGCCTTGATTATTGCAATTCTAAACTCATAGTTTTCTGGGGATGCAATCCTGCATGGAGCGTGGCAAACTCTGTGTACTACATAGAAAACGCCAGACAAGCTGGGGCAAAGATTATTGTCGTCGATCCCATGTATTCCGCTACCGCGCAAGCCTTTGCAGATCAGTGGATTGCTGTACGCCCATCTACAGACACGGCACTAATCTTAGGCATGGCTTATCATATTATCCAAAATAACTTACAAGATCAGGAATTTTTAGATGCATGCACCATTGGTTTTGATGCCGAGCACATGCCAAGCGATGCTGCAGAAGATGGCAATTTTAAAGATTATGTGCTAGGAACTTACGACAATCAACCAAAAACACCATCTTGGGCAGAAAATATCTGCGGCGTTCCTGAAGAAACAATACGAGCGTTTGCAACCGAAATCGCCACTACCAAGCCAGCGGCAATTTTAAGCGCGTATTCTCCATCGCGAACCTTTAATGGCGAGCGTTTCTGCCAGGCTTTTATGACTTTAGGATGGATGACAGGAAATGTTGGCAAGCCTGGTGCATGTGTTGGCGTATCCTGCAACGTTAATGCTTTTAACCAAGGTCAAATGCTAGTAACTACTGGCACAGACGGTTTACCAACCTATGATAACCCAATATTTCCTTATGATTACTATGCGGCAACTTCGCCACCACCAGATGCAGAAGATTGGCATTCTCCAAACATCAACGAGGCATGGGAGGCGATTGTTTCTAATGAGTACACTGCTGGAACTCGCGGTAAACAACCAATAGATATTCAGCTGATTTCGCATCTTGGCGCCGGCAATGCTTTAAATCAATTTCCAAACCTTAATAAAGGCATCGAGGCACACCGTAAGGTTGAGTTTGTCGTCACATCTGACCTAGTGCCCACACCAAGTTGTCAATTCTCTGATATCGTTTTACCGGTCACACACTGCTGGGAAAGAGTTGGTAGTTTTAACGGCTTAGGTATTCCCCATCGCGACAGGTTTGTTTGGGGTTCACAAGTTGTTAAACCACCCTTCGAGTGCAAAGATGATTCATGGATAGAACGAGAACTTGCTTTACGGCTGGGGTTGGATCCAGATGAATATTTGCCTTTTGGAGAAGAACAAGCAGTTTTCAATCAGGTTGCGACATCTACGGTCATAAAAGAAAATGGAATCGACTACGAGCCGCTAGCGGCAATTACAGCAGAAGATATTGCTTACTATGGTGTAGAAGGCAAACCGCAGGAGGGGCGCATTCCTATTCGCGAATTACAGAAAATTGGAAATTATCAAGTTCAACGAAGCGTCGATGACAACTTCTCTTATATTGCTTTTAAAGACTTTGTTGCAGATCCTAAAGTCAATCCTCTTAATACAAAGTCAGGTAAATTTGAGATTTTCTGCCAGTCGCTTTGCGATACAGTTAATGCATACGGTTGGACCAAAATAGCGCCTATTGCCAAATATGAGCCTTTGCCACGAGGGTTCGAGGAAGCGCAAAATAGCACCTATCCACTACAACTTATTACTCCTCACTACCTTCGCCGTGCCCACTCTTCCCTTGATTCTAACCCTTGGCTACGCGAGGCCTTCACTCAGGAAGTCTTCATGAATAGCATTGATGCTAAAGCGCGAGGCATTCAGGATGGGGACGCTATTAAGGTATTTAATGAATATGGCACTGTGCTTAGAAATGTAAAGGTAACAGAGCGCATCATACCAGGTGTCGTTGCTATGGGCGAAGGTGCATGGGTAGATATAGATGAGGAGACAGGCTATGACATTGGCGGCGCCACAAATTCACTTGCCGGCGGCTGGCCTAACGGACAAGGCACTCAGGCTTGGAATACAAATATTGTCGAAGTGCAAAAGTACGACGGTTTACTAGTGCCGGATTGTTTACGAGAACCAAAAACTATTAGCTAATGTAATGCAACATTTAAACACCAATTTTAAGAGGCTTCGGTAGTTTGGTAGAGACTTAACCCCAATTTAAGCCACGATTTTATGCACCATTAACAAGATTTTTTTAAGAGCAGATTATAGTCATCAATTAAGGCCTCTTAGAGGCACTAATTGTAGAGAGGACAAGTCATGAGTCAACTGGGATTTTACTACGATATAGATAGGTGCACTGGTTGCAAGACCTGTCAAATTGCCTGTAAAGACGTAAACGATAACGAAGTTGGTGTATTGTTTCGCGAAGTACTTTCTTTTGAGAATGATACGTTTCCCAACACAAAGGCATACTCTGTCTCGATGTCATGCAATCACTGCGAGATGCCATATTGCTTAGCAAATTGTCCTGCAACCGCAATTAGCAAGCAAGAAGATGGACGCGTGATAATCGATCAGGAAGTTTGCATTGGTTGCCAGACATGTGTTAATGTCTGTCCGTATGGCGCACCATCTTACATCCCCGAACGTAAGGTTTCAGGCAAATGTGACCTTTGCTTAGCTTTGGTACAAAACGGCGAACAGCCCGCTTGTGTAGCGTCGTGTCTAATGCGCGCAATAGAATGGGGCGATATTAGTGAGCTGCGCAGCAAACACTCTAATAACGCAGACATAGTTGGCATTCCCAGTTCTGAACAAACCAATCCAAATGTCACATTTAAGCTTCATCGTTCTTTGCTATAGTTTTTATGTGCTAGAGTTACAGACAAAAGCAAAAGCAATCAAAGTGGAGCAACATGTTAATCAGCCTTGAGATGCTACAAAAAGTGTTACAAAAAACTTTAAATAACTGCGACTTCGAGCTAAGCGTTACAAGTTCAAAGCGGACTTTAGACTCGGTAGTTTTAGGTACGCCAGATTCTCATCCAACTGCAAAACAGTTACTATGCATCGTGTTAAAAGATGCTTTAGTGTGTCGCAGCTCCTGCGGCGCACTAACTGTTTCCGGCGTTGAACCAGCAGTAATATTTAACGCTGTACTAGAGGCATTTTCACATTACCGAGAATGGCAAAACATGGTCACCATGGCTATTCTCAACAAAACAAATTGGCAAACTATTATGAATTTCTTTAATGCAGAACTAGACAGAGCCAGCTATATTATTAATCGTAATGGGCGACTACTTTGCCTGAACAAAGCCTATTGCGATGTACCCATTACTGAAGATTGGCTGATTATTGCAAAAACACGAATGCTTAACATTTCTGCTTTTAAAACAATGAAAGAATATGATATTGGTACAGATGCCACCATATCACTGGTTCCAGACCCATCACTTTGCAATTATATTCAATGTACGCTAACCCCTTATGACCCATACGAGTTAGTGCTATTTATTTTAGAGTATAAAGAAGCGCTTAATCAGTTTGACTTACACATGGCTCAGTTCTTGCAAGAAGCCGTGCAGCTAGCACACATCGACAAGCTATATGAGGTTGGCAAAGTTACAACTGTGTTTGAGCAATTAGCTAACGGAAAGCGAATTGAGCCAGAAGAGATGGCTTGGAGTCTGCATGCCTTAAAATGGCAAGATCTTTCTAGTTTTCGCTCCTTGATCCTAGAAGATAAGGCAATTAACAAAAGGCGTGAGCATCTAATGCTTGTAGGGCAATTGTTAGACGCTTTGCCACTTTGCGTAGTTTTTAATCTAGACGACTATATTGTTGTAGTCTTTGCCCAGCGTGACACGCCTTCAATTTTAGAAAAAATTGAGCAGTTCATGAACACTCAATCAAGATACTGCGGTGTCTCTGCGAGCTTCTGCAACTGGAATCTGCTTTATGATTCGCTAAAATATTGCCGTGCGGCTCTGGCGTTAGGGAAACAACGCAAAAAGCAGATTGTTTTAGTTGATGACAATAGTGCAGACATCTTATCTTTGTTGGCTGCGGAAGAGATTAGAAGCTTTGGGTTAGAGCATGAAGTGGCACTTGTACTACACTCATACGATGTCAAGCATGGCACAGAGCTCTTATCTACATTACTATGCTACTTAAGTTTGAATTCTAATGTTGCAGATACTGCAAGAGACATGAGTATTCATCGTAACACATTGGGATATAGACTGGAAGTAATTCGCAAACTGACTGCTTTCGATTTAAGTGATTTTCATTACAATTCTCATCAGCGCATGCATTTCATTATCTCTGCAGAAATGTTACTGCAAAAAATTCTGTAAAGATTGTTTTTATTGCACTAGTTCAGGGTTTTGATAAATATGCAATTTATCTAAGCGACCGATGCGTTTTTATCGTAACTGATGGATTTGTGGCGCTTGACTCTGGCAAAGAATAAACATCCGCGCAGATACCATACTTGGCGCGTAGCGACTCGATTTCGCCGTACTCAATAACGCGAAGCTGGCATGACGCAACACAGGCGGGCAATTCATCTTTCTCGACACGTCCAGCACAAAACTCGCACTTAAAGGTCTTACCCTCTGCCTCTATAAACGCAGGTGCGCCATATGGACACGCGCTAACACAAAGCTTGCAACCAATGCAAATGTTCTGGTCTATAAAAACAACGCCTGTATCGCTGCTTTTTCCAATGGCTCCTGCTGGACACACAGCCATACATGCCGGAGACGCGCAATGATTGCAGCTCATAGAAATAAAGAAAGCCTTTGGATCGGGAAACTTCCCGGCTTCTATTTCGCGCACTTCTCTAAATAGCGCTCCAGGTTCTAGATTGTTTACATCCTTGCAGGCAATCTGGCATGTCTTGCATCCAGTACAATTATCTTGATTGTAATAAAAACCCATCTGTGGCATGGCACTCTCCTTATATCTAACATAACGACATTATCATTTTCAGATTCACTTTAAGTTTCCCTATTCAAGATCCTTATATAGAATTCTTATTCAGAATCCAGAACCTTAACCGGAATATGCGTGTCCAAATCCAGTTGCTTGTCATACTTCTCTACCTCTACAACATTACAATTCCACGATTGAGAGCCCTCGCCTGATGGTATAGAGCCTTGCAAAATGTTTGGTGCTCCACCCATGTCATAACCTGTCTGAGGGTCAATGCTTACCCAGCCTCCATCGCCTAGTGCTACAACACCAGACATTATACGCTCTGTCACTTTTACACGCCTAATAGTCGTGCCATAATCGTTGTAGACTTTTACCGTATCGCCATCTTCAAGCTTTCTTGCCATGGCATCTGCGTTACTAATAAAAAGATCCTGATTGAATGCCTCGCGCAACCAAACATTGTTGTCATGTACAGAGTGTGCGCGCTTAGGCACGTGCGGAGTTGTAAACTGAAGCGTATAAGGTCCAACTAACGTTTCTTCGTAGCCATGTTTGGGTGGCAGATACTTTGCTACCGGCGCAATTGTTGAGAAGCCGTAGTCGCGTATCCACTGCTCAAGACTAGGACAATAAATCTCAAACTTGCCAGATTCAGTCTTTAGTGGAAAGTTCTGTGGGTCACGAATAAAGTCCTCAAATGCTATAAAACCAAGATTATCATCGGCATTGCGCTCAACTTGATACACGCCTTTCTCTTGAAACTCCTTGATGCCTATGCGACCCTGCTGGACGTTTCCTGTAACCTTAAAATCAAGCAGGTCTTGCTCTGTAACTGTTACCAGTGGCTCTAAGGTGCGTCCGTCATCGCCAACTACAGTCGCGCCATTAATGCGATTAAATACCTGCTGCTTTAAGCTTACGTTTAAGACATCTTCTTCGGCAAGTCCGCAGCGTTTGCCAAGCTCAACCTGAATCCACTCGTCATCTCTAGACTCAAACGCTGGCTCGACAGTCTGGCTTCCCCAAACGAGTATTTCGCGATGCGAGGTAGAGCGCGAAGTACAGCCCCATCGCTCCCACGCATGCGTAACCGGCAGGATAACATCGGCGTATTGCACAGTTGGAGAAGGAAACATATCTGCCGAAGCCACAAACTCCACTTTGCGATGCGCGCGAATTGCCTCATTAATGTTAGGCATTTGGTTTAAAGAATTACCATAGGTAAGATTATCAATCATCTTAAAGTCGCACTCGACTTCTCCTTTTGGTCCATTGATGCACTTACCACTAACTACAGATTCCCAAAGCTGATCTTCTACAGGACCGTACCAACCTTCCGCGTTAGGATCTTGCGGCGGAATACAGTATCCCTTAGCCGTCCATAACGGATTTGGCAACGCTTTTAAGCCATCGGCGCCATAGTTTACTAGTCTAAAACCATGATTAAATGCGGCTCCAAAAGAACAGTGTCCAACGCAGGAACCAGGCTTGCCAACATTACCCGTCATCCACCCAACTGTGTAAAATGCCTGAGCAAAAGTCTCTCCATTAAAGACTTTAGAAGGTCCATATGACGCCAGAAAAGCTAAGGGTTTAGTCGTTGCGATTTCTTCTGCAAAACTCTTAATGATGTCTGCATCTACACCGCAGATTGCGCTTGCCCACTGCGGCGTCTTTGCTTGCCCATCGTAAGTACCAAGCACATAGTCCTTAAAGTTGCTGTCTGCTGGTGCATCATTAGGCATATGTTCGGCATCAAACCCAGAGCAGTAAGTATCCAAAAAATCTTGGTCTTGTAGATTGTTTGCTATCATATGATATGCAGCGCCTAATAGCATAGCAGTATCAGTTGCAGGACGAATGGGAATCCACTGATCGGCAAGCGCAACTGCCGTTGCATTGCAGATTGGGTCGATACATATGATTCGCGCTCCGGCATTACGTGCCTGCAAGATATGGTAGGCAGGACCTCCAGCCGATGCCCACGCGGGATTAGCACCCCACAAAACAATCAATTTGCTGTTTAGCATATCCAAGCGATCGTTGGCTGTATTTACTGCGCCTCCTCCACTAGCGCTAAGATGCGCTTGACTAGAGTCTGTAGAAAGTGAACCAGACATATAAATTGCCAAGGCGCTAACTCCCATCATTCGTTCTGTTGGAATAGGAAATGAGCCATAAGAAACTGTCCCCCAAGAGCGCACAATTCCGCCCATTGCCAAAGAAAAGCGCGACAAGGCGTAACAAGATGGCCCTCGTAAAATTGCTTTATTACCATATGTACTAATAATTCTTTGATATTCGCTGGCAATGATATCAAGTGCCTCGTCCCAACTTATTCGCACCCATTCATCCCGTCCGCGCAGCTCCTTATCGCCACCTCCAACCTCCCAGTGGCGGCGTTTCATAGGGTATTTAAGGCGATCTATGGCATAGATACTTTTGCGTTGCGATCGTCCGCGCGCACATCCTCTTTGCTGCGGGTTTAGCGGCGTGTCCTCATGAGTGTCATCGGTTTTTTGTCGCAGAATCACACCATCTACAACATATGCCTTGTTCAGACATAAGCCACCACAGTTATTGTCACAGACAGTAGGAACCCATTTTCCTGCCGGCAATTCTTGCACAGTTTGTTTAGGTTCTGAGCTTTCCGCTTCCCTAGTTGTCGGTTTTGCGCAAGCAGAAAGCGCTCCAAAACCTACTGCGGTTGCGCCAGCAGCACTTGCTAAGCCAATAAATGTACGCCTAGATAACTTCGTTGTTCCTTCATGATCTTTGTGCATCTTCTCTCCATTCTATGTATTTTGCTGCCATTTGTTAATGATGATTACCTTGCGATGATCACGTTGCGACAAAGTCTTCTTGCGATAACCCTTGCAAAAAACCTGATAACAGGTGAGCTAGCCCAGCATAAAATCCTGTTTGCGTGTTCTTATCAACCAATTGAGTAAACTTTGGCACAAACTTCAGCATATGCTCTTTAATAAAACGACTTTGAGCGATTATTATGCTCTTGAATTCATTGAATTCATTGAATTCTGCGGCTGTACTTGTCATTGATTCGCTTGGCACCAAATACTGCTGATTTTGCGTTGATGATTTCGCTTGATCTATAACGTACGCCTGAAGAAGTGATAGCAATCGCGAATTCAGTTGATAAAGGAAGTCAATTTCTAGCCCCAAATGATCCTCTGCCTCTGAGTTTCTATTTCCGGCGACACAAAAACCGTATTTGCGGTAGAACTGTCTTACGTATAAAGTGGTGCCCTGAAAAAGCAAGCGTTCTGGTTCTAGATAATATGATGCCCATAGTGGCGCTGTGGGTGACATAGGCCCAATAAACATCTTTGTATAGTCCCAATGCAAAGCAAAATAATCTTCTGTATTGTTTATGGGGTCGCAGCTTAAAAAATACTCACTGATGAGCCTAGCGCCATACACAGCCTCATCATTATCTACCAGATTAGATACGGCATTAAAAACATTGTGCTGAACACAGCCTTTAAGAAAATCCCTGTCTGGTTCTTGCAAGAAGAGTTTTCTGAGAATATCTAGAATCAATCCTTGTGCCGTAAGGCTTTCCTCAAAGCTTGCTTTTTGGTGTTCTTTAATGTTTTCCTTAATGCCATCCCCAAGGCTTTTATTAAGGCTTGCTTGAGTAGCACGACGATTTGGCGTCGCCGTGATATATATTGCTTCTGGGCCATTCTTGAGGATAACATCTTTGCTGCTGTTACACATTTAGCCACTCTCTCTTAATCATGTTGCTTGAGCGTGCTTAGACAACTTAGCTAAGCGCTGCCCTTTACATGATTAAACACGCGGCATAATTTGTTAATCGTAAACTGTTCCTATTTTGCAAAACTTGATATCATAAATCGTTATGAGAAGGCATTCTGGCGTATCTTGGCAACCAGCTCCTGCCGGTTATGGACACCCATTTTCTTGTAGATATTCCCAGTATGTGAGTTCAGCGTACCCTCAGAGATAAAAAGTTTGTTCTGAATTTGAGCGCGGCTTTGATTATTAAAAATAAGCTGCATAATCTCTTGTTCACGCGCTGTAAGACCATATAAGCTTGCAATGCTTGCAACGTGAGCGCCATCAATCATCTTGCGCGCCCCAAGCTTTCTCATATCCTCATGAGCAGGAGTGGCAACAATCATGTTCTTCTCGTTAAAAATAAAAGTATAGGCAATCACAACAAGCGCAATCCCACAAAAAGTAATGGTATTAAGGACGCTCATTGTTAGCTCGTACGGTATAACGATATTGCGGCCAATAAGATAAGAGGCCGCCCACAATGCAACAAATGGGCCATAACATACACCTATACATAATGACGGCTGGAGCTGCTTGTTAAGTGCACAGATGCGAGCGGGAAACACCCACATCAATATTCCAAGGCAAGTAAAGGCAACGGCAGACAACGTGTAAGGTATTACGCTTTCTGCCCCAAGAAGCGGAAAGGTTAGAAAAGCGAAGATGCTTAATACAACCAGAATACGATAGAGATTAACAACCTTAAATTGTTTGATAAGAAAAAACATTACAACTACAACAAGGAGCAGCATAACGCGCGCAAGCATTGTGACTGTATCTAACACCACCTCACTACTTGCAATTGTGCCATGGGCGCGATAGAAAACATACATAAAGCTAATTGCCAAATTGATAGCTGCTGTAGCGCCAACAAAGCGCCCCAAATGCCTGTAGGCAGGCTTTAAATCTAAATGTTCCTCGGCAGTTGTTGAAGTTCTTACGTTATTGGCGCTGTTTGTGTTCATTGCGTTCATTGCGCTTCTTGTAGCGGATGCTTGCTTGGTCTGAAGAAAAAGGCAGAGACTTGCCAGCAATGGCAAAGAAAACTTTATAACAAGCGCTAAAGCATATGGAACAAGCTGAATTAGTATATGCAGCAAGTGATTAATTATTAATGCGGTGCCAACAGTGATGACGGTATTTTTTGCTGTCAGTCTGCTTAGTTCTTCTGTATATGCAGTAACAAGAGGAATCATACCAAGGCTACCAAAAAGAGCTATGGCAACGCAGAGTATATACAAATTATTGCCAAGCAGAGGAAGCAAGAATGTTAGAGAAGAAAATACTGGCAGCGCCACCAGCTTTAACCAGAGAGAAAATTTGATAGTGTTTTTTTCTAATGGCAGTTTTGTTTTAGCAAGTGCTATGACCACTAACAAAATACCCATGGCAGTTAAAGTAATAAAGTTAAGAAAAGTGCTTTGCTCGCTCTCGTATTCTGTCCCCCATAAAGAAAACACCAGCGTGGCAAATGCAAGACCCAAAGCCTTAATTATTATAGCGAACATTGATTTTCTAAGCATTAGCGCACAATCTTATCCAATTGCTTTAGCGCGCGCTTGTCGTAAATTACAGAATAACTCACTTTAGCCCGTATCTACGCATAACCTCATCATGGCTTACAAAGTCACTTTCACTTGAAGATATGGCTTCATTAAGCTCGCGTAGATCAAATTCATCCTCGATATGTTCTAGTACCGATGTGCAGACAACATCAGCGATAGAGCGCTCATGCAGACTCGCATAAGACTTTATCAGCGCTTTGTCTTCTTCTCGCAGTCGTATGGTTAATGTAGCCATTTTAACTCCTCGTACGCTAATTTCGTTTTGCTTCTTATAATGTACTGCAATTGTAACACACGTTAATATCTACCGTTTCGGCTTAGGGCTTGGATTTCATAATAAATCAAATGATCAAAGATCTTGACAATATCTCGAAAAACAATAAAGATTGTCATCCCTGACGAGAGCACCACTTCAAACGAAAGTAAATTGTCATCAACTCCTATCCTGTCTTTGACGGCATTAAGTTCTTCTCGACATAAGCATAACCTGCTCTCCCACAAATCAGACAAAAACTTAGAGGCATCATCATTTTCGTTAATGCCAAATGTTCCTGGCCACATCTCTTTTGTTATGTATTTCATTCTTCGCCGCCCTTCACTTTTACGCGATTCAACGATTTTGCGATTCATCAAGAGCCAGTATGTGCCCCTGCACCAAAGGACATTGCAACATATTAGCATCGCAACAATGTATGCTTAGTGCCTTGTCGGGAAAAACTATCTTAACTTTTAAGCTTGAAGCGAAATACATCTCAAGGGAAAACGTCTTATCGTCTACAGGCAAAAGCTCTCCATCTACCCAATCATCAATTCCCCTACAGTCGCAAAAGTTACTTTTAGACTTAGCCTCAAATGACAAGACATCATTAATAGCAAGCACGTATGCTCCTAAGCCATCAGGAATTACAGACTGCTTAAAATTAAGGCTAAGTACTCTCTTGCCATTCTTACGTTTGTGAACCATCTTTATAAGTCTGGAGTCATGAAAGCGAAATGAATAAAACATATCATAGACATCATGAGGAATTCTGTTCTGTACGAAAGCAAGTTCTCTGCGGTAACTTTCTATTCTTGCTCGCCAAAGCTCATCCCAAAATCTCCAAGCACCATCCGAGCGCTCAGAAATATTACAACCATCCACTGATTTATCGTAAAAGAAGCTATATTTCATAACAAACCAATCTGTCTTACAACGCCATTTAACATGTCTTCAAGTTATATGCTCAATGTGCTTAATGCATATCTATATTAGTATGTTGAGAAGTGCCTGTCGTGCTTGTTGGCGCTTGGTCAGGCTGTAGCTTAGCAAAGACAAACGGATCCCAACCGTCGCAAGTTTGAGGAAGCAACACTCAGCGTACTTTACGAGAAACGAAAACTCCACGTTGAATACCGCAAGGGCAAGACCGCCATGCGTGAGTAGCTTACGGTTAAGGCAAACGTGAATAGACTGCTGAACATTGGCGGCCACGGTCGCAAGCGCAATCCCGTACGTAACGACCTGTAACTCACTTACGAAACAAAATAGCGGCAACGCCACGTAGCCTCCGCCCATCCGGACGACGAACAGGGGGGTCTGGGATACTCCCCAGCAAACAAGCACATTATGGCCATTGGGGACATAATACCCAACTTGACAAACGGTTAGTACCCGCAAGGTCGCCATACAAGCGATGGGTTGATGTTCTTTATTTGCTTGGCTGATTTGGGCGAAACTAGACCGAGTGGAATTGTAATCAGGTGAGTTGCAACAATTCTCTGACTTTTGAAGTGTCTTTAACAAACTCAGCAAGGTTTGGATTCAGAGAGTCGAGTAATGATAATACATCGCTTGATGTTGCGACGATCAGGCCTTTGTACTTACCTAAATTGAGCGGCTCATGATGAGCAATGCGGTTGCGCTGCGCTCGAATTCTAGAGAGTCCTCTATCTATATCTTTGCGAGAAGCCCCCTTTGCAAAGGCATGTCTAACATACGGAATCCACAACGTTTGCTCAAATTGCCCTTCGCTGAATTTTGTCCAAAAGCCAAAGGGCAGGTCAGAGATAATCGAACTGGGGCTGTCTTTGGTCTTAGCCCTCTTATTGGCTTCGGTTATCTTGTTCTTCCAGTAGTTTGCAGACTTAGTTCCCGTTAAAAAAATAGGTGAGTCCGAATCAAGCAACCAGTGTCTATTGCCTTGCCAGCGCTTGCAGAATTGCTTGTCGATGTGATTTCTGAGCGCAAGTTCCAAGTACGAGATATCATGAAACAATTCTAGTGATAGCCGAAGCTCATTCTCGTGAAGACCCATTACTGCGTCATTAGAATTACTGAAAGTCTGAGCCACATTGCTAGGCAAGCTGGACAGATAACTGTTCACTCGATTACTACCGAGCTATTCCATGACCCAAGTTTCTATATCTGTCATCACAACTCCTTGATAGTAAGCTGCCCCGGCGATTTAATCCGACAGGATCATGTATCGTTCCGGGGCTTATGTAGTCATTATACAACAAACTTCAAAGTTTGTGTGTGCTGCATAGCAAAACTGTCAGGTTGCCTTGCTAAAACCGCTTCATGTGTCGTCAAACAGTTAGCACCCGCATTCAGCATGTTGTTGTCATCCTGCTCCCAGGCGATACCTAAAAAGGCTGCTACTCAGCTCCTTGAGCACCGCCTTCGTTGCGCCGTCTTCTTTCAGCGTTTTCAGGTTTTGCCTGTAAGCATCACATTCTTCTTAACAATCTTCACATTTATCCAATTTTCAAACAATGTTTTGCAGTCTAATTAGAGATTGCAGGTCTTGCCCGCAATGACGAAGTAGAATGTTGTTGCGCAAGAAGACAGCTGGCGCGCCAGAGACTTCACGGTGAGCGCGACCACATTCAGGTGCAAATTTGTTACTTCTAGCATAGAGCGATGCCACAGTGTTCTTCTCAACATGTTTGCTTGTTTTAAAATCCTTATATTTACGGCACGACATCATCTTATATTACCTATTATTTTGCTGGCTTTGCATCTAAGAAGCGTTCTAGATACCTTGTCACTGCTGCTCTACCAAAGCCTTCTAGCGCGATTAGCGCAGAAAACGCGCCCATAAAAAGGATGGCAGTGTTAACAAGTGCAACGCCATTATTTCTATCTAGAATTGCACCGACTATCAGTGTAACAAGACAGAAAAAAGTCAAGCACGAAGGAACAAGCAAGCCAAAAAAGCCAAATGGATTATGGCGACAATGCAAAATGGTATTGTTGTCCTCCTCAGTTAGCGTAAGATTATAGTAAAGCCAAAGGCTACCCCAAGTTGAACAGATTCGCGCTGTGCAGTTTTTTGGTTTCTCGAAAATAATTGTCCAGCCTAAGAAAACATATTGTGGTAAAACACCGCTTTCTATTAGCGTACGTTTGTATTTACCCGTCAGTCTCTCTGCACAAGTATCTAGACTTAGCGGTGAAACATATTTAAAAACAAAGATACTCTTAATTATCGCAAGCATACCTTATACCTCCTAATACCAAGCTACTTGCGGATTTTCGGCATAAGACTCCCAATACTCATCTGAAAACAGAAAATCATTCACAAACCATTCGCCAACACCATCTTCCACGTAATTCCAGACTTCAAGTCCAATCTCTAAGAAAGGCCCTACGTAAGGAGTTTTACCTACAAGCGCAGTTCCAATGTCCCATCTAGAATCATTAATGGCATTCACAATATCTAAGCCGTAGTTGCCGCTTTGTCCCCAGTTATCTATTAGGTGTTCGCCACAACCAATTATATCACCTGCAAATGGAACGATTTTCATAAACTTAAGTACTTTTGCAGCTTGTGGATTATCATCAAGAAGATCCTTAAAAGGCCTAAACATCTCATCAACAAAGTCAAACCCAAAACTAATTGTACTTATACCAATATCAAAAAGATCTTTAAAATAATCTGGCGCATCAGACGCACCTGCTCCACTCGTTGCTCCCCCGCCCTTTGTCTTATAACCGCCTCCCTTACCAGGGCCTGTTTGCGCACCTGCAGAACCTGTAATTCCACGAGTGAGTTGCGCGAGCATAAGATCATTTAACATCATAGACTGCGCAAGTGCGCGCTGCTT
>JAIRQA010000063.1 GCA_031256715.1 Coriobacteriales bacterium | reverse complement strand
TTCTTCACGGTCGGAAGAATAAAAGAAGATGGCATAGGCCATCAATTCGGCAAACTTAGGCATTACCGTCTTTGCCCGTTGGCGTACTCATAGGCAAGCTCATAGATGATGTCTTTATTATCAGCAAGGTAGCCTTCAAGATTCTGGATCTCCAGAGGTGTAAAGCCATAAGTTTTCTGGGGAACTATAGCGGGCAGCATTCCCTCTGCATAATGAAATACCTCCGGATCATCAGGCACCATCAGCTCGAAGTAAAAGGGGATGCTGTCGATGTCATTGACCTTTCTGACATCGTTAAAAGTAAGATAGACTCCGTTGTGATCTTTTGAGTAGAAATGCTTCATTGCCATAATCACTCCAAATACTGCAAGTAGTTTTACTATATCGGTATTTTAGGCTCTTCGGTAGTTTGTGTGAAAGGAAAGGCTGCATAGCAGCAGCTAGATAGTCAAAAAGGATGTCTGTGAAAGAAACGGCCCCTCACGGGGCCGTTTCAGCGTGGTTCAGGGTAGTATTGATTCGTCAAAAAAAAACAACCCGAAAGGAACCGCGCTATGCATAGGATACTACTATTTGCCCTTGCACTCACATCGACAGTCATCACAGGCATCAGGATAGACGGTGATGCCATCGTCGTGTCGGTCAGGCCGCACAGACGAAGGCAGCTCCGCTGCCCGAAATGCAACAGGGCATGCGAGTTCTACGACGCCAAGTCCAAACCCAGAAGATGGCATCACTTACGGCTCGGTCAAATTGAAGGCGCTCGGTAAGGCAATTTTGCCCAAGTCACCACCGTGTTTGCTTGTTAGAACGGTCTCGCCAAGGCTGCCGTTTGGAGCTACGGGTACAATTGAGCGGCAGTTTGGGCGAGACCGTTCTAACAAAAAACCGCTAGTTAGACGCTTTCTTTAGCTGTCAAGACAGAACACGGCATAAAGCGGGATGGACTTAATGCCGTTTTCCATACCAAAATTTTTGCTGGATACGCGAATTGCGTATGGTGGATGATATTTTTCTATGTAATGCCTGAGGCTTTTGGCACGTACGTTGTCTCCTGCCTTAACTTCTACGGGGATAACCCCTGTATCGGTTTCTAAAAGGAAATCTACTTCGGCGGTATTACCCGATGTCCAGTGCCGTAGAGGTACATTGAGCTTGTCAAGCTCGGTCGCAACGTAGTTCTCGGCTATCGCCCCCATGAATTGCCCCATGTTGCTTGAAAGAACATCAGCAAATGAGATATTCAGCATCTTTAAGGCTATCCCCATATCACTAATAAAAAGCCGAAAATAATCGTTGTTCGCAAAGCCGTTTAATGGTTTTTCTGGGATAGTTACCCTAACGCTCTCTAAAACCATATGGGCAGCCAGCAGCCAATCAATCGCAGTCTCATATGCCTGCCTGCGCGCCCCTTTTACGATACGAGAGTATTGAAATTTTCCGGCAATGTTGTTCATCTGTGCGGGGATACTGTTAAACACCTTGCCAATCTTTACAGCTTCATTCAGGCTGGTGACATATTTGGCCATGTCGTTTTGGTGGGCTTGAGTGATTGCGCTAATTATATGATGGTCGAATCTTGCTAGATTAAAGTCTTTACAGACATAATCTGACACCGCCTCCGGCATGCCGCCCACGCAGAGAAACGTCCTATAGAGATTTAGTAGTTGGTTGTGCAATGGCAGAGGCATCTTTTTGTTGACAGCGAAGCATGTACGTATTTCTTCAATCCAGAGTTGTTTGTTGCAAGCGATCAGAAATTCCTCAAACCCCATGGGTCGCATAGTTTCTAGAAAAACTTTGCCAACGGGAAAAGATTTTTTGAATCGCTTGAGCTTTACGCCCAACAGGCTTCCGGCGCAGATAATCGGGACGGATGGATGTTGTTCATTTAAGAACTTTAATGCCGATATGAACTCTTCGGATTCTTGCACCTCGTCAACAAACAAAATGGTTCCCGGCTGCATGAGGTTTGTTTCAAGCAGTAACTGTAATGCTCGAAACTTCTCTTCGGCATTAATATTTTCCTGGTACAGCTTGATAACCTCGCGGTTGTCAAGTAGATTGACAACGACAGGGGTATTGTACTGTTCGCGACAGAACTGTTCGATGAGGTATGTTTTGCCTGCCTGACGAACTCCCTGAACCAGCAGAGGCTTTTTGGCACCTGCTTGCTTCCAAGCCAATAGACGTTTGTAGTAGAGTCTTTTCATAGTGATTATTGTAACACATTTAAACATATTACATAGGAAAAATGTATAATAAGACGACAAAAATCATAGCAATGGCTTTTGTTCACGCCCCTCTTGCGTCATCCTGAGATTGCCGCAAGTCAATGCTTAAGGCTCTGACGCTTCGGGCCAGCGAGCTAGATCCTGAGCTCTCGCTTCGCTCGCCTCAGGATGACATGGGGCAGGGCGTGAATAGTAACAAACCATAGAATACTGTAGAATGCAACACCTCTATTTCCTTGACAAACGCACCGAATGTTTTATACTCATTAGTTGTTGTATAGCAGTTTTCCTTAACCAAGTTTTTAAGTATAAAAATATAGGATATAAAAGGGGAGGCCACTTTGATTCTTACAATAGCTGTAATTGCAATTCTTGCATTGCTGGTTTTGCTAATTGTCTTGCTCATAAACGCAGTGCGGCTTAAGCCTGCGCCAGTTCATAACCCTTTGCCAGATGTCTCTGAGCAATTGGCAGACGAGAAGTGCGTCGATCGCTTTCGCGAGATACTAAAAATACGTACAGTTTGGAACGAAAATGATTCAGGTTCAGACAATAAGGCATTTGACGACTTCCTGCCTAAGCTGCGCTCGCTTTACCCTGATGTCTTTAATACCCTAGAGTTAAAGTTAATAAACACCTATGGCATCATGTTGGTGTGGCGCGGCGCCAACAATAACGGCCCCAACAACAGCTCCGTCAACAACAGCGCCATCACCACCAACGCCGCCAACAACAATAGCGCTAACAGTGGCGCCGTTAGCAACACTAACGTCAGCAACGCAGCCAACAACACCAACAAAAGCCTCGCGCCCGTGGTTCTAATGGCTCACCATGATGTTGTTGATGCCGATCCCGCATCTTGGGAGCATGACCCATTTGCGGCTACGGTCGTAGATGGTCGCATTTATGCACGTGGAGCCGTAGATACCAAGTGTATCCTTGCCGCACAGCTTGAAGCGGTAAGCATTTTGCTTAAAGAAGGCTTTGTGCCGCCAAGAGATATTTATATTTGCTCTTCTAACTGCGAAGAAGTTTTAGGAGACACCGCCGAGCAAATGGTGGACTACTTCAGGCAACAAGGCATCACGCCAGCACTTGCTCTAGACGAGGGCGGAGCCGTCATAGACGATGCGCCTTTAGGTGTAAAGAGTCTCTTTGCCGCAATTGGTGTTTGCGAAAAAGGACTAATTAGAGCATCGGTTACTGTAAAAGGCATGGGTGGACATGCCGCCAATCCATCATTAAGCGATTCTACTAGCATGCTAGTAATGGGTCTGAACAAATTGCTTAAGCACCCAGCAGCATCTAAGCTAAGCGCCCCTGTAGAAGCGATGCTTGTCGAGCTTGCAGCACATGGCAGCTTTGGTCTTAGGTTGATTTTTGGCAATCTTTGGCTTTTTCGTCCTCTGGTTTTATACATCATGCGAAAAAATCCCGAGACCGCGGCTATGGTACGTAGCACTTATGCGCTCACCCAGTTGCAGGGAAGTACGGCGGCAAATGTTATCCCGCGCCGCGCTAGTGCGTCGGTTAACATTCGCGTAGATCCAAACGAAAACGTTAACGTGGCGCTTAATCGTCTAAAATGGTGCTTTGGCGACAGCAGCAGCAAGAATGCTAACAGCGAAGCTAGCGGTGGCAGCGCCAAAAATGGCAACGACTTCGGAAATGACAGCAATAGCACATGCGATGAAAACGACCGGGGCGAAAACGACAACAGCAACACCAATAGTGACAACAACCATTTTTATGTCGAGAAGAACTCGGCGTCCTTCTCACAAAGTAATTTTAAAGGTGTAAGCTATGAACTAGATGAGGCAATAGACCCTTCGCCAATATCGCGCTATGACGATGAGACTTTTGGGTATCTACGCAAGGTTATCCATAGCGTTTACCCAACAGCAGGCATAGCTCCTTATGTTCAGAGTAGCGCTAGCGATGCGCGTTTTTTTGCGCGAATCTGCCCACACACTTATCGCTTCGCTGGGTTTTTATTTCATGGCGATCAGCGCAGCAGCATTCATGCTCCCAATGAAAATCTTGACGTGCAAAGCTATTTGCGCGGCGTAGTGTTTTATACTGAATTTATACGAAATCTTGGCTTGCTTAAGTAATTATTGCACAGGCACCCCTAGCTTTTGTGAACATTGCTTAAGTGTCACTTGTATTCGTGGCACTTGTTTGCGCAACAGGCGTTTGCTTTAACAACAGAAAATGGAGGAAAGAACATGAGTGACGAAATTAATGAAGCTGGTGGTCCCCGTACAGTAGAGCCAAAGCGAGCGCTGCCTTTCTTTTACGGCTGGCTGATTTTGCTTGGCTGTTTTTTAATCATGGCCACCTGCTATACGATATTCATAAATTGCATTCCCATCTTTCAGGCACACATTGTTCAGGATTTAGCTATCTCTGTTGGACAATTTAATACTGGCGTGTCTCTTTGCACAGTTGTGGCTATTTTTGCATCGCTGGCTTTTGGCGCTATTGTAGATAAAGTTCAGGCTCGCATCCTAGGCGCCTTTACCGTTATTGTTACAGCTATAGTTCTGATCCTTTTCTCGTTTATCAATGAAATCTGGCAGTTGTATGCTCTTTGTATTATTGCTGGCATGATAGTAGTAGCGGGTACTCGCTTGCTAGCATCTGTTTTGGCGACAAACTGGTTTACAAAGCATCGGGCACTTGCAGTTTCTATTGCACTTTCCGGCTCTGGGTTTGGCGGCGTGCTGCTCTCGCCACTTACAACAGCAGTGATCGATGGCTATGGCTGGCGACCAGCTTTTTTGCTTTTGGCGGCAATTTGCCTTATTGCAGCGCTGCCTTTGGCAATTGGCGCATTTTATACCCGCCCAAGCGACAAGGGTCTATTGCCATACGGCGCTGAAGACAATAACAAAGAATTGTTGCAGTCTAAGCCCCCTGTAGGTTCACTTTCGCGTGATTCTAAGACTACAGAGGGCAATGCTTCGGATCTAGCGCTCCTAAGAGGCGAGCCAGATGCTGAACACTTGCTACGCTCGCCACAGACAATAGAGAGTAACCTGAACAATAACAATGAATTCACTCATTCAATTATTTCGGCAGACGAAAAGGAAACTAAGCATAAGGCAAAGTCTGCAAAAAAGAAAAAAGCTCAGCGCACAAAGATATATGATGAGCCTGTAACTATAGCTGTTGGCTGGAAAGTCTTGCGCAAACGCAGTGGCTTTTGGCTTTTGGTTTTAGGTTTTGTAATGATGGGCATAGTTAATGGCGAGGTTATAACCAATGCTGTATCTAATATGACGTCGGTAACGCTAGATGGCGAGGTTGTTATAACCGGCGGCCACGACTTGGCATGGGCAGGTTGGGTCTGGTCGTTATATCTTGCTGTTGTTATTGTTGGCAAGGTTGCTCTTGGCGCTATTTATGACCACTTCGGATTACGCGCCGGAACCATCGTTGGCACTATTGCCTGTGCTCTTGCCAGCATTGCCCTTTGCTTTCCGGCAACAGATTGGGCGCCAATTGTTGCTGCCTTTACTTTTGGCTTTGGCACCTGCATGGGCACAGTTACTCCGCCTGTGATGGTTGTTAAGGAGTATGGAAAGTTAGATGTGGGTATTATTACCGGAATAGTTACTGCCTTCGAACTTTTTGGAGCCGCAATTGGCGCAATCGTCTCGGGATTTTTCTTTGATGCGTTTCATTCGTTTGTGCCTGCCTGGCTTCTTGCCTTGGCGGCAGCTATCATTATGGGTGTGACTTTAATGGGCTCTATTCCGGCGGCACAACAAATAGTCGCACGTTGCAAGGCAGCTGGTGCTCCTGAATTAGATGCCGAGGGCAAGGAGATTGTTGCTGTAGATGCCTGAAGATGACATTCAGAAACAAAAACATCTGCTGCGCAAGCGCATGTTGTCGCTGCGTTCTTTAATAAGCGTGTCAGATGCCAAGCGTTCAGATGAGGCAATTCGCTCGCAGCTTTTAAGCTTGCCACAATACAAGCAAGCACAGATGATTTTTTGTTACGCGTCTACAGCTAAAGAGGTTGACACTCTCGTCTTTATAAACGAGGCGCTTTTGGCTGGCAAGCGCATCTGCGTACCGCTATGCCTTAACGCGGGTATCATGCAAGCGCAAGAGATTACCAGCTTAAACGAACTTAGTAAAGGCAAGATGGGCATACTTGAGCCGCCCATGAGTGCAGCTGTCATACCTAAGCACGAAATTGACATGATTGTTGTGCCATGTGTTGCGGCAGACAAAAACGGTTTCAGACTTGGTTATGGCGGCGGTTACTACGATCGTTACTTAAATAATTACAGAACCGCTAGCGAAACTGGCCACATGGCCGCTAGCGAAAATAGTTACAGGGCCGTTAACGAAACTAGTTGCAGAGCCGCTAACGAAACTAGTTACAGTGGCGCTAGCGAAACTTCTGCCGCTAGAAGCACAGGTAACGCTCACAATGACTTGGTGCCTTTTGCCGTTTTGCTCTGCCGCTCGCAACTACTTTTAGATGCTGTGCCCAAAGCCAAGCACGATGTTTGCGCTGATTTGCTTATTACAGGTTAATAGTCACGATGCGTGGTGCGCTTTGAATAGTAATCTAGTGGTGCGCTTTGAACAGTAATCTAAAAGCTACATTGCCACAGGCGTTTTGGCTCCGGGCACAGCTGAGCAGTAAAGCTCATAAAATTCTTCTGCACTGACGTTAGCAAAAAATTCAGCAGAAGGTACTTGAAGTGCCTTGCAATTTGCGTCTACCCAAGCATCTTTTGGACTATTTTCACGCCAACATATTAATCTGCCGGCATTAACGAACATTTGTAAAAAGCGATCGCTCATTAAGCCTTGAACAACAAGGCGAGCTACATCTTCGGGAATAGTTTGGCGCACGGCAATGTAGGATGGAACAACCGGGGTGCCATCTGTGGGGCAAAACGCGAAGCTCTTTTTGTTGTCGGCAGTAAGTGCAAAAGCAGTGGGAACTAATGCCGCGCTTTTGGCATCACGCTTTGCAGCGTTAAAAGCAACAACCGGAATCTCGCCAACAGTGCTTCGTTTAAGGAAATCAAGAGTCACGTCACGGCCAAAGCAGTCCCAGATTAGCTTGGTTACACTTTTGCCGGCCGAGTTGTTTATGCCACCAAAGTGTAGTGGCAGGTTCTTCTCAACAATGTCTTTAATACTTACGCCAGAATAAATTTCTGGGCTTTGCGTATATAATGCCAAGGGAATCGCCACATATGGCAGCAAGCGCTCATCGCGATATAGCACGTTAAGCCGTTTGTCATTATCGCGCAAGACCCAGTTGGCTACAGGGTAAAGTTCGTGGGCGAAGCGATTAAAGACGCGGCTGTCCTCGTAAACTTCTAGGTCTGCAGAAACAATGATGTCGGGAAGCGCATTGTTTTTGTTGCGCAGGTGCTCGGAAAGATGCTCTGGATAGCCTAGTCCAAACTGGCTATCTGTAAGAAAGATATTATCGCTAGCAAGCTCGCATGCTAGCTCTGCAAGCAATGTTTTCTCTTTTTTGTTCAGGATGCAAATGTTGTTCCAATAAATAGAGACCTCGTGGGCTTTTGTGCTAGTCATTGTCTTCCTTTCAACTTGGGCACGTAAACTGTGTAAAAACTCACACAAACGTTAGATTTGTATCTGCTCTACATCACAAACAGTCATGCCGCTGCGTAAAACATTTTGAGCCTTGCTAAGTTGGCTGTTTTGCTTTTGTAGTTGCCAATGGTAGCGCTCCTCTGCTTCTGTTCTGGTAATCACCGCAGACAAGGCACCGCCACTAAGAACGATTCGCTGTTTAGCCATAAGCGCTATTTGAACGTCATGGGTAACAATAAGAACTAATTTACGGCTATCGGTAAGTGCGTCTAAAGCGGCATTTTTGTTTATACCTGCGTTTTCTACCTCGTCAATTAGCACTATTGGGCTATTACATACTAATGCTATATCGGCGATCATCAGTGCGCGGCTCTGTCCGCCACTAAGCTCATGTAGCCCTGTTTTAATTGCTATTGGTTCCGGAGTAATGCTATTGGCAAGTTCGATAACAGCGCCTAAGAGCTTAGGACTGCGCCCGCGAACCTTTAAATGGCGTTGCAAAAAGATGTCTACGGGCAAGTCTAAGCTAAAACGCATATTCTGACTAAGATGCGCAATTAAATTTGTTGATAAGAACTGTCGTTTTGCGCTGTTAACATTTGTACCATTTAACAACACTGTGCGTCCGGTTACCGAATCGTTTTGGGCAAGTTGCTCGATATCTTTAATGAAGCGACTTTTTCCAGAGCCTGTATTGCCCACAATTGCATACATTTCGCCTGCAGCTAAGCGCAAGACGCCAAAATCTTCCGGCACTTCATTTTTGCTATGACCAGCGAGTATCTCTAAGTAAGAGAAGTCTAAATTAGGATCTGCCTTTGCGTTGTCGCGCAAGTTGCTGCATGAGGTGTCATGATTTGTACATGAATCATAAGTTAAAGCATCGAGAGCGTTGCAGTTTAAATCGCGGTTTAAATTGTAGGTTAAGTCAGAGGTTAAATCAGAGCTTAAATCAGAGGTTAAGTCAGAGGTTGAGTCAGAGGTTGAGTCAGAGGTCAAGTCACGCACCAAGTCATGCTGAGGCGAGCGTGGCACAAGTTCTGCATCTGAGTCTAGAAAGTCCATTTTACCAACAACATCAGAGCCTAGAAAGTCCATTTTACCAACAACATCAGAGTCTAGAAAGTCCATTTTACCAACAACGCCTTGCTGCCAATCGCTGCCCACACGTTGTTCGCCAACACAGTAAGAACAAACACCGCTAGGCATCGTATAACGCAGACGGTCGCCCTCGTAGGTTGGGGGTGTAGGCAAATCGCAAAGATGTCTGGCAAGAGGCTCCGAGCCATAACCTACAATGCCATCGACACAAAAAACCATGGCACTTGGGTTAAGGGCAGTTATTTGTGCGCAGATTATCTCGCGCTCTGCCTGAGACACTAGGTCAATTTTGCTTAGGACTACAATATCGGCCTTTGAAAGCATAGGGCCAAGCTTTTTGGGAGCTTGCGAACTTGACGTGCAATCTAGTACGCAAATGCTTGTTGTTTTATCTGTTGCCGGAGAACAACGATTGCATAAGCCGGCAGTTTCTATAATTAGCATACTTGCGTTAAGTTTTTCTGCCCATTGCCAAAGTTCCGGTAGATTGCTTACCAAAAAATGATCTGGACAAATATCTTCGCTAAGACCAACAACACAAGGTATCCCTAAATTCTGATAAATGTTGCCATCGTTAGTATGCAGGCAGTCAATCTTTGCCACACATACACTTTCATTGTTGTTTGCAAGCTGTGGTAAAAGCGAACGAATCACAGCAGTCTTGCCAACTGCAGCGGTGCCACTTATCTGAATAATTTTTAGCATGTGTATCCTTGTTAGGTTGTTCAAAAACTCTTTATACAAAAGAAATCTTATGCAAAAACTCTTGTTCATAAACTTCGCATAAGGTCATTCTAGCCTCAGAACACGTTAGTGGCTGTTTCATCTGAGACAAAAACTAAAGAAATCTTGGTCAAATGTCTTACCTGATACAAACGTGGCGGCAACAGATGGTAATTGTGGTTGTCAATGGCAATAAGTTTGGGTAAACTAACTATCTAACTTAGTTAGGCTGTTCTAACTTTGTTAGCCATTCACTTGCCGCTTTATTTTTTGTTATTCATTCACTTGCCGCTGTTTTTTGCAAGGAAGGGCAAGGATTAGCTAAGTAGTGCTTAAAGATAATGATGACAATGACGACGGCAACTGCAGTGGTGGTAATGATGACGGCAACTGCAGCGATGGTAATAACGACGGCGACTGCAGTGGTGGTAATGATAACGGCGACGATGACAGAAGCAACGAGCATGAAAAAACAGATGCAAACACATAAAGCGACGGCGCAATTAACGACGCGATTAACGGCGCAATTAACAAGAGCCGAAAGTGCTGCCTGCGCTGCCCATATCGCACATACCGCCCAAGCCACCCAAGCCGCCCATGCAACCCAAATCGGTCAAACTGCCTGCGCCGCCCTTACAGCCCAAGCCGTCCGTGCAACTCAAGCCACCAAAGCCACCCAAACTACCAATACCGCCTTTAGCGCATCTGTGCGTCAAGCACTAACTAAATGTGAACTTTTGCAAGGGCTAAATCTTAGCCCAAAGAACACTATGCTTAAAGAACTAAAGCGCGGACAAATAACCAGTGATAGCATTAATGGGCGAGCGGCATGTGGTTTGGTGGTCACTGGAACAATTGATGTTTATAATGTCGCCGCCGACGGTCACGAGATTCGCCTGAGTCGCTTACACGCGGGTGATTGCTTTGGACTTGCAAACTTATTTGGCAACGCCAGCCTAAAGACAGTTCTAAAATGCCACAAGAATGCAACAGTCTTGTTCTTCTCAAAACAGTTATTATGTAATGCACTGCAAAACGACTTGGCTCTTGCCAATCGCTTGCTGCAGTTCTATTGTCAGAAGGTTGATTTCCTCTTGCTGCGTATTGAGCATCTAACAATGCATTTTGCCAGTGGCAAGCTTAGCGAATACCTATTGGCGCAAAGCGCAAGCCAAACTACTGTAACTTTAGAGATGACCAAGGACGAACTGGCCAGCCAGTTGGGCATTAGCCGCGCAACCTTGTATCGCGAATTAAAAAGACTAACAAAGCTGGGTGGCATTAAAGTAGAAAAACGTACTATTGTTATTCTTAGGCCGCAGGTTCTTCAGGATCTGGCCTCATGGGATAAGTAAGAGATTGCAAAGAGGCAATCCACAAACAATTGGGAGAGAAAGGCAGGAAAGTGAGCAACAAAATGATTAACAAAATGAGCAACAAATTAAGTAAAAGGAGTTCTATGTTAAAAGTTGAAGCGCATGTCGCGACAGCTGCAGTCGCAAGTACTCGCAGTAAGATGTCGTTGGGATTAATTGCTGTTATCCTAACTCTTGCATTCGCAATGACTCTGTTTGTTGGCGGATGCTCTGCACAAGACAATGGCAGCCCCGCGCAGGCTGACAAGCCTGACACCAACGCGCAAGCGTCGGCAGATGCAACTGACGAGCAAAAACCAGCGCCAACCGATGTGCGTGTGTTGGCGCTTAAAGGTCCTACCGCGATGGGATTGGTGCAGTTTTTTAACGAGGTAGACGACGCTAATGTTAGTACAAATAACTTTAGCTATTCTATCGCCAGCGCACCTGACGAGGTAACTGCCGCAGTTGCCAAGGGAGATGTAGATATTGCCGCGGTTCCCGCCAATGTTGCTGCTGTGCTTTACAATAACACCAAAGGCGGCGTACAGGTGCTTAACGTAAACACGCTTGGTGTACTTTATATTGTTCAAAACGGCGATGCCATTACTTCTATAGAACAACTAAAAGGCAAGACCATCTATGCTAGCGGCAAAGGTGCTACTCCGGAATACGCGCTAAACTATATCCTGCAAGAGAATAATCTTGTTGTGGGAACAGATGTGCAAATAGAGTGGCTTCCAGAACACACAGCTGTTGTAACCTCTCTTATGAGTAATCCCGAAAGCCTGGGAATGTTGCCACAACCATTTGCGACAACCGCTCAATCGCAAAATGAGAATCTTAAAATTGCTTTTGATCTTAATGAAGAGTGGACAAAGGCAACCAGCGATTCTACGCTGATTACAGGCGTGGCCATTGTGCGCACAGAATTTGCCAAAGAACATCCCGAGGCAGTTGCTGATTTCATGCAGCGCTACGCAGAATCTGTGGCTTTTGTAAACGCAAACACAGAGGATGCTGCTAAATTGGTAGGCAAATATGATATCGTTCCCGAGGCCGTTGCCTTAAAAGCTTTGCCTAAATGCAACATCGTTTATATAGACGGCAGTGAATTAAAGACACTGCTAGGCGGTTATCTACAAACAATTTTTGATCAGAATCCACAGGCTGTTGGCGGCACACTGCCCGATGATGTATTCTATTATCAGAAATAGTTTAAGGACAATTGCGCAAGCGTAAAGCTGGGTTAACCAAAACCAAGCAAGCGTAAAGCTAGGTTAACCAAAACCAAGCAAGCAAAAAGCTAGGTTAACCAAAACCGAGCAAGTAAAAAGCTTAAGCTTAGGTCGCACATTAAAACAGGAAAACAAGAAAGACGAGCATTTAATTTTGAGAAAAACACTGCAGAGACTGGCCGTCATCGCTTTTTGGCTTATGGTATGGACAGCGGCCAGTCTCTGCATAGCTAACGACCTAATTTTAGTTTCGCCTTTGCGTGTATTATTGCGTTTGAGCGAGCTTGCTATAACTGTGCCTTTTTGGTTAACGATCGCACAATCCTTTGCTCGTATAATAGCAGGCTTTGCCTTGGGTGCGCTAATTGCTAGCATGCTAGCAATACTTGCCAGTCGTTTTAGTTTGCTCTTTCAGCTGTTAGAGCCCTTAATGCTAACTGTGAAGTCTATACCTGTTGCATCATTTATTATTCTTGTGCTTATCTGGATTTCACCCGCCAATTTGGCTATCATTATTTCATTTCTAATGGTGTTACCCATCTTATATACCAATGTTTTAAAAGGCATACAAAATACAGACCCACAACTGTTAGAGATGGCTGCCGTGTTTCGCATTAGCAAGTTACGCAAGTTGCGCTATCTTTATGTTGCGCAAGTGATGCCATTTTTTGTTAGTGGCTGCTCTATCGCTCTGGGAATGTGTTGGAAGGCAGGTGTCGCTGCCGAGATTATTGGTCTTCCCGATGACTCTTTAGGCGAGATGCTTTACAACGCCAAGCTTTACTTAAACACAGCCGACATTTTTACATGGACACTGGTAATCATTCTTATTAGCTTGGTTTTTGAGAAGCTATTTATGCTTGGCATTCGCTTGTTGCAAAAGCGGTTGGAGCGCATATGACTCTGTACTTAGACAGTGCCGCAATGCCACTTTTGCAAATCTGTTCACTTAATAAGTCTTTTGGCGACCGTCAGGTTCTGCGTGATTTTAATTGCTCTATTATGGCTGGCGAAATTGTTAGTTTTGCAGGTCCTTCGGGGCATGGCAAAACGACGCTTTTGCGCATTATCATGTCGTTACAAGAGCCAGACAGTGGTAAGTTAAGGTGGTGTGGGCATCCACGAATAAGTGCGGTTTTTCAGGAGGACAGACTCTGTGCCAATCTGAGCGCATTGGCAAACTGCCTTTTAGTTGTAAGTGACGAAGAAAGGCGTAGCAGTGTCTCTGAAACGCTTAAACAACTTGGTCTTGCTAGCCATGAACAACAGCCTGTAGGCGAACTTTCTGGTGGACAACAGCGACGTGTGGCTTTAGCGCGAGCGTTGGTTTCCGACTATGATCTTTTAATCTTAGACGAACCTTTTAAGGGCTTAGACCCAGAAACAAAAGACGATGTCATCGCCTACACTAAAGCCAACGTTGCTAACAAGACGGTAATCTTAGTGACGCATGATAAACTTGAAGCTAAGGCTATGGACGCAAGAATCATCGAGCTAACAGAATCATCGAGCTAGCAGAATCATCGAGCTAACAGAATCATTAGCTGTTTAGCTAGGCGTTTTGCTCCTGCGCATCTTGTGAAGCTTTTTGTTGTTTGAACAATGGCGTGCGTTTAAGGCCAGCCAGTAAAGGCAATCCTAGCACATAGACAACAAGTGCCTCGCCAATTGCAATAGCAACAAAACCAAAGATGTACATTAGCAGATACGATGACGCAAGATCGATGTCTGTAAAAGGAATGGTATAAAAACCAGCGGTTGCAAGCATAATTGGCAAATAGGCCGGAACTATAAGTGCGTTGGCAATGACAGGGCCGGCAAGTGCAATCGCGGTGCGTTTCCGCCATTTCCATGCCCAAAGCGAGCCAAGCAAAGTTGCTAATGACCCAAAACAGACATCCAACAAACCAAGAGGCCCGGTGCCAAGAATTGCAATTCCAAGCAGGTTAGCAATAACACAGCCAATAGTTAAGCCAGGAATTGCTGACCTACTTAATATGGCAAATATGCAGACGGCCTCAGAGATGCGCAGTTGCACAG
Source organism: Coriobacteriales bacterium (assembly GCA_031256715.1). Taxonomy (GTDB): domain Bacteria; phylum Actinomycetota; class Coriobacteriia; order Coriobacteriales; family UBA8131; genus JAIRQA01. The sequence continues at coordinate 9,026 of JAIRQA010000063.1, read as the reverse complement.
GGCCAAAAGAAAAGCCCCCCAGTAACGTCATGGTTAGCAGGGTAAGTGCGGCATAAAGGGCGGCAATTAGCCCAGCGCGCGTGATATTTTGTTGCATTGTGTTTCCTCTCGTAGTTTTACACGCGCAAATTATGACGCGTGCCCGAGCAACTTGTTTCTTTGGCACGACAGGGCTCGGTGATGCCGTACAATATCATGGTAACATATTTACTCACGATTATTTATTATCAACTAACAGTTGGAGGTGAACGAGGGATATGCAAGCAACCCATCCTGATATCTTCGAGGTAAGCAGGCGCATTCGTTCTTTGCGAGAAGACTTGGGACTTACAGTAAACGATATGGCTAAGGCAACTGGACGTAGCGCGGCAGAGTACGAGGCACAAGAGAGTGGCAAAAGCGATCTTAGTTTTACATTCCTATATAAATGTGCCACAAAGCTAGGTGTCGATGTCATCGAACTTCTTACAGGCGAGGCACCACATCTTACCGCTTATGAGGTCACACGTGCCACAGAGGGGCTTTCTATCTCGCGTAGGGCGGGCTTTCAGTATCTGCATCAGGCGGCGATGTTTAAGCATAAGCTTTGTGAACCATTCATAGTTACCGCGCCATATTTGCCTGAACAACAAGATAAACCTATTCATCTCTCGCAACATGATGGGCAAGAACTAGATTACATAATCAGTGGCAACATGCGTTTTGCCTACGAAAATCATATAGAAGAATTAGGTCCCGGAGACACACTGTACTATGACTCTGGTCGCGGTCATGGCATGATTGCCATAGGTGGAGCGCCATGTGTGTTTCTTGCTATTGTCTTAAAGCCGCAGCCAGATATAGGTTTTGCACAAGATGCGCAGCTGTCCTTAGAGCCTAGAACAGAAACGCAACAAGTCTTAGATCTTAGACCAGAGGTGCTGCCACTTTTAGGGTTTGAATCTAAGTCGCGGGACGGCGATGCCTAATGCTTAACATTTACAAACGTTATGTTCATGAAGAGTATAGAGCAGACGGTCTTCTCAACAAAATGAAAGTGCAAATGCCCAAGGACTACAATTTTGCCTATGATGTTGTTGACGAGATTGCTAAGCATGAACCCGACCGACCAGCAATGGTTTGGCTAAACCCAGAAGGCGAGCATCACACTTTTACTTACGAAGACCTTAAATTTTATAGTGATAAAACCGCGAACTATTTGGCTGATATAGGTGTAGAGAAGGGCGACCTTGTCTTGGTGATACTGCGTCGTCACTATCAATTTTGGTTTGTGGCACTGGCGCTAAACAAACTTGGTGCCACTATTGTGCCTGCTACATTCATGCTTAAAGAACATGATGTTATTTATCGCGTTAATGCGGCAGATATTAGTACTGTAATTTGCACAGATGTGGGCGACATTGCCGAGGTCATTGATAGCTGCTTGCCAAAATGCCCAACGCTAAAAAACCTGATTTTGGTTGCGGCTAAAGACAGTTGTGCTGGCGGGCAGTTGCAGGCAGACGGTGACGCAGATGGTATTTGTGAAAAGACAGGCGGGCAGAGACGGGCGGGAGCTGATGCATATGGTATTTGTGAGAAGAGAATTGACGGTGCTCGTTATTTAGGCTGGAGCGATTTTAATGCTGGAGTAACGGCGGCGTCAAGCAACTGGACTCGTATAAAAACATGCTCGCATGATGCTATGATAGTATACTTTACCAGTGGTACATCAGGAAATCCAAAAATGGCGATGCATGATTATAGCTACTCTATAGCGCACTTGGGCACGGCTAGGCATTGGCAAAATGTTGTAAGCGATGGCGGTTTGCACTTTACTATTGCCGATACTGGTTGGGGCAAAGCTGTCTGGGGTAAGCTTTATGGTCAGTTTCTTATGGAAGCGTGCGTGCTTACCTATGACTTTGATCGCTTTGATGCTGGCGAGATTTGTTCGCTTATAGAAACACAGCGGGTGACAACACTTTGTTGCCCTCCCACCATGTATCGCATGATTTTGCAAGCGCAGCCGGAAAACTATGACCTTAGTTCGCTTAGATATTGTGTTACCGCAGGCGAGGCACTTAATCCGGATGTATTTCAGAATTGGCAACGGCTTACAGGTCTAATGATGATGGAAGGATTTGGTCAGACAGAGACAACTGTGGCAATTGCTAACATTACAGGCATGATTCCCAAGGCTGGATCTATGGGTAAGCCGGTTCCACTTTATGATGTGCATATTCTTAACGAAGATGGTGAGGAGTGTGCGGCAGGAAAAACTGGCGAGATTTGCATTCGCTGCCCAGATGAAATTGAGTTGCGCCCTCCAGGTTTGCTTGTTGAGTATTTTCGCGACAGCAAGCGCACGGCTGCTGCCATTCATGATGGCTGGTACCATACCGGAGATACCGCTTGGGCTGACGAAGATGGCTACTTTTGGTATGTGGGCAGAAATGATGATGTTATTAAGTCTAGCGGTTATCGTATTTCTCCTTTCGAGATTGAAAGCGTCATGCTTATGCACCCTGCTGTACGCGAGTGTGCCATTACTGCCGTTCCAGACGAGTTGCGCGGATCTGCAGTAAAGGCAACGGTGGTGTTGCAAGAGGGCTATAATGGTAGTGATGAGCTTACCCGTAAACTTCAAGATTATATGAAGCGCGAAACTGCTCCTTATAAGTATCCTCGTATTGTGAACTATGTTAACGAGTTGCCTAAGACTGTTAATGGTAAGGTTCGTCGTGCCGCTATACGCGCAAGCGATGAACAGGAGCTTATAGAAGATGAAAGTGGCACCAGCAGTTGCGTTGCGCCTGAAGAGTGCGGTGGCTAAAAAAAGTGACAGTTGGCGTTGCGCTTGTATTAAGTGATGTTTGAACTTAGGCATGAAAATGTGGCGCCTAGGGTGCGGCTGCTGGTTTTGTGCATGAAAAATGCTGCGGTAAAAAAAAGCATCAATTAAAGCATATGGTTTTTAGATTTTGCTCACGTATATAGATTTTGCTCACGTAAAGTAGGAAGACATGTATAACTTTCGCTATCATTTGATTACAATTGTGGCCATCTTTGCCGCTTTGGCATTGGGTTTGCTTTTGGGTGCGGCAATTGCAGGAAGCGATATCGTGCGTAACACATCTACGGATATGGTGGATGCGTTAATGACGCGTTTCGACGAAACCGAAAGTGTCAACCAAAAACTTCAGTCTGAATTAGCCGATGGCAATAAACTTGCACAGCAATTAACGCAAGATTGGCAAAGCGATAGATTAACAGGACGCAGCATAGTTATCTTAACAACAGATGGCGCACAAGATAAGCGCCAGATAGAGTCAATGCGCATGGCGGTTGCAAAAGCGGGAGCGACAACTGTTGTTGTTAGTTTTGCTTCAGAACTACTTAAGCCCGATGCCGGCGCAGTTGCAGATTTAAAGGAGATTGTTCCAGAGCAAAGTGGCGAGGCTTATTCTGCTACGCTTGCGCGTAAGCTAGCCGAGGAATGGAGCTACTCATATACACTGTCTTCTGCAGATAGTCCAACCGAGGTCGATGCAACTCCATTGCCACTAGATAGTGTGACAGCTGTTCTTGGTGGCGTTGTGCCAGCAACAGATTCCGTATCTGATAGTACGGCGCAAGACCAAGCTGCTACAGCAGACGGTGCTATGCAAACCCCTGACGCTACCTTGGGAAATGCATCGCAAACTACAGACGCCACCTTGGGAAATGCATCGCAAACTACAGACGCCACTACTAGCAGCTCTGCGCAAACAGCAGATTCCGCTTTTGGTAGTACACCATCGGCATTTCAGAGAACATTATTTAATCGGTATTCGCTCACAAGACAATTAATAGACGCGGGACTTCTGAGTATAACCGTAGATTATGCTAGCTTGCTAGTACATACTAACCCGAAGCTGACTAGCGAACAACTTGCTGCCCTTACGGTTATGAGTGCGTGGGGACTGCCTTATGGCATTAATGGCGTAATTGCCGCCGTAGCCTCAGACGGTGGCACAGACTTGCCAATTAGTATTGCTCGCCGCTTTGCTATGCTTGGGGCGCAAAGGCATTTGCCTTTCCCTAATGTCTTGCGGCCGTCGCTTAGTAGCAGCCAAACGCTTGGAGCTTCAGGTACTATTGCGCAACAATCAACCTCCAGTCTAATTTTTGGCGATCAGACCTCCGAGAAGGTCTCAGAAGTTGATTTATCTAACGCAAGCTATTTTGCAGTTGTCATTCCCATGCAAACAGGTGCTAGCTTGCCGGCATCTGTTTTTGGTGACCAAAGCCTTAGTGGCCTTTTGACGTTAGAAGACTCTGTTGATGAGTCGCTTAGTGCGTATAATCTTGTTGCCTTGCTTAGCGGTGGTGCAAAGGGCTTCTATGGTAACCCTCAAGATGGCGTAGCTACCAGCGGTCGCTATGTTCCTATCCCAGCAGATGTAAGTGGCAAGGCTGCTTTTGCACAGTAACCGTTAAATGCGCCGCTAAACGCGAATAACTAACCTCAACTTCTTGGTAAATTTAACTGCCAAACAAGTTACTAGCGTAACTAACGCAAAAATCATAAAATGCCTGTTCTGCGTCTGTTAAAGCGTGAGAAGGTAGACTGCAACCAAGATGCTCCTGTTACGCATGTAGCAGCTCAGGTTATGACAAATTGCATTTTAGCGTTCGTAGGGCGGCTTTTGGTCGTTCGCCAAATTGCTTGCCCCTGGATGCTTGTTTCTAGCGCAAGAGTGCGAACTAAGTTTGCCGTGAGTGAAAGTGCGAATGTAGGGGCGACCTTTGGTCGCCCGCAAATTTGTGCGGACAACGACTCAGCGGGTGAAAACAGTTTAACCCTACGATTGGCTACTACATGGCGAACTAAGCGGCGCTCGTATGCCGCTACTTGTGTGTGGTTGCGCTCAAATCGCGCAAATTTTTTCTGTTTGAAAAGTAATATGCTAACTCACGCATCGCATCTGGCTCTATGGCCTACCTGTTGTCAAGTGATCTAGTAGTCGTCTAGCAGTTGTCTAGAAGGGTTAACGTTTCTGTTCACGCCCCCCCCTCGTAGGGGACGCTGTCCACAGCGTCCCGTTTGCATAATCCCCGAACCCTTTTCTACTTGCATCCCCCATGCGTCATCCTGAGATTGTCGTGGCGACAATGCTTAAGGCTCTGGCACTTCGGTCTGGCTAGCTAGATCCTTAAGCTCTCGCTTCGCTCGCCTCAGGATGACGCATGGGGGTGTGAACAGAAACGGGTTAACGGGTTTGAGCGACCGAGTAGCCTGTAGTCCGTAGCCTTGACAAATAATTAGCGCAGGTGCTAGACTATCGTCTTACTTTACGTTTACATTGTTTTGTGTGCACAATGTGATGGGCGTTGCATATTTAGACTGTCTAACTAGTAAGAAACTAACACAAGCCAAGGAGACATAATGACTCTAAGAGATTTTTCTGAGCAAGCCAGACAAAGGCTTTAAGAGCAAACAGGTAGACTAAGCTAATGCATGCACGCAGGATCACGAGAATCATAATATCCATTATTTTGTGCTGCGCTATTGCCACGTTGGTACTAAGCAGCTGCACGCATACAAGAATCGAGGATCCCGTGGAAGCAAACAAAGTGTTATTAGAGGAACGCTTAAAGATTGACAGTGAAGCCGCAACTGCCGCTGCCAACATTCTGGCAAAATATGACATTGGTAGAATTGAAGACCTTAAATTTGAATCTGAGACTGAAAACAGCTTCTATATTACGATAAGAGATGAGAGTAATTTCGCTTATCATCTTACATTTAACAAGTGGGGAGGCGGCCTTTCTGCCATCATTGAGAACGATTGTAATGGCAGGATTGTCTTTGGTGCCATTGCCGATATCCCTCAAAAAATAATCGAAGACTACAAGAGGCATCAGGTAGACTAAGCTAATGCATACACACAGGATCATAGGAGTCATAATATCCATTATTTTATGCAGCGCTATTGTCACGTTGGCACTAAGCAGCTGCATACCAACACGAATCGAGGATCCCGTGGAAGCAAACAAGGTATTGTTAGAGGAACGCTTGTCGCTAACTGACATCAGGGCGAAAAATACTGCCTAAATCTTTAATAAGTACGGCATTGGCAGGATTACAGACATGAAGATCGAAGACGAAGACGACTGGGGGTTGGATCTTGTAATTACAGATGAAAATGCTAGCAAATATTATGTTTGCATGAGCAAGCGTTTTGGCATTGACCTCATTTTTGAAAATGATAGCAGCGGTAAACTCATCTATACTACTAATGTCCCCCCCCCCACCAGAAATTATCGAGGAATACGCAAAGGTAGCCGAAGAAGCCGAGAAAAGAAGACAAGCTGCCAAAGACGCAAGAAATAATGCTAGCACTCTTGAACAAGACAGCTTAATCGCCAACAACACAGACGCTAGCAGCAGCGTAAATACTGATAATTCAGTGAACAATTAGTCTGGCGCGTGAGCAAATTAAGCCGCCAAAGTATATCATCGCATTTGCTGGTTAACAACTGCGAGTTTGCGGTGTTAACGACCAGGCTAAGTTTCTGTTCACGCCCTACCCCATGTCATCCTGAGGCGAGCGAAGCGAGAGCTTAAGGATCTAGCTCGCCAGACCGAAGTGTCAGAGCCTTAAGCATTGTCGCCACGGCAATCTCAGGATGACGCAAGGGGGCGTGAACAGAAACCAGGCTAACACAGGTTAACGACCACGTAGTCTGTAGACTTGACAAAGAATTAGCGCAGGTGCTAGACTATCGTCTAACTTTATGTTTACATTGTTTTTGTGTGCACAATGTGATATATGTCGCAGATTTGCGCTGTCTAAATTGTGTGGTAAATGTGAAAGATCGACAATCTTGCATAACGCTTTTTGTTGCCGCAGCGCGGCGAGATGAAGTTAAATATGTTTAGATATGCGGCTACAAGTAACAGTGACAAAAAATGTTAGCCGAGTCAACTTGTACGCTTGCTTTGACAAAGACTTGCTTTAAGAAAGAGATTTCATGATAAATCAGCTTAGGGTACAACAGCTTAAGGCAGAAATTGCCGGATGCGAAAAGCAACTGGATTTACTTAGAGTAAAGATTAAAGATTTGCGCCAACGACAAGAAGAACTTAAAGAACTTAAAAGGGATAGCAATGACGCCAGCATTTCGTTTTATAACAGGATAGAATCAGAACGTAGCGCAGTATTGTTTGCAGCAACTGCAACAGACATCAGAATTGCCCAAAGCTATGAAAATTCTATGAACGAGCTACTTGGAGGATCTGAATACTGCCGTGCGAACAATGCATTTTGTGATATTGACGAGCGCCTAAAATATGAGATTTGTAAACACGGTGATGCTTTTAGAGATTGCGAAAGAAGCGCATATAATCTGTCTTTACATATTGCCGATTTGCAGGCACAACTAAGACGCGCAATGTTTGATTGGTAAATCTAGAAAGGAACATAAATGGCATCGCATAAAAAAGTCGAAGTATCTACTGAGGATTTGCAACGATGCATTGCTTCTCTAACATCAATTAGAGAAGACCCTGAGGTAAACAATGCGCTATCAAGGCTGACAAATGATGTGCTTTTGGCATCGTTAGGACGTACATGCGATGAGTGTTACTCGCTTGTGACAACCGCTAGTACAATAAACACACAGATAGATAGTCTAGTAGCGCGATCAATTGACTTGCTTTCTAATACACAGGCAAATTTTGTTAAGGCAGACTTACGCCTTGCCGCCACAATAAGAAACTAACACAAGCCAAGGAGACATAATGACTCTAAGAGATTTTTCTGAGCAAGCCAGACAAAGACTTATAGAGGCAATAGATAGGCATAAAGGGGAAGACGAACAATGGTGGTTGTTTTCTAGACTCATAGATGCTGTATCTGATTTATTTATCGCAGAAGATATTAAACACTACGCAGGTGATATAGCGCGCTATCATGAGGCGATAATAGATAAGAAGAACACAACTATAGAACAACTAAATGACATCATTAACGACGTGCATGGTGTCGATGTCATATATTCTGAATACATTAGATCGATAAATGATAGCATGACACAGCTAGCTTCTATACTCGGTTCATTTTCAGAAGCACTTAACACCAATCAGCCAGATGGCTCACTTGCTCCAATTTTGCGTTCCGAAAGTGAATACCAAGCGTTTATGGCACCTATATATGAGCAAAGAGATGCGTGGCGAGCATCATTTATCACACGCGAAGTAGAACGTTTGTTTGACCTTAGAGCACAAGCACAAGTAGACGAGCTTTTAAGTAGAGAAGAATACAGTAGAGCCGCATGGTATACACTAACAGAGACAGAAAAGTATGAACTACTCCTAGGGCTTATCGCTGAGCTAAATATGATTTTAGGGACAAAGGTAGACATATCTATCCTTAACACAATTGATCAAGAGGCAAGAGCCGATGGCACACTTCTTTATGCAGTCTATAGCGCAGCAACCAATCAGATATCAGTGAACCGCATAGCGATTAACAATCGGGGTGATAGCTATTATATACACAGATTTATGGTGCACGAAGTTCGTCATGCTTATCAGTATGAAACAATTAACAACCCTGCAAGTCATTTAGTTTCTGAAGAGACCTGCTATCAGTGGAGCCAAAACTATCAAAGCGAAAACTATCGCGATGGCGTACAGTCTGAAGAGGAAGCAGCACAAGGCATTGAGGATAACTATGAGATATATGTCTCGCAGCCGCTAGAGTACGATGCAAGAGCTTTCGCTCGGCGGGAGCAAGTAAAAATGCCGCCTGTCTATCAAGGAAGTTGGGAAGAGTGATGCGCACACACAGTGCTATAAGAATCATAATATCCATTATTTTATGCAGCGCCATTGTTACGTTGGTACTAAGCAGCTGCATACCAACAAGAATCGAGGATCCTATGGAGGCAAACAAGGTATTGTTAGAGGAACGCTTAAAGATTGACAGTTACACAGCGAGTGACGCTGCCTATATCTTTAATAAGTACGGTATTGGCAGGATAACTAGCCTAGAAAT